>NZ_JBGTDD010000058.1:0-65227 GCF_041748495.1 Parasphingorhabdus sp.
ACCGAAACAGCGGCTCCCCGAAACTCCGCAATTTCCGGCTGTGCAACGTCCCCGCATCGGCCTCTTTTGCCAGCAGCTCGATCGCGCGCAGGCCGATCGCCAGATGCTGGCCGACCCGCTCCTGATAGAAGGCATCGGCCATGCCAGGCAGCTTGATCTCGCCGTGCAGCGGCTTGTCGGAGGCGCAGAGCAAGGTCCCGTAGGGCACCCGGTAACGATAGCCGTTGGCCGCCACCGTTGCGCTCTCCATGTCGATGGCGATGGCACGGGACTGGTTGAGGCGCTTGGCAATCTGTTCGAAGCGCAGCTCCCAGTTGCGGTCGCCGGTGGTGACGACGGTGCCGGTGCGCAATTGCTGCTTGAGCTTTGACTGGTCGATCCCGGTTTCTTCCTGCACCGCCCGGGTCAGCGCCAGCTGCACTTCGGCAATGGTCGGCAACGGGATGCTCGGCGGCAGCACATCGTCGAGCACATTATCGTCGCGCAGATAGGCGTGGGCGAGCACATAGTCGCCCAGCCTCTGCGTCCGGCGCAGCGCGCCGCAATGGCCGATCATCAGCCAGACATGCGGGCGCAGCACCGCGAGATGGTCGGTGATCGTCTTCGCATTGCTCGGGCCGACGCCGATATTGACCAGGGTCACGCCGGGCCGACCGTCGCTGCGCACCAGATGATAAGCGGGCATCTGCGGAGGCTTGGCGATCGGCGGAGCGGACGGCTTCCCGTCGCCGGCGGTGATCCGGTTGCCCGGCTCGACCAGCATGCTCGCCTTGCCGGACTTCAGCTCCGCCAGACCATGTTCGACAAATTCGTCGACATAGCGCTGATAATTGGTGAACAGGATGAACGGCTGAAAATGTTCGGGGTCGGTCGCGCAATAATGGCGGATCCGGTGCAGCGAATAGTCGACCCGCTCGGCCGTGAACAGGGACAGCGCCGACGCTTCCTCGCCCTGGAAAATCTGTCCGCCGTCGACAATCTCGTCATTGGTCTTGACCAGATTGGGCGTGTGAAAATAATGGGGCAGCTTTTCCTTCTTTGCCCGGTCGAGCCCGGCACCCGCATCCTCCAGGGCAAAGGCCAGCGGAATCGGCGTGTCGGAAAGTTCGACATGGATTTTCGCGGTGAAGGTATTCGCGATCCGCTGCAACTGGTCGAGCAGATAGGTGCGGTACAGCTTCGGCTCGGTGATTGTCGTGCGATAGATGTTGATATCCGCCAGATGGCCAGACGCCAGATGGCTGGTTTCGGTCGCCTGATCGGCGGGAATTTCGACGCTGATCTGCGGGTAAAGACCCTGCAGGCGGTCATCCTTGGCCAGTTTGGATTTCGCATAGCGGCGAAAGCGGGCCGCCGTTATTTCAATCTGTTCGGTATAGAGTTTTTCAAGCAGGGCGACCGCTTCGGCGGGAGTGGCGCATAAGGTGGATTTGGTTGTCATGCAGTCTCCGTTACAGTTTCAATCCTGTAACGGAAAAATATGACAAAGGGAAAACCTATGTACGGGACAGTTCCACAAAGCGCGCCGCCGCCTGAAACTCGGCCTGCTTGATATTGCGCGTCATCACCGCCTGATCGTCGCGGCCCCATTGCTGTTCCTGCCAAAGCTCCTCGAGATTGACCAGCGGCCACAACATATCGGCATCACGAGCCTGCTCAACCAGCGCCAGAGTCGCGATCAGGGAGCCGGACAATCCGACCAGCGCCAGCATCGCCGCCACGGTGAAATCATCCTGCGCTTCGACCGCCATGGTCAGCCGCTCGATCGTTTCTTCCGGCTGCGCCTCGTATCTGATGCCGTGGATCAGATTGAAGCTGACATCATAGCGTTGCCGCGCCCAGTCGAGCAACGGATCCCAACGGTCCGCCTGATGGTCGATCAGCGCCTGCTGGCTCTGGTCCGCGCGATAATAGAGCATGTCGCTGTCGGCAAAGGCAGCGATGCGACCGACAATCCAGTCGCGCTGGCTCTCGACCTGATCCAGCGCGCCTTGCGCCAGTCCGGTCAGCGGCATCGTCGCGGGAATGATATCCTCGTCCTGCGCTGCCCATTCCGCGGCAATCGCATCGGCCAAAGCAGATGAAGGCACGGCCAGCCCATTGCGCTGCGGCGTCTTCACCGGACGTTCGTCAAGCGTGATGGCATAGGCCTCGCCGGCTGGCGCGACCGATACCTGCTTGTAGAAGCGTTTCACGGAGCGTCTGTGCCTTGGGCGGCCTTGGCGATCTCCTCTTCGGCCACGCGGGCGCGAACATATTTGCGGATGATCCAGACCGGCGCGACCCACATTTGCACCAGTCCGAGCAGGATCAGCACATAGCCCACCGGCGGCGGCATGGGCGGCAGCCGATCCAGCACGATCGCCAGCCCCAGCATCACCAATATGACGCCGAGCAGGCGGATCATACTGACCATGAAATGCACCGCCTTCGCCTGCTTTTCCTTTTCGGGATCCGGCACATATTCGCTCTGTTCGTCGATCGGTTCGGTCATCGGTTCAATATTCCATTCAGGTCGGCCATGTTGGCTGCAACAATTTCCGCTCCGGCTTCGATCAGTTCCTGCTCGTCATGATAGCCCCAGTCGACCCCGACGGCGCGCACCCTGGCATTGACCGCCATCGCCATGTCAAAACTGGTATCGCCGATCATCGCCGTGGTTTCCGGCGTCGCGCCCGCTTCGGCCATCGCCAGTTCGACCATCGCCGGATGGGGCTTGGACGGATGCCGGTCAGCGGTCTGCAGCGTCACAAAACGATCCGTCAGGCCATGGGTTTCCAGCACATGGCGGAGTCCCCGGTCCGACTTGCCGGTAGCCACACCCAGGACCCAGCCCGATGCTTCCAGTTCTTCCAGTGCCTGCAGCAGCCCGTCATAAAGCGGCTCATGAAGCCCGCCGTTCTGGCGCAGCGCAGAGAAGCCATCCTTGTAGGACTGCGTCACCGCGGCGACGGTCGCTTCGTCGCCCTCCGGCAGCAACCGGGTCACCGCCTCGATCAGGCTCAGCCCGACAATCCGCCGGACCAGATGATGGTTCGGGGGTACCAGGCCGTGTTGTTCAAAGGCCTGATCCATCGAGATACAGATATTGGCCTGGCTATCGACCATCGTACCGTCGCAGTCGAACAGGGCGAGCTTGCTGGTCATGGCCTGCCGAACGGCCGCATCAGCGGCACGGTGGCGCAGCAAAGCTTGATCGCCACCTCGGCCCGCTCGTCGACAAGCTGGCGGTCATTGGCGGCCCAGGGCCACAGGAGGGTGGAATCGGGACGCATGTTATTTGGGCTTCTTGTGCAGTGCCTGCTTGACCTTGGCCTTGTGCGGCATGTTTTTCTTGTGCGTCGCTTTGCCGGCATTGGGCCGTTCCCGCTTGGTCGGCTTGCCGGCCTTTGCCGGCTTGCCTTCCGTCTCGCCGCGGCCGCGGCGTTCCCCGCGCTTGTCCTTGCGGATCATCTTGGCGTGCGCCTTGGCCTGCTGCTTGCGCACCATCTTGCCGGCCGGTTTTTTCTCGTCGAGCGGCAGATCGCCCAGGATCAGGTCGAGGCCGAGATTATCGATCGTTTCGGCAAAATGGGTCGGCAGGTCGGCAGTCACGTCGAGATTGTGGCCGTCGGGATGCTCGATCCGCAGCCGCCGCGCGTGCAAGTGCATCTTGCGGCTGATCGTGCCGGTCAGAAACGCGTCCTTGCCGCCATATTTGCCGTCGCCGACGATCGGATGGCCGATTGCTGCCATGTGCACGCGCAACTGATGGGTGCGCCCGGTGTGCGGCTGCAGTTCGACCCAGCAGGCGCGGTTGCCGGCCCGTTCGATGATCCGGTAGCGCGACTTGGCCGACTGCCCGTTTTCTTCGTCGACATGCATTTTCTCGCCGCCGGAACCCGGCTGTTTCGAAAGCGGCAGGTCGATCACGCCGTCGGCGATTTCCGGCACGCCCATGACGATTGCCCAGTAAACCTTGCGGACGTCCCGACCGGAAAAGCGCTTGGAGAAAAAAGCGGCAGCGCCCGGCGACCGCGCCAGCAGGATCACCCCGCTGGTATCCTTGTCGAGCCGGTGGACCAGCTTGGGCCGAGATTTGGCATCGAAGGTCAGGGCGTCGAGCAGGCCGTCGAGATGGGTGGTGGTCTTGCTGCCGCCCTGCGTGGCCAGGCCGGGAGGCTTGTTCACGATCAGCGCCGACTTGTCCTTGTGAATCACCAGCTCGCGGGCAAAATCGATCTGGTCCTGCGACAAATCGCTCTTGGCTTTCGCCACGCGCCCCGGCCGTTCGATTTCCTGCGGTGGTACGCGCAATATCTGACCGGCGTTTATGCGGTCGCCCGGTGCCACTCTTTTGCCATCCAGCCGCAATTGACCGGTCCGCGCCCAGCGCGAAACGATGTTGAACGGCACATCATCCATATGCCGCTTGAACCAGCGATCCACACGAATATCATCGTCATCGGCGGATATCGTGAACTGCCGGACATCCAGCGTTTTCAGCGCCTGCTTCTGCTCTTTCGCCGAACCCTGGGGTTCTTCTTCCTCGGAGCCGCTTTCAGCCGTGGGATCAAAGCCGCTCATGCCAGCGCCCTGACCGTCATCAGGCCAGCAAACAGAGCCAGCACCGAACCGATGACAGAGAGCAGGGCGTAACCGATCGCGGTGCCCCATTCGCTTCGCTCGATCATATTGAGTAGCTCCAGACTGAAGGCCGAAAAAGTTGTAAAACCGCCCAGCAGACCCACGCCAAGCAGCAGCCGCCAGGGCTCGTCGACAAAATCGCTGCGCGCCAGCACGCCCGCCAGCACGCCCATCAAGAAACCGCCAGCCACATTGGCCACCAGGGTCGCATAGGGAAAGCCCATGCCACCCGCTTGAAACAGCCAGCGCCCGAGATGATAGCGGCCAGCAGCGCCAATGGCACCGCCTGTCATAACAAGAAGGGTCGCGTTCATGGCCGTCCCTTAGTCGGCTTGACGCATTTTTCCAAGCAGATCATTGGTGAGCCACAAGCGGATGGCGGTGGCAAGGCCCGGCGGCTGCTCCGCCGTGATCCGCTCGACGTCTATCCGGGCGACCAATGCGTTGAGCGGCAGATCCCGATGATCGGCGGCCGCTTTCAGCAGATCCCAGAACAACGGTTCCAGGGAAATGGACGTTTGATGTCCGGCAATCGTGATGCTGCGCTTCACCGGCGGATGGAAGATATCGGCTTTTCCTAGATCCACCCGGACAATTCCCGCCGTACCAATTGCTCCAGCATATTGATGCTGATGTCACTGTCATTCAGGCAAGGCAGATAGGCGAAATTTTCACCGCCGCCGGATTCGAACTGTTCCTTGCCTCGAATCGCCAGCTCTTCGCAGGTTTCAAGGCAGTCGCTGGAAAATCCCGGCGCGAAAATCGCGATATTCTTCTTCCCCTGACCGGGCAGCGCCTCCAATATTTCATCGGTCGGGGGGCCAAGCCATTTTGCTCGGCCAAAGCGCGACTGGAACGCCACGATCAATTCCTTGCCCATTTTCTCCGACAGCAGTCGAGCGGTTTTCTGGCAATGACAATGATAGGGATCACCCATTTCCAGGGTGCGTTGCGGCATGCCGTGAAAACTGGCGACGATCGCATCCGGTTCGAAATCCAGTGCGGCAATATCCCGTTCGAGGCTGGTCGCCAGCGCATCAATATAGGCCGGGTCATCATGATAGGCCGGCAGCAGCCGGATCGCCGGTTGCCAGCGCATGGCAGCAATCGCGTCAAACACCGCGTCGTGAACGCTGGCCGTTGTCGCACCGCTATATTGCGGGTAAAGCGGCGCGATCAATATCCGGTCACAACCCGCCGCCTTCATCGCATTGAGCCGGGTCCCGATACTGGGATTGCCATAGCGCATCGCCCAGTCAACCATCACGCCATCGATTTTCCCGGCAAGCCTTTCGGCCTGCTTGTGGGTATAGAAAGCCAGCGGCGAACCATCTTCGGTCCAGACCAGTTGATAGGCTTCAGCGGATTTTGCCGGCCTGGTATTGAGAATCACGCCGCGCAAGATCGGCTGCCAGATGATCGACGGAATCTCGACCACCCGCTTGTCCGACAAGAACTGCTTGAGATAGCGTTTGACCGATTGCTTGTCCGGTGCATCGGGCGTGCCGAGATTGACCAGCAACAGGCCGATTTTCTTCGCCGCAACCGGCGGATGATCCTTTGGCAATGGCCCCGTTTCACGCATGATTATGATACTTCCCCGAAAAGTGGCAATTGCCGGAGGCGGATACCGGTTGCCGAGAATAGCGCATTGGCGACCGCCGGGGCGACCGCCGGCACGCCGAGCTCTTCATAACCCACTGGCTCTTCCTCGCTTCTGATGAATTCGATCTGGATCGGCGGTGTCTCCGCCATTCGCGGCAAGGACAGGTCGCTGAGCCGCTTCGCTGTTGGCAGCCCGTTCTGAAATTGGGTGGCGCTGCCGAGCGCCATTGCCAGTCCGAATATGATGCCGCCTTCAATCTGCTGCCGGGCGATATCGGGATGAATGATCCGGCCAATATCGACGGTTGCCGAAATACGGCGCACCGCCAGACCAGCCGGGCCTCTGCTCGCGCTCGCAATGACGGCGATATAGCCGCCGCGCATGCTGTGACAGGCGATACCCTGGCCGCTGTTATCCAGACCGCCGTCCCATCCGGCCATTGCGGCGACGCCCGAAAGGCACCGGGCCAGTCGCGGCTGGTTGTTCATCATCTGCATGCGAAAGGACAAGGGTTCTATGCCGGCCTTCGCCGCCAGTTCATCGACGAAGGATTCGAGATAGAATATATTGCTGCTATGGGCGTTGCTGCGCCAGTTACCGGTGGGTACGCCCACGAAGGCGCTATGATGGTCGACCGTCAGGTTGGGAATATCATAGGGAATGTCGAGGCCGGCAACCGCCTTGCTATCGGCCTCGCCGATCGACGAACGCATCGCCGACACCTTGTCCGAGCCGTCAAACAGCCGCCTGACCTGCTCGCGGGCAGACGGCGGCGCGGCAATCTTGATCTGCATCGCGGTGACGCGCCCGGCCTTTTCCATGGCGGCATCAAGCCGCGCGTGGCTCGGTGCCCGGTAATGATCCTGCATCAAATCCTCGGCCCGGGACCAGACCAGCTGGACCGGTCGCCCCATTTGCCGGGCAATAAAAGCGGCCTGACCGGCAATATCGCTGTCGAGATTGCGGTCAAACGAGCCGCCGCTGAGCATTGGGTAAAGCGTGACCCGGTCCTGCCCGATATTCAACATCTCTGCCGCGGCCCGCACGGCTGCAACCGGTGCCTGCGTCGCCATCCACAGCTCCAGCCCGCCAGCCGTATATTGGGCCGTGGCCGTGCGTGTTTCAATCGGCGCATGCAAGGCGGCATCGGCTTGGTATCGGGCCTGAAACAGATTGTCCGGCGTGAACATCGTCTTGGTGTCGCCGCGCGACAGGAAGCGGATAGCCGGCCCGCCATCCAGTGCCTCTCGCAAGGCCGTGTCGATCTTTTCGCTGTCAGCCAGAAACCCCCTGGTCTCGAAAACCGGACTCATCTTGTCCAGCGCACGATTGGCAGCCCACCAGTTGGTCGCCACGGCGGCGATCCATTTCCCGCCATTGACCACATCGATAAAGCCGGTGATCTTGCTGGCACCCTCGCGATTGAAAGACTTCAGGCGGGTGTCGCCAATCGGGCCTTGCCGGATCGAGGCGAAGACCATGTCCGGCAGCCGGATGTCTCCGGCAAAATTGGCCGAACCATCGAGCTTGCTCGGCAGATCAAGACGCGGGACATCCTGACCGATCAGATTGCCCGCACCAGCCGGTCGCAACGGCACGGGATCGGGCAGCGACTGGGTTACCGCATCGCGCACCAGTTCGCCGAACCGCAGTTTCTTGTCGCCGTTCAGAACAAAACCGTTTTCGACCGTGCAGATCTCCCAGGCCACATCCCACCGGGCAGCCGCCGCCTTGGTCAGCAATATGCGCGCTGCCGCTCCGGCCTCACGAAACCCTGCGGCAAAGGCGGGGATTGACGTGGAATCCGCCGTCAGCATGAACGGTTCGCGGATCATCACATTTTGCGCAACCCAGCGGACTGCACCATTTTCAGCCAGTTGTTCGGTGTCCGCGAGCATCAGCGCCTCTGCCCATTGCTCGGCTAGCACATCGTTGTTGTACAGCGGATTGATCGGCGCAGGTTCGACCGCGACGGTGCGCCAGTCCGCGCCCAGTTCATCAGCCAGTATTTGCGGCAGGACGGTATAGACTCCCTGACCCATTTCGCTTTGCGGCACCACCACCGTCACCTGCCCGGCCTCGGATATCTTCAGAAAGGCGCCGAAAATCTCCTCATTCTCGGTCGCAGCCAGATTGGGCGCATAGGTGCGCGGCCAGAACGCCCAGGCGACCAGGAGGCCGCCAGCGGCCCCTCCCCCGATCAGAAATTTGCGGCGATTCAATCCGGTGGATGCATTCTCGGCCTGATCGATGTCCGCTTCAGCCGCCATGGGTCTTCTTTGGCAGGCCGAGGCGGGGGATTTCGATTTTCGGACAACGGTCCATCACGACCTTCAGCCCCGCGTCTATCGCGCGCCCGGCCGCGTCGTCATTAATCACGCCAAGCTGCATCCAGACCGATTTGGCCCCGACCGCTATGGCTTCGTCAACCGCTTCGCCAGCGGCCGCGCTGTTGCGAAAAATATCAACCATATCGATATCGCCATCGATATCCGCCAGCGATGCCGCCACCGGTACGCCGTGCAATTCTTGACCGGCGAGAAGGGGGTTGACCGGGATCACATCATAGCCCTGTCCGAGCAGAAAACGGAACACATCGTTGCTGGCCCGCTCGGGCTTGGCCGATGCGCCAACCAGGGCGATCCGCCGTGTCGACGTCAGCAAGGCGGCTATATCCTGATCGCTTTCCAGCAGCATATCGGTCTTCCTTCCGGCTAATGCTTGTCGAGCCATGCGGCGAGTTTCTCGGCAATATCACGGAAAGCCTGTCCGTGCACATCGTCAGCGCAAGCCGGAGGTGTACCGCCATCGCTGGACTTGCGAATCTCGATATCAAGTGGAATTCTGCCGAGAAAGGGCATGCCCATCGTCCTGGCAGCGGCTTCCGCTCCCCCCGCGCCAAAGGGATCGCTGATCTCGCCACAATGCGGACATTGATAACCGGCCATATTCTCGACCATGCCGATGATCGGAATCTTGGCCTGGTTGAACAGGTCCACCGCCCGGGTCGCATCCATCAGCGCCAGATCCTGCGGCGTCGAAACGATCACCGCGCCGACCGGCTTGTGATTCTGCATCATTGACAGTTGCACGTCGCCGGTGCCCGGCGGCATATCGACGATCAGTTCCTCGACATCCCCCCAATGGGCATCGATCAGCTGATCAAGTGCCTTGCCCGCCATCGGCCCGCGCCAGGCGATGGCCTGGCCGGGCTTCGCCAGATGGCCCATGGACAGGACAGGCACATGATAATCTGTGGGAACCGGGATCAACTGCTTGCCCTCGGCCTCGGGCCGCCGTCCCTCGCAATGCAGGAGGCGGGGCTGCGACGGCCCATATATATCGGCGTCAACCATCCCCACCTTGCGGCCCAGACGCTGCATGGCAATCGCCAGATTGGCGGAAAGCGTAGACTTGCCCACGCCGCCTTTACCACTGGCCACGGCGATCAGACGGCGCTCCACCTTCTCGGCGGTCATGGCGATAGCGACTGTCTCGACGCCGTCCAGTTTCAGCAAGGCAGCTTTCACGGCAATCTCGATCTGGCCGCGTTCGCGGACATCCAGACCGCCGACATTGAGCACCAGCGTAATCCGGTCCTGAGCATATTTTACGGCGCTGAAACGGCCTTTGGCGACATCGTCCAATGCCGCTTCGATGGAGGAAATATCGGTCATCGGATCGACATAGTTACACTTTTCTCGGATTGACACTGTTTTTCTGGCGGCTTGCTACCTATAAAGAAACAATGGATAAAAATATTGACGGCGAAGCGCGCCGCAGATCGATTTTGGGCACCATCATGAACATGGCTGGCCCCTGGGGCAATAACGGCGACAGCGGCAACGATGGTGGCAACGGCAATGGCGGCGGTCCCCGCAACCCCTGGGGCAGCCCTGCGGGCCGGCCGTCCGGTGGCGGACGCAAGGGCGCGAGCTCGCTCGAAGAACTGTTCAAAAGAGGCGCCGGCGGCGGTTTCGGAGGCGGCCTTCCCAAACGTCCCGGCGGACGGTCCTGGTGGCCACTGATAGCCATTGCCTTCATCGTTCTTTGGGTGCTGCTCACCAGCATCCACCGCGTCAGCCCGCAGGAACGCGGCGTCGTGACCTTCCTGGGCTCCTATTCGCGGACCATGCAGCCCGGCCTGCACTTTTCGCTGCCCACTCCGCTCGAACAGGTCACCAAGCTTGATGTCGAGGATATCCGGACGATCGATATTCCGGAGGGGGAAGCCGAAAAGCTGATCCTGACCGGCGATCAGAATATTGTCGACCTTGCCTATTCGGTGCGCTGGAACATCAAGGCCCCGGAACTGTTCCTGTTCCAGATCGCCGAACCGGAAGAAACGATCATGGAGGTCGCGGAAGCGGCAATGCGCGCAGCGGTCGCGAATTTTACGCTGGATGACACGATCGGTGCGCAGCGGACCGACATCGAACAGCAGGTCGAGCAGAATATGCAGCAACTGCTTGATGGCTATGGCGCTGGCGTTGTCATCCGCGGTATCGCGATCAAGAAGGCCGATCCCCCGGCGGCGGTCAACGATGCCTTTAAGGAAGTGTCCGCTGCTCAGCAGACAGCGCAAACCTATCTCAACGAAGCCCGGGCCTATGCGCAACAGCTGACCGCCCAGGCTCAGGGTGAATCCGCCGCCTTTGACAAGGTTTATGAGGAATATCGGCTGGCACCGAGGGTGACCCGGCAGCGGATGTATTATGAAACAATGGAGCGAGTATTGTCCAAGGTCGACAAGACGGTAATCGAAGCAAGAGGTATTACGCCTTATCTGGCTCTGCCGGAATTGCAGAAACGCGCGCAGCAGCCGGCGGTTACCGCCGTGGAGCCGAAATGATGGGACGGATCATACAAAATCCCGTTGCGCTCGGCGTGATCATCATCGCCGCCCTGTTCATCCTGCTCAATACGATCGTCATCGTGCCCGAAACGCGGCAAGGCGTCGTTGTCCAGCTTGGCGAACCGAAGCGAATCGTCAATCGCTACCAGTCGGGCGAGAGCTTTGGCGCGACCGGCGCGGGCCTGATTGCCAAAATACCATTTTTCGAGCAGATCGTATGGATCGACAAACGCATTCTCGACGTCGAGATGGAACAGCAGCAGGTTCTGTCGACGGACCAGCTTCGCTTGCAGGTCGATGCTTTTGCCCGATACCGTGTCACCGATCCCTTGCGCATGTATATCGCAGCAGGCAGCGAAGCGCGCGTGTCGGACGAGCTTCGCCCGATCCTCGGATCGGCGCTGAGAAACGAACTCGGCAAGCGACCTTTTGCTGCGCTGCTCAGTCCGGAACGTGGCCAGGTGATGGATAATATCCAGGCCGGTCTCAACCGGGTTGCCCGCCAATATGGCGCAGAAATTGTCGATGTGCGGATCAAGCGCGCCGATCTGCCCGACGGTACGCCGCTCGAAAGCGCCTATCAGCGGATGCGGACCGCGCGTGATCAGGAAGCGCGGACCATTCGGGCACAGGGGGCAAAACAGGCACAGATCATTCGCGCCGAAGCCGATGCGAGCGCCGCAAGAACCTATGCCGAGAGTTTTGGCAAGGACGCGGACTTCTATGATTTCTACCGCGCAATGAAGAGTTATGAAACGACCTTCCAGGGCGGTGGTCCGGATGATCCGCAAAGTTCGTTCGTGCTTTCGCCGGACAATGAATATCTGCGTCAGTTCCGGGGCAATTGATCGCGATCGGGATCCGTCGACTACAAATGTCATCTTTTCTGCGTAAGGCCGGTTTTTTTCGGTCAAACGTCGATTTCCGGCTTGCGCAACGGTTGGCGGGAACCCAAATAGATAGGCATTGGGATGACCGCGCAGAATTGCGATCATGATCGGCGAACAAATATGCCAATATTCAATTTCCGTTCATGCAAATTGCGCCAGTAATTTCGCGGTTTTGAACGGATTTGGCGGGAATCCTTTATTTGTTCCGCCAGGAATTTGAGAGGAAAATGACAGTGCGTTACGCTTACGGAATTTCAGCAGCTTTGCTTGTGGCCGGCAGTGCAGCAACCCTGGCCGGCATTGGTCCGGCTGGAGCACAGACCGCCGCCAATGACAGCTCGGTAATGCGCAGCGTCGCCCCGCGCGCTGGCGCGCCGATGAGTTTTGCCGATCTGACCGAACAATTGCAGCCCGCCGTGGTCAATATCTCCACCACCCAGCGCGTCCGCGTCAACACGAACAACCCCTTTGCCGGCACGCCCTTTGACGGCCTGTTCGGCAACCGCCCCGGTGCCGATGGCGGCACACAAACCCGCCAGGCGCAGTCTCTGGGTTCGGGTTTCATTATTTCGGCTGATGGCTATGTCGTCACCAACAATCATGTGGTCGCCCCGGGCAACCGCAACGCGACGATCGAATCGATTACCGTGATCATGCCCGATCGCACCGAATATGTGGCCGAACTGGTCGGCCGTGACGCTGCGTCCGACATTGCGGTTCTGAAGATCAAGGCCAACAAGCCTCTGCCCTTCGTCAAATTCGGTGACAGCAGTTCTGCCCGCGTTGGTGACTGGGTGATTGCGATCGGCAATCCCTTTGGCCTGGGTGGCACGGTTACCACGGGCATCCTCTCCGCAATTCACCGGAATACCGGTCAGGGCGGCGCCTATGACCGCTTCCTTCAGACCGACGCATCGATCAACCGCGGCAATAGCGGCGGACCCATGTTCGATCTCAACGGCAATGTCATCGGCATTAACAATGCGATCATCTCGCCAACCGGCGGCAATGTCGGAATTGGCTTTGCCATTCCGGCTGAGGTCGCGGCTCCGATCGTGGAAACGCTGAAAAAGGGACAGACGATCGAGCGCGGCTATCTGGGCGTCCAGATCAGCGCGCTTTCGGAAGACTTGGCAGACTCGCTTGGATTGGAAAAAAATACCGGCGAGTTTGTGCAACGGGTCGAACCAGGTGAAGCAGCACAGAAAGCCGGCATTCAGGCGGGTGACGTAATTA
The DNA here is from genome assembly GCF_041748495.1 of Parasphingorhabdus sp. Classification (GTDB taxonomy): domain Bacteria; phylum Pseudomonadota; class Alphaproteobacteria; order Sphingomonadales; family Sphingomonadaceae; genus Parasphingorhabdus. The sequence continues at coordinate 13,214 of NZ_JBGTDD010000058.1, forward strand.
CCAAGGTCAATGGCAAATCGGTTACCCCGGACCGGACCTTGTCCTATCTGGTTGCCAATCTGCCAATCGGCACAGACGTTCCGATCGAACTGGTGCGCAATGGCAAGACAATCAAGGTCAATGCCAAGCTCGGCAAGCGTCCTTCCGAAGAAGAGCTGGCCGTCAATAGTTTCGATCCGGACGCGGAAGACAACGCCTTGGGCCAGGATGACAATGGCGCGAGTGCACAAGCAACCGCCGATGCATTGGGCTTGTCGGTGGTCGATCTGACTCCGGCAATCGCGCGCCAAATCGGCGTCCCTTCGACGCAAAAAGGCGTTGTCGTGTCGACGGTCAATCCGAACAGCGATGCGGCCCAGAAAGGGATCAGACGCGGTTTTCTAATCACCAGTGTCAACCGGCAACCGGTGACCAACGCTTCTGAACTGGATAGTGCGATCAACAGTGCGAAAAGCTCGAACCGAGGAGCGGTTCTACTGCAAGTTCGGCGCGGCGCGCGCGATCCGATATTTGTCGCGGTCCGTCTGCAGGATGGCTAAACGCTTATAAACATACGTAACAGAAATAGGCCGGCGCTTGACGCTGGCCTTTTTTTTGCGTCAAGATTGGCAAGGGCTTGAACGGGATCAAAGGGGGATTCGCCGGTGACCGATGCAACAGAAATATTCCTGGGACTGGGTGGCGGCGAACGGCAAAGCCTCAACCTGTCCCGTGCCAATCGACATGGCCTGATCGCCGGAGCCACCGGTACCGGAAAAACCGTCACCTTGCAGGGACTGGCAGAGAGCTTTTCCGCCAATGGCGTGCCGGTCTTTGTCGCCGATGTAAAAGGCGATCTCGCAGGGATTGCGATGGCGGGATCCGCGCAGTTCAAACATGCCGACAAGCTGGAAGAACGGGCCAGGGAACTGGGCATGAGCGACTATGCCTATTCCGACAATCCCGCGATATTCTGGGATCTTTACGGCAAGCAGGGCCACCCGATCCGCACCACCATCTCGGAAATGGGGCCGCTGTTGCTCGCGCGCCTGATGGATTTGAACGAGACCCAGGAAGGGGTGCTCAACATCGTGTTCCGGTTTGCCGATGAAGAGGGATTGCTGCTGCTGAACCTCGACGATCTGCAGGCGATGCTCGCCTATACGGCTGAGAATGCTCAGCAACTGTCCGCTCGATATGGCAATGTGACCAAGGCCAGCGTTGGCACGATCCAGCGTCAATTGTTGCAGCTGGACAGCCAAGGTGCGGGCCAGTTTTTCGGCGAGCCGGCGCTGGAGATTGATGACTTCATCCAGTGCGACGATCAGGGTCGCGGCTATATCAATATCCTCGCTGCCGACCAGCTGATGCGCAGTCCCAAACTCTACGCCACATTTCTGCTCTGGCTGCTCGCCGAGCTGTTCGAGAGCCTGCCGGAAGTCGGCGATCCGGAAAAACCGAAGCTGGTCTTTTTCTTTGATGAAGCCCATTTGCTGTTTGACGACGCACCCAAGGCACTGGAAGACAAGATCGAACAGGTCGTGCGCCTGATCCGTTCAAAGGGCGTCGGCGTCTATTTCATCACCCAGAACCCGGTCGACATTCCCCAAAAGGTTGCGGGCCAACTGGGCAACCGCGTGCAACATGCCCTGCGCGCCTTCACCCCTCGTGACAAAAAGGCGATCAAGGCTGCCGCCGACACGTTTCGGATCAACCCCGACCTTGATGTCGAACAGGCCATCACCGAATTGCGCGTTGGTGAGGCGCTGGTCTCGACCCTGCTCGAAGACGGCGCGCCGTCGATTGTCCAGCGGACCCTGATCAAGCCGCCCCGCTCGCGTCTCGGGCCGGTGACGGCAAAGGAACGGGCGATCATCAATTCAATATCGCCCTTTGAAGACAAATATCTGGAAGCGGTCGACCGGCACAGCGCCGAAGAGATTCTCGCCCAGAAGATTCTGGACGCAACGGCAACCGCCGGGGAAGTGGCAGAACAGGGTGAAGCGGAAGTCCGCAAACAACCGCGAAAGAGCAAAAGCATCTGGGAAAAGGCTTTCAGCCGCGGCGCCAAGGTCGCCGCCGGATCGGCAGCGGGCATGGCTGCCTCAACCATGCTGGGCAAAAAATCCCGGGCCAATCCGGTGCAGACCGGCGTGACCTCTGCCGTCGGTTCGGTCGTGACCGATCTCGCCGGCCCGGTCGCCGGGCGATTCGTGCGCAATCTGATCGGCGGCCTGATGCGCTAGGGGCGAACTGGTTAACGGCCGGTCAAAAGCCTGGACGCTGATCATCGATAGCCCTTTCCTACACCCGTCCCGATCGTTTATGATCGCCGCCAGTCCTGAAACAAGTTCGGGACAGGCTCTTTGACAGATTGAATAAGCTGACCACATGGCTTGCCGATCTTGTGCCACCCCCGCCGAAAGGCCACACTCGGTGCCCTATCGGCGATCACGGAAACCCGGAAATCTGGGCCTTTGGGACAAAGGTCACAGAAAATAAAAACGCACACCGGCGTCAAGCTTTTGCTGGAAAGCAGGGGCCCTCTCCTGCCATTGCCGATAATCATCTGGGCAAGAGTTGGATCATGCAGCGAGCCCGAATAGCCAAGTGTTCAAGCCGCAACCGGTGCAGATGAAACCGCTCATTGGCCCAAACTTTGACAAACTTTGGAGACGCCTTCCCCGCTTCGGGGCCGGATTCGCATTAGGGCTTCTAGGCGAAAAACCGCGCAACAATATCCTTCGCCAGACGGGTCGGTCGCAGCGTATCCGCATCGACGCAGCACCAGCTGGACTGAACCTCGGCGAGCACTTCCTCGCCCCGCTTGATGATGGTGCTGTAGAAAGCCCGGGCGCCATGCACCTTCTCGAGCAGCACCTCGGCAATCACATCATCGTTCAGAAAAGCCGGTTTGCGATAGGTAATCTCATGCTTGATCGCGACCCAGAGATGGGTCGCCACAGCTTCGGATGGGGCGATCTTCTGCCAGTGCGCCACAACCGCATCCTGCACCCAGGTGAGATAGTTGGCGTTGTTCACATGCCCCATGAAGTCGATGTCGGATTCCGCGATGGCAATATTATGCTGATGTTGTTGACCCATATCGTTACAATAGGGATTGTTTGTGACGTTGCAAAGGCAAAAGCCGCTGTGGACCGTTAACCGCGGCCGCGATAAGGTGCAACGCCCTGTTCCGGCACCCATAAACCCGCCGGTGGCTCTCCAGACTGCCAGAAAACGTCGATCGGAATGCCCCCCCGCGGATACCAGTAGCCACCAATCCGCAGCCATCGGGGCTGCATTTCATCGAACAGCCGCCTGCCGATTCCGACTGTGCAATCTTCGTGAAAAGCCGCATGATTGCGAAACGAACCGAGAAACAGCTTGAGCGATTTCGATTCGACGATGGTTCGGTCCGGCGCATAGTCGATGACCAGATGGGCAAAATCCGGCTGGGCGGTGACCGGACAAAGCGACGTGAATTCCGGCACGGCAAAGCGCGCGAGATAAAGATCCCCGGCCCGGGGATTGGGCACATAGTCGAGTATCGCCTCATCGGGAGAAGCGGGCATGGCGCTCGCCTTGCCGAGAAATTTCGGGTCGGAGGAAGAGGTGGATTTGTCGCTCATGCAGGTCATCTAATACACGGGGCGCTTCATGTCATCACTCCTCTATATTCACCGCCGGTTCAGTGACCTCAGTGGCATCTCGCTCCGGAAATGTACAAGGACAGGGCTGTTTTTCAAGCAATCACAAATAAGCGGTGCGCGGCGGTTCTGACCGGCGCAATTTTGGGCCTGTTCCCGGCCGCGACGGCCGTGGCGCAATCCTCGGACGATGGTCTCCTGCCGATCCCGCAGAACCGGCCCTCGGTTGAAAGCTATTCGTTACCCCCGGGGCCCGGCAGCCGATCCGATGAGGCTGTGGTGCAGGGACCAGTGGATGAAGACGTGCCGCAGCCCCGCCCCATCCTTCCGCCGCCAACTGCAACCCCTGCCCGAGCGCCCCCGCCTTCGCCGGAACCGGAAAGCAGCCGCTCGGCCGCTGTGCCTGCTCCCACCAACCGCGCGAGCGATGACGTGCGACAACCGGCCAGCGACGTGCCGCCAAGAGCGGAAAATACAGAATCGCCATCCGTACCGGAACCGGATCTGGCTTCTCCGGGCGCCGCCGAACGCCAGGGGCCAATGGACCCGTCAACAGACGCCGCCTCGCCATCGGCGCAAACCGCTGCAGAGCCGGACCCGGAATCCTCTACCAATCAATGGCTGCTGCTCTCCTTTGCCGCCCTGCTGCTGGGGATGCTCGGCGCGTTGCTATTCTGGCGCGCCCGGCGTGCTCCTCCGCAGCAGGTCGATGCCCTGGTATATGAGCGCACGGAATCCCCTCCGCCCGAACCCGCTCCCCCGATCGCGGAACCCGTGCAGCCGGCGCCAACCATCGCCCTCGATTTCCGTCCGCATGCAGCCAATGCGACATTGATCAACGCGGTCCTGAGTTTTGAACTGACGCTGGCCAATCAGGGTCGCGATTCGCTGACCGAAATAAAGGTCAACGGGGCGATGGTGCAGGCCGAAAAGGATGGCGGCACCAATCCCGCCTCGATCGATCTCTCGCCTTTGGGCGAGGTTCAGAATCTTGCACCCGGCACAGACGACAAAATTCTCACTGAATTTCGGGTGCCGCTGGCGACCATCCGGCCGATAGAGTTTCGGTCCCAGGCCCTGTTTGTCCCGCTGGTTCATATCTCGATCGAATATACTGATGGATCCGGTTTCCAGCATCTTCAGACCGCCACCTATATGGTCGGTACAGAGCATCAGCCACCGCGCGCCAAGATGGCGCCGTTCCGCCTGGATCTCGGACCGCGCAGTTTTTCACCATTGGGTTACCGCGCCCTGCAAGTGGTCTGATAGGCAGCGCATTACGGGCGACGATTCCGACAAGCCATGCACAAAAACCACATAAGCGGTGGATTCGTGGGGCAATGCGTTATAGCCTCGACGGCTGGAAATCGAATCGCTAAACGGCGGGACAAATAGCGCAAATACTTGCGGGCATGAGGAGTTAATTATGGAATTGCTGGTAACGACCGACTGGCTGGCCAACGAACTGGGTGCATCGGATCTGCGGATTGTCGATGCGACAAAATTCATGCCCGATGCCGGGCGCAATCCGGCAGCCGAATATGAGGCTGGCCATATTCCCGGCGCTGTGTTCATGGATCTTGGCGAACTGACCGACACCGGCAAACCGATCGACAATATGCTACCTCCGGCTGAAAAATTTGCCAGCCGCATGCAATCGCTTGGCCTTGGTGACGGCAGCCGCGTGGTGCTCTATGACGATAGCCCCTTGAAGAGCGCCGCCCGCGCTTGGTGGATGCTGACCATTTTCGGTGCCCATGAAGTCGCCATTCTTGATGGCGGCATTGCCAAATGGAAAGCCGAAGGCCGCCCTCTGGAAACCGGCAAGGAAGCGCTGCGTCACCGGCACTTCACGGTCTGGAAAGACGACAAGGATGTCCGCACCAAGGCGGATATGCTCGCCAATCTGCACAGCAAGAATGAGCAGGTGGTCGATGCCCGGCCTGCCGACCGGTTCAGCGGCGAAACACCCGACCCGCGCGGAAACGCAGCGTCCGGCCATATCCCAGGCTCGACCAATATTCCGCACAGCAGCTTTTTCAGCGCGGACGGAACCTGGAAAAGCGCTGACGAGATCAAGACTATCTTCAGCGATGCTGGCGTCGATCTCTCGAAACCGCTGGTCACGACCTGTGGGTCAGGCATGACGGCAGCGGTTGTATCCTTCGCCGCAGCTCTGGCAGGGGCCGAGAAAACCGCTCTCTACGATGGCAGCTGGGCCGAATGGGGCGCTGACGCGGACACCCCGAAAGAATCTGCCTGAAGATGCTGACGCTGCTGGAACTATAGTTGGCCGGTCGCGACTCTGGTTCAGAAAAGCCCGCGACACAGGTCGTCACCGCTGGTCGGCGGAAAATATGGACGGGGGCGGTCGTCAATCCGCCGGTATGGCGCGGCAGCACGCACCTTTATGACGATGTGGCCCATCTCCGGGAGGGCCTCAAATCCAATGATGACGGTCAGTTCTTTTATGGCCGCCGTGGCTCACCGACCCAGTGGTCGCTGGCCGAAGCGCTAACCGAAATGGAACCCGGCGCGGCCGGGACGATGCTATATCCTTCCGGTGTTGCGGCGATTTCCTGTTCGCTGCTCGCGATATTGCAACCGGGCGACGAGATTCTGCTGACCGACAGCAGTTATGACCCCAGTCGCAGCTTTGCCGATAGCTTTCTCAAACGGATGGGGATCCGTTCGCGCTATTATGATCCGATGGTCGGGTCGGATATCGCCGCCCTGTTCGGCAGCAGCACCAAGGCGATATTGATGGAAAGCCCCGGCAGCCTGACCTTCGAAGTTCAGGATGTACCCGCCATCTGCAAGGCGGCCCATGCGGCGGGCCTTGTCACGCTGCTGGACAATACTTGGGCAACGTCTCGCTTTTTCCCGGCGCTGGAACAGGGCGTCGATATCACCATCACCGCAGCCACCAAATATATCGTCGGCCATAGCGATGTGATGATGGGTGCGGTCACCACCCATCACAAATATTGGGGGCGTCTCCGGCGCACGGCCCAGCAACTCGGCCAGATAGTCTCCCCCGACGATGCCTATCTTGCCGCGCGCGGTCTCCGGACGCTGGAAGTCCGGCTGCGCCAGCATGAAGCCAGTGCCTTGAAAATTGCCCATTGGCTGAAAACCCGGCCCGAAGTCGGCCTCGTTCTCCATCCGGCCCTGCCTGATTGCCCGGGTCACGAGATATGGAAACGCGATTTCACCGGGTCATCTGGCCTGTTTTCATTTCAGCTCAGGGAGGCTGACGACCGGTCGCGCGCTGCCTTCATCGACGCGCTGGCGCTGTTCGGCATCGGCTACAGCTGGGGCGGCTTCGAGAGCCTCGCGCTTCCGGTCGATCCGCAGAAACATCGCACGGCCACCGAGTGGACCGCCGGCGGTGCATTCGTCCGGCTTCATGTCGGCCTGGAAGACCCGGACGATTTGATCGCGGACCTTGCCAAAGCATTTGAACATTACCACAGTGCACAATCATGATCGATAATGCCCTCACCTATATTGAATCTTTGGCGCCCGACATTCCCCGCAATGTCCAGTATATCGAAGGTGCCATTGCTGCCGGACTGGTCGCGCTGGCACTGACCGCCGGCTGGTATCTCAGCAAATATATCGGCCCCAAGCTGCGCCACCTCTGGGAAGCGCGGGCCGGCTATGAGAGCGAACTGGCCGGTCGGCGCATCAGGGACATGACCCGGCGCGCAACCACATTCATATTATGCGGGATTTTTCTGGCTGCTTATCCCTGGCATCTCATTGCACAGGTGGTCTTTGCCCTGACCATCGCGATCACCGTTGGCCTGTTTGCCAATGACCTGATCCGCGGCGTGCGTATGCCAGACTGGCTGGGGACCATCATCGGTTTGGCGCTTTTCGTGAGTATCGGATCGGGATTGGTTGGCGGGATCGAACCGATTAGCGAAGCCATGGACAAGGTCGGCTTCAACATCGGTACCCGAAGAATTTCGCTGCTCTGGATCGTGACCATGGCGATCACCGCCGTCATGCTGCTCGCGGTGGCCCGCGTGCTGATGAGGCTGGTGTCGTATATTATTGGCAACAGCGAACTGGACGGCGCCCAAAAGGTTCTCGGCCAGAAATTGGCGACCGTTGCCATATTGGCCGGAGCCTTCGTTCTTGGTCTGGATTTGCTCGGGATTGACCTTACCGCTCTGGCTGTCTTCTCTGGTGCCTTCGGTCTCGCCATCGGTTTCGGCATGCAGAAGACAATCGGTAATCTGTTCGCCGGGATCATCCTGTTGATGGACCGCTCGATCAAGCCGGGTGACGTGATCGCGGTCGGCGACAGCTTTGGCTGGGTCAACAAGATTGGCGTCCGCGCGGTCTCGGTTCTCACCCGCGAGGGCAAGGAACATTTGATCCCGAACGAGGACCTGATGACACGGGAAGTTGAAAACTGGTCCTATTCCAACCCCAATGTCCGGATCAGCATCCCCGTCGGCGTGTCCTATGACACCGACATGGACCAGGCAATTGATCTGATGAAACAGGCCTGCGTCGATGTCCCGCGCGTGCTCCATCACCCCAAACCCGTCGTCTGGATGTTGGAATTTGGCGACAATAGCGTCAATTTTGAAATCCGCTGCTGGATCATGGATCCGCAATCAGGTGTCGGGAATTTCAAGGCCGCGATCCTGAAACGGGTCTGGGACCTGTTCAAGGAACATCAGATTGAAATCCCTTTCCCGCAGCGCGTTATGCATATCAAATCAATGCCGCAGGAGGCAATCGCAAAACTTGAAGCCGGCTCGAAACAGACGACCAATCCAGCAGAATCGCCAGCGACCGAATAAATGAGATTGGGAATATGGAATCGCGATAGCAAGGGTACGAACCATCAAATGACGCTTTATTAATCAGCCCAGATCAAATCCGCCTAAATTTTAAGCGGCCAGTTTCCGCTTTGTGGCGCAAGTGCAACATTTCATAATTATGTCACCTTTCCTGTCGCTTTCTTTCTTGTGCAGCGCAATAATATAGAGCAAATTTCCATTGCATGTTTAGAGACTGTTCGCGTTCGGGGCATCTGGCGCAATAAAAAGACAGCCAAGACAGAATCAGGAGGGGCGATACGCATTAACGAGAAAGGGATTTCCATGCGCACGTCCAGTAAAAATATTCTTGGCAGAAAAGCCAAATCAACCTTCGCCGGCCTTTCGGCTATCTTGTTGGCCTCCACGGCCGCTCCCGCTTTCGCTCAGGATGCAGCGGAAGAACCATCTGCCAGCGCGTTCACCATCTCCGGAAACGCGGCCGTCACATCCGACTATCGCTTTCGCGGTGTCGCGCAGTCGGGCGGCGATGTAGCCATTCAAGGCGGTATCGATATTGGCCATGAAAGCGGCTTCTATATCGGAACCTGGGGCTCCTCGATCAACTTTGCCGGTGGCACCGAGATCGACATTTACGGTGGCTGGTCGGGCGAGATAGCATCCGGCATTTCCGCGGACGTTGGATTGCTCTATTATTTCTATCCGGACGCCGGCGGTGTTGGCGGCGGGGCAACCGATTTCTTTGAACCTTATGCTTCCATATCCGCAACCCTGGGTCCGGTCGAAGCCACGGTGGGCGCTGCCTATTCCTGGAGCGGACAAAGTGCGCTGGCCAATCAGGACAATATTTACATCTACACCGACCTCAGCACGGGCATTCCGAATACACCGCTGACCGTGAACGCGCATCTCGGATATTCGAGCGGCAACAGTTTTCTCAGCACCCTTCAGGGAACCGACAATAATTACGTCGATTGGTCCTTGGGCGTTGATTATGCCATCACGGAAAATCTGACGCTAGGCGTAGCATATACCGATACCGACGACTCTCCGGCGCAGAAAGATTTCACCGACTCCGCGTTTATCTTCACTCTCGGCGTATCCTTCTAAATTCACAAAAGCCACGCTGGAAAGGGGGCCGCTCGCACCATCGAGTGGCCCTTTTTTTAACTGGCTGCGATGAGTTTCCGTGTCGCCGGATGGCGGGGATCATCGATAACGGCCTGCATCGGACCGGTTTCCACGATCCTCCCCTCTTCCATCACTGCTATCCGGTGGCACAATCTGCGCGCGGCGGCGATATCGTGGGTGATAAACAGCAGGCTCAATCCATATTCGTCCTGCAGCCGACGGAGCAGCTTGAGAATTTCCGCACCGACCAGAGGATCCAGCGCCGATGTGGCCTCATCCAGCACCAGCAACCGAGGTTCAGCAATGATAGCCCGCGCAATCGCGACCCGCTGCGCCTGACCGCCCGACAAACTGGCCGGAAGACGGGTGAGAAAATCCTCTGCCAGATCGACATCCGACAATATTTGCCGAGCCCGCTGATTGCGTTCAACCCTGGTCAGTTCGGGACATAGATTGCGCAACGGTTCGGTGACAATGTCCTCGATGCGCCATTGCGGATCGAGGCTGGCGACCGGGTCCTGAAAAACCGGCTGGATCAACCGGCGCATGTCCAGGCTGCGCTTCCGGCGTTCAGGAAGTCTTGCCCCTTTCCAGAGGATTTCACCATCGCTTATCGGCCCAATAGCGGCGATCGCTCGCCCGAGAGTGGACTTCCCGGACCCCGACCCACCGACAACCGCGAGTGATTCGCATTCCCGTACCATGATACTCGCATCAGCCAATGCCCGAATTTTGCCCCGGTGCCAGCCGGGCCGGGCAAAATCGACTCCCAGGCCTCTGGTTTCCAGCAACGGCTCACCGGGCCTGGAAAGCTCGGGCCTCGGCTCTTCGAGACGGGGTGTGGCAGCGATCAGCCGTTTCGTATAATCTTCCACGGGATTGGCGATCATGGCGCCAGCCGGACCGCTTTCCACCACCCGCCCCTGTTCCATCACCACCAGTTGATCGGCATGCCCCTCGACGGACGCGAGGTCGTGGCTCACCAGCAAGACTCCCAGACCCCGTTCGGTACGCAATTCATCGAGCAGGGTCATGATCTCAGCCCGCAAGGACGCATCCAGGGCACTGGTCGGTTCGTCGGCTACCAGCAGTTTGGGTCCATGGGCAATAGCAGCGGCGATCATCACGCGCTGGCGCTCGCCGCCGGACAGCCGATGTGGAAACTGGTCGAGCCGCTCATCTGCCCGCGAGAGACCAACGCGCTCCAGCTTTCGTGCCAGGTCAGTTCGTGTTGGCCGTGCCGATCCAGCCTGCATTGTCGCTTCCTGCAAATGGGCGCCGACCGTCAGATGGGGAGTCAGTGCGGTCAAGGGCTGCTGGAACACAAATCCGGTTAGCCTGCTCCGGGCTTCGCGCAATTGCCGGGCGCTGGCGCCGACCAGATCAATCCCGGCCAGTCTGACGGAACCTTGAACGTCGGCTGGAGTCAGGCCAAATGGCGACAGGCAGGTAAGACTTTTGCCAGAGCCCGATGCACCGATGAGAGCGGTGCATCGGCCCGCCTCGACGGTCAGGCTGATCTCCTCGACCAGGCGTTTGTCGGCGATGGCCACCGACATGTTGCGGATTTCATAGAGGCTCACGAAAAGCGGTCTCTCAACCGTTCGCCCTCAATCGTCAGGCAAACCAGGATCACCACGAGCAGCCCGCCAGGCAACGCTAGGCCAAGCGGCGTCATATACATGTCGTCGGCGCCTTCCTTGACCAATATCCCGAGCGAAGTCAGCGGTTCCTGCACCCCCAGCCCGAGAAAGGAGAGAAAGCTCTCGACCATCACCACCTGCGGCACGGTCAGCATCAGATAGGCCAGCGCGACACCGGCGATATTGGGCAAGATATGGCGCAGGATGATCGTGAGCGATGGCGTCCCCGCGGCTTCGGCGGCAAGAATGAAGGGGCGCTGTTTCAGTGCCATCACCTGCCCCCGGACCACCCGCGCCATCGTCAGCCATTCGACCAGCCCGATGCCGACAAACACCAGCAATATCGAACGCCCGAATAGCACCATCAGCAATATGACGATGAACATGAAAGGCAAGGCATAGAGCCCGTCAACGAAACGCATCATGACTTCGTCGGTTCTGCCCCCGATCCAGCCTGCGGTTGCGCCCCAGGCAATGCCGACGATCAGCGAAACCAGCGCAGCGGCAATCGCGACCATCAGCGTGATCTGGGTGCCCGCCGCCAACCGCGCCAGACGGTCGCGGCCGATTTCATCAGTGCCGAACAGGTGCGAATCGCTGAATGCCGGTGCGCGAACCGCATTCCAGTCGATCTGATCATAGTTCCACGGGAGCAGGAACGGGAGCAGTAGTGCCAGCGTCACAATGGCAAGAACCAGTAAAAGGCCAAGATGGCGTTTCAGCATAGCATCACTCTTCCCGCATTCTGGGATCGAGCCAGCCATAGATCAGGTCGGCAAACAGGTTGAACAGGATGATCAGCGCCGCGTAAAGCGTGACCACGCCCAGCACGAGCGGATAATCGCGGTTGAGCGCGCCCTGGACAAAATAGCGCCCCAGACCCGGCAATCCGAAGACGGTTTCGACTACGACCGCTCCGGTCAAAAGGCCAGCCGCTGCTGGACCAAGATAGCTCGCTACCGGTACCAGCGAGGGTCTAAGTCCATGCTTTAGCAAGATCTTGACTTCCGGCAACCCGCGGGCCCGGGCCGAGCGGATATGATCCTGTTTGAGCACACTGGCCAATCCAGCGCGGGTGAGCTTGGCGATGGCTCCCGACACCGGCAGCGCCAGCGCCACCACCGGCAATATCAACCAGGTACCGCCATGTCCCGTTCCCGAGACTGGCAGCAATCCAAGCCACAAACCAAAGAATAGCGCCAGCGCGGGACCGGTGACGAACGTCGGCAGCGCTGTCGCAATCGTAGCCAGCATCATGATCGTCTTGTCGGCGCCCCGTCCCGCTCGCACCGCAGAAAAAAGTCCAGCGGTCACTCCGATCAGCAGCGCCAGCCCTATTGCCAGTCCCCCCAAAGCCAAGGAAATGGGCAGACCTTGAGCGATCAGTTCCGATACGGTGAAGTCGCGGTAGACCAGAGACGGTCCGAAATCCCCTTGCACCAGCCGCGACAGATAGAGCCAAGCCTGCTCCCACAGCGGCCGATCCAATCCATAAGCCTGCTGCAGCGCCGCCTGCGTTTCCGGATCCAGCGGCCGTTCGCCATCAAAGGGCCCGCCGGGCGCCAACCGCATCAGGAAGAAAGATGCCAAGATGATCACCAGCAGGGTCGGGATGGCCGTCAGCAACCGCCGGGTGATCAAAGCCAGCACGTGCCGCTACAGCTCCATCGCGCCGAAACAGCTCCGCACTTCGGCAAGGAATAATTCCGGCACTTCCATCGCCGCGAAATGACCGCCGCGTTCCGCTTCGCCCCAATAGCGCAAATCCCTGAACCGCTGTTCGGCCCAGCGGCGCGAGGGGGTGATGATTTCATCCGGGAAGATGCTGCAACCCGACGGAATGGTGACCGGATCGATATTGGGGGCACCGAAGCTCTCGCGGTACAGCCGCGCCGAGGAAGCGCCAGCGTTGTTGAGCCAGTAAATCATCACATTATCGAGCAAATGGTCACAATCGAAATTGTCATCCGGGGCCTTGGCACCATCGGACCAGCCCTGGAATTTCTCCATGATCCACGCCATTTGGCCAACCGGAGAATCCGCCAGACCATAGCCCAATGTCTGCGGGCGGGTTCGCTGGATTTCTGCATAGCCAGCGCCCTGCGACTGATAGACCGCAAAATGGGCGAGCGAGGCCTGCTCCTCCGGCGTCGGATTGGTCATGATCTCTGCGGAAGGCGAGCCAACGATGACCAGATTGACATGAATGCCGGCGCAGCGTCCGAGATCTTGCGCGCCAATGACCGATGTCACCATGCCACCCCAGTCGCCACCCTGCGCAAAATAGCGCTCATAGCCCAGCCGTGTCATCAGCGTGTCCCAGGCAGTGGCAATTTTTTCGATACCCCATCCGGTCGTGGTCGGCTTGCCGGAAAAGCCATATCCGGGCAAAGATGGCACCACCAGATGATAGGCATCTTTCGCCTCGCCTCCATAAGCGGCCGGATCGGTCAGCGGCCCGATCACATCCATGAACTCGACGATCGAGCCGGGCCAGCCATGGGTCATGATCAGTGGCCGGGCATCAGGTTCCGGCGAACGGATATGCATGAAGTGGATATCAACCCCATCAATCTCGGTCAGATGATGGTCATAACGGTTGAGCGCATCCTGACAGCGCTTCCAGTCATAGCTGGTTCGCCAATGATCGACGATGGTCTTGACATAGTCCAGCGGAATGCCTTGAGACCAGTCCTCGACCGGCTCCGGATCGGGCCAGCGCACATGCCGCAACCTGATGTCGAGATCGTCCAGCGCCGTCTTCGGAATATCAATTCTAAAGTCTCTGATTTCGTCGCTCACAGTCCGTCATCCTCTTTTGGCTCGCCCCTGAAAGTAAAGGCGGTTTTCCTTCGACCTGCCCGCACCGAAACAGCTCGGGATGACAGAGATTACGCCTACATCGTTGGAACCGGTGTCTCCCCGGAATAATCATAAAAGCCCTTGCCGGTCTTGCGGCCCAGCCAACCAGCCTCGACATATTTACACAGGATCGGTGCCGGGCGATATTTGGGATCGCCAAAGTCATTTTGCAGAACCCGCAATATTTCCAGCAATGTATCGAGGCCAATCAGGTCAGCCAATGTGATCGGACCCATCGGATGACCCAGACCCAGTTGCACGCCGCGGTCGATATCCTGCATCGAGGCCGTGCCTTCGCCGAGCGCAAAAAACGCCTCGTTGAGCATCGGCAGCAAGATCCGGTTGACGACAAAGCAAGGAGAATCCTTTGCCATGACCGGGGTCTTGCCAACGGCCTTGGCAAAATCAGCTGCCATCGCCGCTGTCTGATCGCTGGTCGCCAGTCCACGGATGACTTCGACCAGCCCCATCAAGGGCACCGGATTGAAAAAATGGACGCCGACAAAGCGTGTCGGATCTTTCACCGCCTGCGCCAGCCGGGTGATCGAAATCGATGATGTGTTGCTGGCGAGAATCGCCTGGTGACCAAGCACTTCGGAGGCTGCGGCGAAAATCTGGCGCTTAACCTCTTCCCGTTCGGTAGCCGCTTCGATGATGATATCAGCATTGGCCATCGGATCGAGCTGGACGATCGGTTCAATCCGGCCAAGCGCGGTTTCGGCGGCCTGCTGCTCGATTTTTTCTTTGTCCACCAGCCGCGCCAGCTGTTTCGCGATTCCGGACTTGCTGCGTTCGGCGATTTCCATGCTCACATCGGACAGATAGACATGATAGCCGGCCTGCGCCGAGACCTGTGCGATACCGGCACCCATCTGCCCCGATCCGATAATACCGATTGCTTTCATTCCATGCCTTTCACGTCATTCATCCTGATTCAACAAGCCACTAGCGATTGTCTTTCAAACTGGCTAGATCGCAATTATGACGCCTATCAGTTTCATAGCCGGAATATTTGCGGCCATTGCCACGGCCGGCGCTGTGCCAGCCGTGCAGCCCGGAGAAATCCGGACGTTCAAGGACTGGGCCGTCGGTTGCGATAACGGCGCCGATTGTCAGGCAGTCTCGTTGATGCCGGAAGCGAGCGGAGCGGTTCCTGATGACTGGGAAGGTCCGATCTCGATCATTCGAACCGCAGGCAGCGATGACATTTTCAAGATTCACATCTTGTTCCAGCCCAAGCAAGTCGATCGGTACAAGATGATTGTCGATGGCAGGCTGGTCGACACCGGTCCTATTGTGCAGGGCGATTATCCCATCCAAATCGTAGGAACGGATGCCAGGAAAGTGGCTCAAGCCATCATCAGCGGCAACCGGCTTGTCATTGAGGGGCCAGATGATGAAATCATCGCCCGGGTTTCGCTGGCGGGATCATCCGCTGCCTTACGCTACATCGACCAGAAACAGGGTCGCGATGGCACCGGAACGGCTTTGGTCGCCAAGGGGTCACGCGCATTTCGGCCCGCAGTGACCAAAATTCCGACGATCTCTGTCGATCGCTGGGACGCAGCGAAGCGGGTCCCGGAAACCGGCGATATCATTGCCCTCGCGGAAGATTCCCGGTGCAAGCAAGAGCGCTTTGGCGTGGTCGAGGACCAGATTTTCCCCCTTGGCAAGCGCGGCAACGTCTATCGGGCACTGGTGCTGATTTCCTGCGGCACGGGAGCCTATAATTTTTCTAGCGCGCCTTATATCGGAGAATATGTGGAAAACCTGCGCGCCACCAGTGGCTGGACATTCGCTCCGGCCAAATTTGACCGGCAGCCCAGCTGGGGCGGCGAAGGCGCTGATCCCTTGCTGGTCAACGCCAACTGGAACGATCAGGACCGGACGCTGGCCAGCTATGGCAAGGGGCGCGGCATAGGCGACTGCGGCAGCGCGGAAAATTATGTCTGGGACGGCATCATGTTTCGCCTGATCGCAGCATCCGCGATGCAGGAATGTCGCGGTGCGTTTGAATGGATCACGACCTGGCGCGCCAATCACCGTCCGCTGGAACAGGTCGTGTCTGCCACCGACTAAACATCAGGGGGCGTGCTTGTAGGGATGCGCTTCGGCCAGGATAAGGGTGAAATAATCCTGTTCGTCGCTCCAGTCGCATAGCGGCGTCCAGCCGCCGGCCCGCAGCATCAGCCGGGCATCGCGCAAGCCGAATTTATGACTATTCTCGATATGGAGGCGCTGGCCGCTCACCAGACTGTGCATCGTGCCACCGATTGTAAAAGTCACATCCTCCTGAACTTCAAGATAGATTTCGATGCGCGCATAGTCGTCATTCCAGACGGCTACATGCCGGAACATTTCGACCGGAATATCGCCGTCCAGTTCCCGATTGATCCGGTCGAGCAAATTGAGAGAAAATTGGGCGGTGACGCCGGCGCTGTCGTCATAGGCATCGATCAGGACCTGTCGATCCTTGACCCGGTCCAGCCCGATCAGCAATTGCGAACCGATGCCCAGGGTTTCGCGCATGAAGCGGAGCAGATCGACCGAGGTTCTCGCGATCATATTGCCGATCGTGGAGCCAGGGAAAAAGCCGAGCTTTGGCATGTCAGCGACGGCATCCGGCAAATCGACCCGCTTCATGAAATCGGCTTCGACGGGATGGATCGGCAGATCGGGAAAATCGCCCTGCAACATCGCGGCGCTGAGTTCCAGAAACTCGCCCGAGATATCGATCGGCACATAGGCCGCGGGATCGACGGCATGCAAAAGATGAGGGGTTTTGGCGGAGCTTCCCGATCCAAATTCGATCACCGCCCTGCCCTTGCCAATGGCGGCAGCAAAGTCGGAGCCATGGTCCTGCAGCAATTTCGTTTCGGTCCGGGTGGGATAATATTCCGGCAGTTCGGTTATATCTTCGAACAATTCCGACCCACGCCGGTCATAGAGCCAGCGCGCGGGCAGCGCATAGGTCCGCTGGTCAAAGCAACGACTTACATCCTTGCGGAATGTATGGTCGATAATGGCGGTGGGCATATCCATAGCAGAAATCCTTGACCTAAAGGTCTTTTGCAAGCCGCAATCCGGTGAATTGCCAGCGCTGTTGGGGGTAGAAGAAATTGCGGTAGCTGGGCCTGATATGGCCGGGAGAGGTGGCGGTGCTGCCGCCTTTCAGGACAAATTGCCCGGACATGAACTTGCCATTATACTCGCCCACCGCTCCCTCGACAGGCTTGAAGCCGGGATAGGGGCGATAGGCGCTGCCAGTCCATTCCCAGACCAGTCCACTGTTCGGCAAGCCTTGGCAGGCGGCCACTTCCCATTCTGCCTCGGTCGGCAGACGGGCGCCGGCCCAGGTGGCATAGGCATCCGCCTCGTAGAGACTGATATGCTTGACCGGCGCGGACAGGTCGAGACTTTGGCTGCCCGTCAATCCAAATTCCGTCCATTGATCGTCGATCCGGTTCCAGTACAGGGGTGTCTCAATATGCTCCTGCTGGACCCAGGCCCAGCCGTCCGAAAGCCAGCAACCGGGTTCGCGATAGCCACCGCTTTCAATAAACTTGAGCCATTCACCGTTGGTGACTGGCCGGTTCGCCAATGCATGCGGATGGAGCAGCAGTTCGTGGCGGGGGCCTTCGCAATCAAAGGCAAATGTCCCGCCATCATGGCCAATTTTCTGAACACCGGTGGCCCCTTCTATCCATTGCAACGAAGCCGCTGGCGGGCCTTGCTCGGGAAACGCATCGGAATAGGCCGGCTGTAGCGGATTGCGGGAGAAAAGATGGAGAATATCGGTAAGCAACAATTCCTGATGCTGTTGCTCGTGATGGAGTCCGAGTTCGATGAGGTCGAGCAGCGCATCGGAAAAACCGGCCATCGTTTCGGTGATCGCTGCATCGACATGATCGCGGTAGTCCAGCAGTTCCTCCAGAGACGGCCGGGTCAGCAGGCCGCGTTCCGGCCGCGCATGCCGCGCGCCCTCGGCTTCATAATAGCTATTGAAGAGATAGGGATAGCGATCGTCAAAGACCGCATAGCCGGCGACATGGTCACGCAGCAGAAAAGTCTCGAAAAACCAGATGGTATGGGCCAGATGCCATTTGGCCGGAGACGCATCATCCATCGATTGCACGGTCGCATCGGCATCGCTCAAACCGTCGACAAGACGAACCGTATGGCTTCGCACATCCCTGAAACGATCCAGGAGACCGCTAGATCGGGGCATATTGACTGCGTCAGCCAAGGGCGAAAACGGCTGTTGTGGTTGGCTGGCGATCGATCCTACTCCGGTGGAATCTCGGTTTCACTTCAGAACATAGCGCGAACAATGTTCAGGTCAACAACTTATCATGGCGCGATTTGGTTGCAAATCGATATAAACCGTTGCGGCATTGGGTCTAGCGCGACGCTCCCGGGACCCACAATATATCATCTTTGCCGCCGCCATTCAGCATCCGGGCGAGCACGAACAGATAGTCGGAGAGACGATTGACATAGGCGAGAGCCTGCGGGTTGAGCCGTGTTTCGCTGCCAGCGGACACGCAGGTCCGCTCGGTCCGTCGGGCCACAGCGCGAACAAGATGGATGGCCGCAGCAGCTTTCGCGCCGCCGGGCAGAATGAAACTGGTCAGCGGATCAAGCTGAGCGGTCGCCGCATCAATAAGGTTTTCCAGACGCTCCACCTGTGATGGCACCATCCGGAGGACCATTTCCGAAGGGGCAAAATCATCGCCTGCCTCTGCGGGGGTGGCCAGATCCGCACCGAGGTCAAAAAGGTCATTCTGCACGATGCGCAAATCCCGAACCAGGGCATCCTCACTGATTTCACAAATCGCCACGCCCAGCGCGCTGTTCAGTTCGTCCACATCGCCAATCGCCGCCATGCGCGGGTCACTCTTGGCAATGCGCGAGCCGTCGACCAGTCCGGTCGTGCCGTCATCGCCGGTTCTGGTATAAATTTTGTTGAGTTTAACCATCAGAGCAGTCGCCTAGCTTTGGCCGCCTGCCAGCACTAGCAATAACACCACCAGCACAATCGCAATCGCCTGATATTTCACCCGGGCAAACATCATTTCATTCTGCTTCTTGTGCGACGCCGTGATGCCGTCGGCATCGACGTCACCCGGTTCCATATTGGCAAAGGCAATCAGCCCGCGCACGAGTGCGTAAACAACAGCAGCGGCCGCCGCGACGATCATCAATATCAAAATATAGCTCATATATGCACCTTAAACCTGGGAAAGCGAGATTCCAACCGGGAAGATGCCCTGCCGCAAATCTTGCAGCAGCTTATGCCCGCTGCGCCCGGCCAAACGCAATACGGACAAAGAGGCAGAATCCCGACTTTTGGCGAGCTTTTCATCTTTTTCGTCGAGCAATAAGGGATGGTGATAATAAACCGGCGTTGGCAAATCCAGCAGCGCCTGCAGCAAGCGATGGATGTCAGTGGAGGCAAACAGATCGTCGCCGCGCACGACATGGGTGATTCTATCGCGGGCATCATCAAGGGTCACCGCGAAATGATAGGCCACGGGCGTTTCCTTGGGCACCAAAATGACATCACCCAGTCGTTCGGGATCGCTCGCCTGCACTCCGTGCCGTTCATCCCGCCAACCGAGCGGCCCGCTAAGCGTAACCGCCTTGGCGACGTCCAGCCGCCAGCTGTGCGGCTCTGCTGCCACCCTTTTTCTCGCCAGTCCCGGGTCCATATTCCGGCATGTTCCCGCATAGACCGGTCCATCGGGACCTTCCGCCTGCGAACCAGAAGCCTGCAATTGCCGCATATCGGAGCGGCTACAGAAACAGGGATATAAGAGACCCATGGCTTTCAGCCGCTCCGCCGCTTGCGCGTAGCTGTCCAGCCGTTCGGACTGGAAAATCACGTCCCCGTCCCAGTCGAGTCCCAGCCAGTGCAGATCATCGAATATGGCAGTGACAAATTCGTCGCGGCTCCGTCCGCGGTCAATATCCTCGATCCGCAGCAGAAACTGGCCACCGCGCGCGCGGGCAAAATCATGCGCGACCATCGCGGCATAGGCGTGGCCCAAATGCAACAATCCGTTGGGGCTGGGCGCAAAACGCACCACAATATCTGTATTTAACTGCACACTTGACGTCATCGGGCGGATATTGTTCTTTGTGTAATAGTCATGTCATGTTCTTAGGGATAAAGAGCGGGCAGTAAAGGACAAGGGAGACAAAGCACATGTATCACCCCGACTTGCTGAGGCATCCGGAAAGCTGCCCCTCGCTTGTCCTCAACGCCGACTACACGCCGCTATCTTATTACCCGCTCAGCCTGTGGCCATGGCAGACCGCGATCAAAGCGGTGTTTCTCGACCGAGTCGATATTGTGTCGAGCTACGAGCGCGAGGTACACAGCCCCAATCTCGACATGAAAATCCCCTCGGTGATTGCGCTCAAGAAATATATCAAGCCGTCGGAATATCCGGCCTTCACCCGTTTCAACCTGTTTCTGCGCGACAAGTTTGAATGCCAATATTGCGGGTCGCCCCATAATCTGACCTTCGATCATGTCATTCCGCGCCGCCAAAAAGGTCGCACGACCTGGGAAAATGTCGCCACTGCGTGCCTGCCCTGCAATCTCAAGAAAGGCGGAAGGACGCCGAAGGAAGCGCATATGCAGCTAACAAACCGTCCGATCAAACCGACCAGCTGGCATCTCCAGGAACATGGCCGCGCCTTTCCGCCCAATTTTCTGCACGATACCTGGCACGATTGGCTCTACTGGGATATCGTGCTGGAAAGCTGAGGCGCGCTTGCGTCCGGTTTCGGCTATCCCCCGGCTATCCGGACTCATTTCGGCCGATCAGGACCATCCGGCGTACCGGATTCGATTTAACCGCAAATTTGCGCTATGATCACAAAATATTTTGTTGCGTACCCACCGAGTCCGAGAAATTCTCTTGCCGGAGGTGCAGATGATGATGAAATCACACTTAACATTGGGTACCGCGCTGCTTGCGCTAAGTGCCTATGGCGTCGAAGCCGCTGAGGCTCAATCCAGTTCTGCTGCCGCTGCCAGCATGGCGGACACGGAACTCGTCCAAATGGCTGGCGCACCGCTTTTTGAAGGCATGGGCGACTATAGTCGCAAAATTTCGACCAGTTCAGAAGGCGCCAATCGTTATTTCAACCAGGGCATGGTGCTGGCGTTCGGTTTCAATCATGCCGAAAGCATCAGATCGTTTCGGGCGGCCCAGCGACTCGATCCCGATTGCGCGATGTGCTTTTGGGGAGAGGCCCTGGCGACTGGTCCCAATATCAATGTAACGAGCAAGGGCAAAGCGGTGATGAGCGAGGCTGATCGCAAGTCCGCGTTTGCCGCCATCAATCAGGCGATGGCTCTCAAAGAAACGGCGACGCCGCTGGAACAGGCGCTGATCGAAGCGCAGGCCAAACGCTATAATGGTGATCCGACGACGGATCGTCTGCCGCTGGATCTTGCCTATGCCGAAGCGATGGGTGAAGTTGTTGCAGCACATCCGGAAGATGATGACGCAGCGGCAATCTACTCCGAGGCATTGATGAACACGATGCCGTGGGACTATTGGTCCGCTGACGGCACGCCCAAACCAGAGACGGAAAAGGTCATCGCCGCGCTGGAGCGTATCATCGCCCGCAGTCCGCGGCATCCGCTCGCGCTCCACCTCTATCTTCATGCCGTCGAGGCATCCGCAGAGCCGGGCCGGGCGGAGGATGAAGCGGACACGCTCGCCAATCTGGTGCCCGGATCTGGACACCTCGTGCACATGCCGGCCCATATTTACTGGCGGGTTGGACGCTATGATGATGCTGCCACGGCAAATATCCGGGCAGCGGCTGTCGATGAAGAATATATCGCTGCCTGCAACGCACAGGGATTCTATCCGGCGATGTATTATCCGCATAATATCCATTTCCTCTGGGCAGCGACCAGCATGGCGGGCCAAAGCCAAATGGCGATTGATTCGGCGCGTAAAGTCGCTGCAAATGTCCGTATGGAACAAATCGAGCAATTTCCGACGGTGGAGTTTTTCAAGACCATCCCGCTGCTAACGCTCACCCAGTTTGGCAAATGGTCAGACATTCTGGCCGAGTCGACCCCGCCCACAGATCTCGATTACTCAAACGCAATCTGGCGCTACGCACGGGGTATAGCGATGGCGAATAGCGGTGATATCAAAGGCGCACAGGCCGAGCGCACAAAGCTCGCGGCCGTGAAGGATTCAGTGCAGATACGCTTTCTGGACAGTGCCGATTATCCCGCCAGTGTCCTGCTCAATATTGCCGATGATCTGTTGCAAGGCGAAATGGCGCTCAGGTCAGGCGACCCTGATCTGGCAGTCGGCCATTTTGAACGCGCCGTAGAGAAGCAGGATTCCCTTCCCTATACGGAACCGCCCTTTTGGTATTATCCCACCCGGCAGTCACTGGGGCAGGCGCTGCTCGAAGCGGACCGGCCTGCCGAAGCGGAGGCTGTGTACCGGAAAGATCTGAAAGACTATCCACACAATGGCTGGTCGATGTCGGGACTTGCCACCGCGCTGGAACGGCAAGGCAAGTTGGAAGAGGCCAAAATGGCAAGAGCCCACTTCGACGTCATCTGGTCCAAGGCAGATGTGCAGATTGAAGGGTCGCGCCTCTAGCAACTGTATCCGCTCGGGGGAAGCACCGGCCGCTCTTGTGGGGTCTCGGCAGGATGCCCGCTGATGGTGTTTCCCACGAGTTGATACAGGGGTCTGGTTTCGCTTGACCAATAATCTGTTGCGGTGCAGCATCAATGAATGACCCAATCCCTTATCGTCCGCCAGAATCCTGACATCAAATATCTGGGCAAATTGCTCGGCGATGTCATTCGGTCTTATGGTGGCGAAGAACTGTACCGGCGCACCGAATATATCCGTTCCACCAGCGTCGACCGGCATCGCGGAGTCGCCGACGGCGATGCGATTGACCCGGGACTGGATGCGCTGACCCTTGACGATACGCTGGCTTTTGTCCGCGGCTTCATGCTGTTTTCACTGCTCGCCAATCTCGCCGAGGATCGCCAGGGCGTATCGGCGGAAAAAGGCGCGACGGTGGTCGAGGCGATCGAACTGCTGGCCAGCGAAGGGGTCGACCGGCAAGCGATATTGAACCTGCTCGACGAGGCCCTGATAGCGCCGGTGCTGACCGCCCATCCGACCGAAGTCCGCCGCAAGAGCATCATCGATCACCGGGCCCGGATTGCCGAGCTGCTGCTGATGAAGGACGCCGGACATATAGAAACACCGCAGGGTGACATGCTCGACGATGCGATCATGCGCCAGATTGCCCTGCTCTGGCAGACCCGCCCGCTCCGCCGCGAGCGGTTATTCGTTACCGACGAGGTACAGATTTCGCAAAGCTATATGAAGGATGTGTTCCTGCCAGTGCTGCCGCGGCTCTATGCCAAATGGGAACAGATATTGGGCGCGCGCCTGCCCAGTTTCCTGAAGCTCAACAGCTGGATTGGCGGTGACCGGGATGGCAATCCCTTCGTCGATGCCCAGGCCATGGAAGAGGCGCTGTCGCGGGCTGCCGAAACCGTGATTGGCTATTATCTGATGTGTGTCCATACATTGGGTGCCGAACTTTCCATCTCTACGGAACTGGCAGACGTGCCTGAAGCGGTGCTGGCGCTTGCTGAGGCCAGCGGCGACGATGCGCTCAGCCGCAAGGACGAGCCCTATCGCCGCGCCTTGTCGGGTATCTATGCCAGACTGTCGGCGACCCATCTCAAACTGTGCGACCATGTGCCAGGGCGGGTGTCGGCAATTCCGGCCGAAGCTTATGAGAACCCGCAACAGTTGCGCGCGGATCTGGTCATTTTGGCCGAGGGGCTCAAAGCGGGTGGCAAGGGCGTCTTCGCTACATCCGGGGCGCTCGGCCGCCTGATCCGGACGGTCGAACTGTTCGGCTTTCATCTCGCCACGCTCGATATGCGGCAGAACAGCAAGGTGCACGAACAGGTGGTGGCTGAACTGTTGCAGCGAGCCGGTGTGGAACCGGATTATCTGGCCCTGGACGAGACAGAACGGGTCAAGCGGCTGCGGGCAGAACTGGCCAATAACCGTCCGCTGGCCAGTCCGTGGATCACCTATAGCGAGGAAACGGCCAAGGAATTGTCGATCATCCGTGCCGCCGCCGAAGCCCATCGGAAATATGGCCCCGATGTCATCACCAATTATAATATCAGCAATGGCGAAAGCGTTTCCGACATATTGGAAGTCTATGTCTTGCTGATGGAGACGGGACTGTACCACGCGCCGACAGAAGAGGAACCGGCACCCGCCTGCCCGATCATGGCAGTGCCCTTGTTCGAGACCGTTGCCGATCTGGAAAATGCGCCCGATGTCATGATCGATTTCTTTACCCTTCCCGAAATGCACGCGCTGGCCAGAGCGCGTGGTCATCAGGAAGTGATGATCGGCTATTCCGACAGCAACAAGGATGGCGGCTATCTGACTTCAACCTGGAGCCTGTTCAAGGCGAGCGATGCCCTCACCCCGATTTTCGCGGAAGCCGGCATCAAGATGCAGTTGTTCCATGGCCGCGGCGGCGCAGTGGGCCGCGGTGGCGGCTCCGCCTTCGGAGCAATCAAGGCACAGCCCAAGGGCACCGTCGCCGGCCGTATCCGGATCACCGAACAGGGTGAAGTGATCGCCGCAAAATATGGCACGGAAGATGGCGCGGAGGCCAATCTGGAAGCAATGACTTCGGCGGTGCTGATCAACTCGCTGGAGCCTGATCGGACCGACTCCAGGGTGCAGGCCGAATTCGCCTCAGCGATGGACGACATCTCCCAGGCCGCATTCACCGAATATCGCGATCTGGTCTATGGCGACGACGCGTTCCGCAGCTTTTTCCGGCAGATGACGCCGTTGACGGAGATTGCCAAGCTCAAGATCGGTTCGCGCCCGGCCAGCCGTACGAAAAGCGACAAGATCGAGGACCTCCGCGCCATTCCCTGGGTGTTCAGCTGGGCGCAGGCGCGGGTGATGTTGCCCGGATGGTATGGCGTCGGCCAGGCCCTTGCGGCTTTTGATGACAAGGCCAAGCTGATGGATATGGCGCAGAGCTGGCCTTTTTTTCAGGCGACCTTGTCCAATATGGAAATGGTCCTGGCCAAATCGGACATGGGCATCGCCGCCCGCTATGCCGAATTGGTCGAGGATCAGGCGATGGGTCAGGCGTTTTTCAACCGGATCCGTTCCGGCTGGTACCAGACGCGCGACATATTGCTCGAAATCACCGACCAGCCCCATCTGCTGGCGAAAAGCCCATCGCTGTTCAACAGCATCGAATTGCGCCTGCCTTATATCGAACCGCTCAACCATCTGCAGATCGAGTTGATGAAACGCCTGCGCGCCGGCGAAGACGATCCGCGGATCGGTGAGGGCATCCAGCTGTCGCTCAATGCCATTGCTACCGGATTGCGCAACAGCGGCTGATCCGTGCGCATTGACAGCGTGCACAGTCATGATTCCGGCCAACATTATATTTTGCGACTTCCGAGCATTTTTGTCAGTCGCCGACGCTGCCGGTAACGCCTAGACTTCTCCGAAATTAGGAGAGATTCATGGCCATCGAGACGAAACGTAGTTTTTGCCGTTTTTGCCACGCCAGCTGCGCGATGGTCATTGAAGTCGAGAATGACAAGATTGTATCTGTCAAAGGCGACAAGCAGGATCATCTGTTCCATGGCTATACCTGCATCAAGGGTCGCCAGCTTCCCGACATGCACAATCTCCCCGACCGCATGATCACCAGCAAGATTCGACAGCCCGACGGCAGCTTCAAGGATATTGCAACCGCTGATGCACTGGCCCTGGCTGGCGCGCAGATGAAAAAAATGGTCGAGCAACATGGCCCGCACAGCATCGCCGTCTATTGCGGCACCAACGCATTCCAGAACAGCGCCGTGCTCGGTACATCCTACGCCTTTGCCCAGGCCGTTGGCTCGCGCAACTGGTATACCAGCGTCACCGTCGACCAACCGGCCAAGGTCTTTACCACTGCTCGCTATGGCATGTGGATGGGGGGCGGCAATGCCTTCACCGAGTCCGATGTCGCGATGTTTGTCGGCAACAACCCGATCGTTTCCCATTATTCCGGCGGCATGCCGACTGCCTCGCCGTCGCGCGGCCTGCGCGATGCGAAAGAACGCGGCCTGAAGGTTATTGTCGCCGATCCCCGGGTGAGCGAAATGGGCAAATTGGCGGACATCTATCTGCCGGTCAAACCGGGCGAGGACCCCGCCCTGCTCGCCGGCATGCTCAATGTGATCTTCGAGGAGAAGCTGTTTGATCAGAATTTCGTCGCCGCTCATGTCGATGGCGTCGCGGAACTGGAGGCTGCCGTCAAACCGATGACACCCGAAATTGCCGCAAAACGCGCTGGGGTTGACAAGGATCAGCTGATTGCGGCAGCCCGGATGTTCGCTGGCGCCAACAAAGGCCGTGTTGTCACCGGCACTGGTCCTGAAATGGCCGGCAACGGAACGCTCACCGAATATCTGGTCGCCTCACTCAACATCCTTTGCGCGCGGTTCAATCAGGAAGGCGAGCGTGTCTCCGCACCAATGGTTTTCAATCCGCTGATGGGCGGACCGAGAAAGGCACAGGTCGCCCCGAAAATGCCGACATTTGGCGAAGGCTTTGCCAAGTCGCGCATTCGTGGTCTGGGTTTGTTGGGCAAGGAAATGCCATGCAACGTGCTGGCCGATGAGATCCTGACCCCCGGTGAAGGCCAGATCAGGGCCCTGATCTCGATCGGCGGCAATCCCGAAATTGCCTTTCCGGACCAGCAGAAGGTCCGTCGCGCGCTCGACGAATGTGAGTTGTTCATCCAGGTCGACCCATGGATGTCGGCCAGCGCCAAACGTGCCGACATGATTCTCGCCCCATCCATGTGTCTGGAGCGGGAAGATATCAACAATGTGTCGGACGCTTTCACCGAAGAAGCCTACGCTCATTATACCGAGGCGATGGTCCCCCCGCCGGGCGACACGATGGACGAATATGAAATGCTCTGGTGGCTCGCCAAGCATATGGGCATTGCACTGAACTTTCCTGGTGGCCCCGTATCGATGGACGAATGCCCCGACAAGGCGACCGTTCTTGATCTGATCTCCGAAGGTTCGCTGCTCAAGCCGAGCAAAGCCAAAGCCGATGCAGCAGCGCTGAAGCGCAAGGGTGCGGCAATCACCTATGAGGAACTGCACCCCGTGGTCGGCCCGGCCGATCCGGATGCACAGGAAAAATTTGATCTCAATGCCGGAGCCATGCCTAGCGAACTGATCAACTATGCTGCCAATGATCCGGCCGTTGCCGGCTTTGACTTCCGCCTGATTTCCCGCCGGTCAAAGCACCGCTACAACAGCAATGGTCACACTTTCCCGAAGCTGGTCGAAAAAATGCCGACCAATCCTGCCTTTTTCAACCCAGGTGATCTTGCGGCAGCAGGCATCGAAGACGGCGCCATCATTGAAATCACCTCGACGACAGCGTCCATTTTCGGTCTGGCCAAGGCCGATGACAAGGTCCGTCCTGGCGTCATTTCGATGAGTCACGCCTTCGGCGATAGCGAGGCCGGCAAGGATGACGTGATGACCAGGGGCGGATCCACCAACCGCCTTCTGTCAGACGACAGCAACATTGATCCGATCACTGGACAGGCCCTGCAAAGCGCGATACCGGTCAGGGTTTCAGCCGCTTAAGGAAATCCGATGACAGACAATGTGGTGCGCGGGTTCGCTCAGGACCGGTTTGCGCATGTCCGCGATATCATGGCGGCCAGCCTCGATAGCGGCGCCGATGTCGGGGCTTCCTTTTGCGCGACGATCGACGGCGAGACCGTGATCGATATCTGGGGTGGCTGGGCCGACGAAGCGAAAACTCGACCCTGGAAGTCTGACACGATCGTCAATGTCTATTCGACGACGAAGACGATGACCGCCCTGACTGCCCTGTTGATCGCCGATCGCGGTGAGCTGGATTTTGCTGCACCGGTCGCAAGATATTGGCCGGAATTTGCGCAAAATGGCAAGGCCGACATCACCGTAGCCCATCTGATGAGCCATTCGTCCGGCCTTTCAGGTTGGGAAGAACCGATCACGCGCGAAGATCTGTATGACTGGGACAAGGTCACAGGACTGCTGGCCGGTCAGGCACCCTGGTGGGAACCGGGCACGCAGGTCGGCTATCATGCCATCACCCAGGGCTATCTGGTCGGCGAAGTGGTCCGCCGGATCACCGGCAAGTCTCTGGGTACGGTTTTCCGCGAGGAAATCGCAGAGCCGCTGGATGCAGATTTCCATATCGGCCTGGCTGCCGAACATGACCACCGCGTTGCCGACCTGATCCCGCCGCAAGCTGGCGCGGCGCAGGCAGCGAGCAATGATATCCAGCGCAAGACCTTTACCAATCCGCCGATCAATCCGCTCGACACCCGGACCAGGGAATGGCGCGGCGCCGAAATACCGGCGGCTGGCGGCACCGGCAATGCCAGATCCGTTGCGGAAATCCATGCGCTTCTGGCCAATGGCGGAGTCGCCAACGGCCAGAGGATTCTCTCCGAAGCCGGCTGCCGCAAGGCGCTCGAGCCGCAGATTGAAGGGAAGGATCTGGTGTTGATGGGTTTGCCGCTAAAATTCGGTCTCGGCTTTGGCCTGTCCGGTGAAGTCGTTAAGTTACCCAATGAAAACAGTATATTCTGGGGTGGCTATGGCGGCTCGCAAATCGTCATCGATATGGAGAACCGCGCGACCTATTGTTACGTCATGAACAGGATGGGCGACGGTTTGCTCGGCGACATGCGGTCGGCCGATCTTATCGGGGCCACAAGGACTGCGGCCTAGCTCTCCGCTGCGCAAGTCCCGGAAATTCTTCATCGCGCGTCCGCCTGCAGGATCACTTCTGTCTATCATATTTGCCAATCGACTTGGCCCCTGCTCCATGCGAGCAATCCGGCGTAGTGGGAGAATATGGATGCCGATGGAGCCAGCGTATATCGATCAAATGAAGCGGCTGATGGAATGGGAAGCATCCCGCACAGCGCCGCCGCAAGGCTTTCCCCATCTCCCCGACCTGCCGGCCGGGCGCTATACCAGCCAGGAATATTACGATCTCGAACAGCAACATCTGTGGAAGAAGACATGGCTGTTCGCCGGTCATATCGATGAAGTCCCCGACCCCGGCTGTTTCATGAAATGGGAACAGGTCGGCGATCCGATCGTCATCGTCCACGGCATGGACGGCGAAGTCCGCGCCTTTTACAACACCTGTCGCCACCGCGGTGCACCGGTCGTCACCGAGGAGAGGGGCCGGTCACCGCGTCTGATGTGCGGCTATCACAACTGGACCTACAAGACCGACGGCACCTTGGTTGGCGTGCCGGAAAAACAGGACTTCGGGCCCGATTTCGATATGTCCTGCCGTAGCCTGATTCCGGTCAAGTGCGAGCGGCTGGGCAATCTGATTTTCGTCAATTTCGATGAAGAGGCGATGCCGCTGAAGCAATGGCTGGGCCCGGTCTGGGAGGATTGGAAGGAGTTTCGCTTTGACAAGATCCGGCTGGCAGCACGGCACAGCTTCGACCTGAAATGCAACTGGAAGGTCGCCATGGAGGCCAATATGGAGGTCTATCACGTCCCCTTCATCCATCCCGAAACCGTCTCGCCACTGGTCGACAGCAAGCGCAATGTGAACACGCTCTATCCCAATGGCCACGCCCGCATGCTGGCCCCGGCGCCCGCACAGACAGACCGCGCGCATGTGCGGGCGATCGACAGTCCGCCCGGCTGGCAGGAAATCGAAGGGGTCGGCGAATTCGGCCGGACCTGCACGCAAAGTTACACGATGTTTCCCAACTGGGTGTCGCCGCTGAGCAATTATTTTGTTCCGCCGCTGATCTTCTGGCCGACGTCGCTGAATACAACGCGGCTGGAACTGGTGACCATGGCAATGGACTGGGGCGATGGACCGGCGCCGGACCTGTGGACCGTTCCGGACGAGAGCAAGCCCAATGGCCGCGACATGTCGCCGATCATTCTCGAGGACACGCAATTTGGCGAGATGATCCAGAAATCGATGGAAAGCGATGGTTTCAAGAGCGTGCCGCTCAGCTATCAGGAAGCACGCATCTACAGCTTTCACCAGAATTGCGACAAGATGATCGGACTGAACCGGATCCCGGCGGGGCTCGCGGTCGAACAGGTGATTGGCGAGGAGTGGGTCTATCCGAACGACCCGCGCGTCGCCGAGATGGAACAACTGGAAGCCGCAGAATAATCTGGCAAAACAAGTCACCGGCACCAACCGGGATAAGGAACAGCAATGGGACGGGTTCAGGACAAAATCATATTATTGACGGGCGGCGCGATGGGACTGGGCAAAGCGGCTGCGAAACGCCTGTCCGAAGAAGGCGCGCGGGTGCTGATCACCGATCACAATCCGGAAGCGGGAGCGGCAACGGCAAAGGAACTGGGGCCCAGTGTCGAATTCCTCGAACAGGATGTGACCAACCCCGACCGCTGGAGCGAAGTGATCGCCCATGTCGAAGACATTTATGGCAGGCTCGACGTGCTGGTGAACAATGCCGCCGTTACCGTGTTCGGTTCGATTGCAGACGTCAGCTATGAAGATTTCCGCCGTTGCTACAATGTCGATGTCGATTCGATTTTCCTCGGCTGCAAGGCCGCCCTGCCGCTGATGAGCAAAAGCGGCGGATCGATCATCAATTTTTCATCGGCCGCCGCGATCAATGCCAGCGCCGATCTGGTCGCCTATAACAGCGCCAAGGCGGCGATCCCGATGCTCACCAAATCGATCGCGCTCTATTGCGCGAGAGAGAAAAATGGTGTCCGTGTGAATGCCGTTCTGCCCGGCACGATCATGACGCCCAATGTCCGCAGCGTGATCGACGGGACACCCAATCCGGCCGAAACCGAGGAGGCGTTCGCACTCGCCCAGCCGGTCGGCCATATGGGAGAGCCGGATGATATAGCGCATCTGATCGTTTATCTGGCATCCGACGAGAGCAAATTTGCCACCGGCGCCGCCTTCGCGGTTGACGGGGGGCTGAGCATATAGTCCCGACCCGTGACTGCGCGATGACGGCAAAATCTTTATATTGCACCAAAGCCTAGCCTTTCACGCGCCTAGTCCCTAAATGCACCAACATGCATTTCTTGGATCAGGCCAAAATCTATGTCAGCTCGGGTCAGGGCGGGCCTGGTGCTGTCAGTTTCCGCCGCGAAAAATATATTCAATATGGCGGCCCCGACGGCGGCAACGGCGGCAAGGGTGGCGACATCGTCTTTCTGGCGGTGGAAGGCCTCAACACTTTGATCGACTTTCGCTATGCCCAGCATTTCAGAGCCCCGCGCGGCAGGGGTGGAGCCGGTCGCAACCGGACCGGTGCCGGCGGCGATGACCTGATCATCAAGGTTCCCGTAGGCACGCAGATATTGTCGGAAGACAAGGACCTTGTCCTGCTCGATTTCACACAGGAGGGTCAGCGCGCGACTTTCCTTGAAGGCGGAATCGGCGGACGCGGCAATGCCAGCTATAAAAGCTCGACCAACCGCGCCCCGCGCCAGCACCAGCCTGGTGAACTTGGCGAGGAAGCGGCGATCTGGCTGCGACTCAAGCTGATTGCCGACGCGGGCCTTGTGGGGCTTCCCAACGCCGGCAAGTCGACGCTGATCAACAAGGTGACCAACGCTGGTGCCAAGGTCGGTGCCTATCCGTTTACAACCATCCATCCCCAGCTCGGCGTGGTCCGGCACAAGAGCCGGGAATTCGTGCTGGCAGACATTCCCGGACTGATCGAAGGGGCGGCAGAAGGAGCGGGTATCGGTGACCGCTTTCTCGGCCATATCGAGCGCTGCAAGATTCTGCTCCATCTGGTCGATGCAACCGGTGATGATCCGGTGGATGCCTGGAAAACCGTCAGCAAGGAACTCGAGAAATATGGCGGCGGACTCGCCGAAAAACCTCAGATACTGGCGCTCAACAAGGCCGACCTGCTCGATGACGAACTGATGGCAGACATCGCCGGTCAATTGCGGGCTGCCGGTGCCGAACATGTCCTGCCGGTATCCGGCGCGACCGGTGCCGGACTGGACGCCGCGCTCGACAAGATACTCGAAGCGATCGGCGACAATAGTTCGATCGAACGCAAAGACCAGTCAACCCTTGCCACCGATGAAGGGGAAAAGGCCAAGGATTGGTCGCCGCTGTGAATGCCGCAAAGCGGCACACGGTCGTCGTCAAGGTCGGCTCATCCTTGCTGGTCGGCGAGGATGGTCAGGCACGGCGAACGTGGCTGAAAACGCTGGTAGAAGATATCGCCAAACGCCATCAGGCGGGCGACAATGTCATCATCGTTTCGTCGGGATCGATTGCCCTGGGGGCGCGCAAGCTTGGCCTGGATAAGGGCGGCCGGGCCAATCTGGCTGACGCCCAGGCGGCGGCATCGGTTGGCCAGATCGCGCTGAGCAGCCTGTGGTCGGAACTGCTGGGGGATCATCAGATCACCGCCGCGCAAATGCTGCTCACGCTCGATGACATGGAAGACCGCAAGCGTTATCTCAATGCTACCGCCACGCTTGAAACACTGCTGGAACATCGCGCGATACCGGTGATCAACGAAAATGACAGCGTCGCCACCGACGAAATCCGATTTGGCGACAATGACCGGCTAGCGGCGCGGGTGGCGCAAGCCGCTGCGGCGGATCGCGTACTGCTTCTGTCCGATATAGATGGCCTGTACGACCGCAGGCCGGACAGCGAAACCAACGGCCAGTTTATCGGTCTGGTCGAAACCGTCGACGATTCGATCATGGCGATGGCGGACGGCAGCTCCTCCTCCGGACTGGGATCGGGCGGTATGACATCGAAACTCGAAGCAGCCAGAATCGCCAATCTCGCCGGGATTGAACTGTCGATCATATCGGGGCGCGAGGACCACCCTCTCGAACGTTATGCGCTGACCAATGTCGGCACCCGGTTCAAGGCCAAAGAGGGCGCCACTGCCCGCAAGGCCTGGCTGGGCGGTCGTCTCACCTCTGCCGGGGCGATAACCATCGATGCCGGGGCGGTCGCCGCGCTGCAATCAGGTGGCAGCCTGCTGGCCGCCGGGATCATCACCATCGACGGGCAGTTTAATCGCAGCGACGTGATTGAGATCAAGGACGCGGACGGCCTGACAATCGCCCGCGGACTCGCCGAATATGGCGCACTCGATTGCGCCAGGATCATTGGTCGCCGGAGCTCTGAGCTGGAGGCCGTGCTGGGCTATGCTCCGCGCAGCGCCGTCGTGCACCGCAACCAGATGGTACTGGTCTAGTCATCATGGCCGGCAACGCTCAAAAAACGGTGGCGATCACGGGCGCGACCGGTTTTGTCGGCAGCCGGATGCTCGATCTGGTGGTTCGGGAGGGCTATGACGTGCGCGCGCTGACGCGGCGCAGGCAGGACGACCGTCCCGGTGTAAGATGGATCCGCGGGGCGCTGGACGACAAGGATAGTCTGACTAAATTATGCCTTGGCGCAGATATTGTTGTGCATATCGCCGGAGTGGTCAATGCGCCGGACAGACACGGGTTCGAAGTCGGCAATGTCACCGGCACGCTGGCGGTCGTGGAAGCCGCCAAACAGGCGAGCGCCAATCGGTTCATCCATGTCTCTTCCCTCGCCGCCACTCAGCCGCAATTGTCGATCTACGGCGACACCAAGGCCAAGGCCGAAAAAATCGTCGCGACCAGTGGACTTGACTGGACGATCATTCGGCCGCCCGCGGTCTACGGTCCGGGCGACGGCGAATTTCTCGATCTGTTCAAAATGGCCAGACTGGGCATCGTGACCTTGCCGCCCGACGCCGATGGCCGCTTGTCGGTCATCCATGTCGAGGATCTGTGCCGCGCGCTGCTCGCGCTTTTGCCGGAACAGGAAGAGCTGACCGCCCGCATTTTCGAGCTGGATGACGGCAAGCCGGGTGGCTGGACGCAGGCTGCTTTTGCCAAGGCCATCGGCTGGGCCATCGGCAAACGCATAACGGCAGTCGGCGTGCCCAGGTCGCTGCTGCATTTCGGTGCCAGAGTGGATCGTCTGGTCCGCCGTGACAGGGCGAAGCTGACCGCGGACCGGGTCAGTTATTTTTGCCATGATGACTGGACGATTGATCCGCAAATGCGTCTTCCTGCAAAGCTGTGGCAACCACGGATCGAAACGCGCGAAGGCCTCAAGGATACCGCAAAATGGTATCGCCAGAATGACTGGCTCTGATCGACATCAGAAAATCGGTCCGACAGACTGTTCGTATACATAGGCGATGAAGGTCAGGGTCAGGCCGAACAGAAACACCCGGTATGCCCAGCCCAGAAACCGGAATTTCTTGCGGCCCAGAACAATTCCCATCTGGTAAATGTCTCGTAGCATCGCGCGATAGACCGATTCCTGGGTCTGGAATTCTTCATTCAGCAGGCGCTCGACAAATTCCTCTTCCGACAGATTGTTGAACCCGCCAAAGAAAAGCAAATTGGCAGGGCCATCCTTTCGGGGCGCGAATGACGGCATCACCGCGACCGCAGCCAGGGCAGCGGACGCAAAGGCAGCAATCGCCAGGATCATCAGCGGGACTGACAGTTCGCCGGTCCGGCTCTGGCCAATCGCCAGCGTGAATACGATGAACGTTGCCCCGATCAGCATATTGGCTTTATGGTCCGCCATCATGCTCAGCTGGACATGATGTTGCTGGGTCGTACGCAACGCATAAACCGCATCATCCGGCCATTTTCTCTCTTCTGCCATATGTTTCCCCCCAGAGTTTCGTGAAAGTGACACAATCGGCCCATTTGGGCAAGCTGATGCCCTGTTTGCGCCTTATTCGCTTGCCAATGGGGCGCATCCATTGGCAAAGGTCACGCAAGGCCATTTGGTCAGTGACACGAGGAAAGCATTATATGGCAAATCGCGAAGAAATCATGGCGAAGATCTGCGAACTGATCGGGCCGTTCAACAACAAGGGCGTCGATCTGTCGGCCGACACGACCTTTCAGGGCGATCTCGAGTGGGACAGCCTGACGGTCATGGATTTTGTCGCGGCCGTCGAGGATGAATTCGACATCATCATCACCATGAACATGCAGGCCGAGATCGAGACGGTCGGCCAACTCGCCGATGCGGTTGCAAAGTTGATGGACAGCTAAGACCCAACACCCGTTCGCCCTGAGCTTGTCAAAGGGTCGCTCGAGCGGGTGGTTCGTACTTCGTCAGGCTCAGCACGAACGGAAATCAAGAATGACCGATCTACTCAGTAAATTCGATCCCCTCATCCAGGAGCGTGAAAATCTCCTTGCAACCGGCGTCAAGGACCCGTTTTCGCTGGTGATGGAGGAAGTGCTCTCGCCGACCGTCGCCATTTGCGATGGCAAGGAAACGATTCTTCTCGGCACCTATAATTATATGGGCATGACCTTTGACGATGACGTGCGTCAGGCCGGCCTGAAGGCGCTGGAAGAATTTGGTTCCGGCACCACCGGTAGCCGCGTGCTCAACGGGACCTACAGCCTCCACCGCGATTGTGAAGATGCGCTGAAGGAATTTTACGCGATGGACCACGCCATGGTCTTTTCAACCGGCTATCAGGCAAATCTCGGCATTATCTCGACACTCGCGGGCAAGGGCGACTATATCATTCTCGACACCGACAGCCACGCCTCGATCTACGACGGCTGCGCGATGGGCAAGGCCGAGATTGTCGCCTTCCGCCACAATGATGTCGAAGCGCTGGAAAAACGCTTGAAGCGCCTTCCCGCCGAAGCCGGCAAGCTGGTTGTACTCGAAGGCGTCTATTCGATGCTCGGCGATGTTGCCCCGCTCAGGGAAATGGTCCGCATCTGCAAGGAAAACGGGGCCATGGTGCTGGTCGACGAGGCCCATTCGATGGGCTTTATCGGTGAAAATGGCCGCGGCGTCGCCGAAGCGCAGGGCGTCATCGACGATGTTGATTTCATCATCGGCACCTTCAGCAAAAGCGTTGGCACGGTCGGCGGCTTCTGCGTCTCCAATCATCCTAAATTCGAAATATTGCGGCTGGTCTGCCGTCCCTATGTATTCACCGCCAGCCTGCCGCCCAGCGTGATGGCAACGGCGAGCACGTCGATCCGCAAGCTGATGCATAGCGGCAACAAGCGCGCGCATCTGTGGGAGAATAGCAAGAGGCTGCACCAGGGCCTGCGCGATCTCGGCTTCACGCTCGGCACGCCCGAAGCGCAAAGCGCGATCATTGCGGTGATCATGCCGGATCTCGAAAAAGGGGCAATGATGTGGCAGGCGCTGCTCGCAGAGGGGCTATATGTGAATCTGGCGCGACCGCCAGCGACACCGGCCAACATGACCCTGCTGCGCTGTTCGCTGTGCGCGGAACATACGAGCGAGCAAGTCGACCAGATTTTGGCCATGTTCAAGGCAGCTGGCAAGGCTGTAGGGGCGATCTAGCTGAGATGACCAAAGCCATCCTCATCGAACAACGCGGGGCGATCGAGATATTGACGCTCAACCGACCCGACAAGCTGAACACGATGAACGAAGAGATGATCTTCGCATTGCAGGATTATTTTCGCGGGCTGCAGAAACGCCTGGATGTCCGCGTCGTCCTGTTTCGGGCCGAGGGCCGTGCCTTTTGTGCTGGGCTCGACATCGGTGGCTGGAAAAATGATGGCTCGCGGGGACAGGTCCAGCATGTCTGGAACACGCAGCGGTCAATTGCCACGGTGATGCAGCTGATGCGGCAATGCCCGCAGCCGATTATCGCGCTGGCTCAGGGTGCGGCCTGTGGCGGAGGTTTCTCGCTGCTGCTCGCCAGCGACGTCCGCTATGGGGCGCCAAGCCTGAAAATGAACGCGGCCTATATCAAGATCGGCCTCGGTGGCTGCGATATGGGCTCGAGCTATTTCCTGCCGCGGATGGTCGGTGCCTCCATTGCAGCGGAACTGATCCTGACCGGAAGATTCATTCATGCCGAACGGGCAGAGAAATACGGCCTGATCAGCGAAATGGTGGACGAGGAGAGACTGTTCTCAACCGGATTGTCGCTCGCCGAAGAAATGCTTGATACCGCACCCATGGGCCTGCGCTTGTCCAAGGATGCGCTTAATCGCAATATCGATGCGCAGAGTTTCGAGGCGGCGCTCGCGATCGAGGACCGGCAGCAGGTGATGCTGTCGATGACCGAGGACAGCCGGGAAGCGGCCAAGGCGTTTTTCGCGAAGCGGAAGCCCGATTACAAGGATCGGTAGCTCTCGCCATCAGCGCTACCGCGCCCGATGTTCCGTGCCTTCTCCGGCGGTGATAAAGACTA
Organism: Parasphingorhabdus sp.; assembly: GCF_041748495.1. GTDB lineage: Bacteria > Pseudomonadota > Alphaproteobacteria > Sphingomonadales > Sphingomonadaceae > Parasphingorhabdus. Next base: position 50,672 of record NZ_JBGTDD010000058.1, read on the forward strand.
CCGTGGCGGAACCGGCTACGTCCGCCGTGTGCCAGACGCCTGGGGCGTTGATCGCATATTCGCCCGCCGAGAGCGGGGTGCTTTGCAGAATGCCGTCCGTCATTTCCTGGATCAGAGTGATTTCACCGGCGGTGCACAAGACCACTTCTGCGCCCTTCGGATGCATTTCCCAACTATCCCAGCTTTCGGTGAATCGATACATCGATACCAGCCGGCCCTCGACACCATCCTGGAAGTGCCGCGCGCCATATTCGGCATACCATTCCATTGCACCGGTCATTGCGGGCTCGACCTCAGCCGTCGCCCCGAGACCCAGATGGATCGGATGAATTTCTAGTCTGCGCGACATTTTCGCTCTCCTTTCGCCGGTCGGTTCATTTTATTGCGCCGCCCATGATCAAACGCGGCAGCATTACCAGCGCGCCCAGGATCGGCCATTTGCGTTGCCAGGGTCTGATAACATAATCGGTTCCGGCGTGACGATTGATCTTCCACGCCAGATAATCAATCCCCCCGGCATAGGTGGCTGACGCCTTGGCCAGTCTGGCGAGTGTCAGCAATTTGCCATTGCGCCTCAATTGCCGCCATCTTTTTTCGACCGCTTCGCGTGAGGCAATAATCTTCAGACTAGTGCCCCGCTCCCGTTCTGCAATGGCTGCGACAACCGCCGGTCCAAATCGCGCATAGCGCTCTGGATCGGAATCGACGACGGAATCGGAACGTTCCTTCCGCTCTGCCCGCAATTCCGCGCCATAGGTCAGTTCGAAACCGCGTTTCCACAGATCCAGAATGCTATGTTCCCTATCCATGTCCATCATCGGAAAGGTCATGTCAAACAGCGTGATCGAGGCGCCGGCAATGGCATCGACGGCTTGCGCCTCGGCGGCTGGATCCGCATGCCAAACCAGTCGGGATGGTTGCGCAAATCGCGCCCAGACACTGACCGCGCTGGCGCTGATCCGGTTCAGCCTGTGAAAATCCTGCTCACTCAATATCGCCACCTTGGCGACCAGCCCGCCATATTCTGCCGGGAACACGTTGGGCGGGAGCCGCTTGTTCGCCCGCGCCAGCCAGCTTTTTCCATAAGCCGCCTCATAGCTCGAAACAATCAGGTAGAAATCGAGCATCTGCCCGTCGAGATCTTTTGTCCGCAGGCAGGAGCCATAGAACAGGACCGCCCGCGCTGCCTCGCCATAGCGGGCAGCAATCGAGCCCGCAAAGGCCGACACCCGTGGGTCAACCGGTTGGGACAGTTCCTGTGCAATCAATGTTCTGAGTTCGCTCACGCGAAAAACCTTAGACCCTGTATCGGCTATTTGGAAGCATCGGCACGGAGAGGCGATTGGCTCAGGCGGCGAGCCGAAGAAAGGAAACAGCCTTGGTGGATTTCAGCACGATTGGGTGCCCGGGCCGGGCACAGAAAAGCTCGCCGTCCATAAGCACGTTGCTGCCCTCCCCTTCGATCCGGATCATGTCGCCGCGTTCCAGGTGGATACCCTTCTGCACTGTTTTGCCGAGCCGTCCGAAAATTACCGAAAGCAGGAAGCGAACGATCGCGCCGGCCTGCTGATCTATGGCGAGGAATTGCATCCGGCCAATCGCATTCTGGTTCCGCATCGAACGCTTCATCAGCAACAACCGCTCCAAGGTGGTGACGATCAGTACCGCAAAATTGCCCTGAAACTGGCCGTCCCTAATCAGGGATATCTTGATCGGAGTCGATCGATTGGGCAGGAATTTGCTCCGCAGGCCGAACAGGACCGACGCCAGCGCCGCAAAAACCGTCAGGACATGCGCGGCGGCATTGGGCAATCCGAGCGGGTAGATCTTGTGACGACAATAGAGAATGAACTCCGACAGCCCTGCACCGCCCAGAAACATGCCGAGCACAACCTTGCTATCCTTGCCGCCATCGGACAATGCGATCAGCTCGCGGTCGACCAAATGTTCGTGCAAATCATGTTTGGCCAGCTCGACGATTCGCTCGAGCGCTTTCAGCGGATTGCCTTCGGATCCGAGATCCAGCGCAATCAGATTGGTCTTGCCATTGGGCAGCACGGCTACCGGAGGGGGGCTGTCCCCGAAATGGCCACCCTGATATAATTCGGTCAGCGCCGCCTGAACCGTTCCGTCGCCGCCATTGATAACCAGCACTTTCGGTTTGACCCGGGCAATGGTTTCCAAAGCCTTGGCAATTTCATCGACATGATCCACTTCATAATGGAACACTTCGCTGTTCTTGGCGCAATAAGACCGCACGTCTGGCAAAATCGCCCGATTTCCGGTTGAATTCGGATTGGAAAGAAGCGCGACATTTGCCATTAGTTAGCCCCAAATTGTGCCGTGTTGCTGGTGCATCACATATATTTCATAGTGATGCGGATGGATTTGACTTCATTGCCAATCGCAAATTTGGTTTTCGTGTGGCTTGGCTTGCCGAGGTTGAAGATATTGATGCTTGGATTATTCGACATCCCGCCGCCATCGGTGGACAGGTCGGTTTTGCCGTTGCCGTTGATGTCGTGACGCACGGCAATCGCATAGTCGCCCGCTTGACTGACCGGCAGGCAGAAGGTCATCGTCGATCCGGTCGCAGGGGTCTCGATGCGATGCAGCCAGGCACCTTTTTTAAGCCATTGGTCCCTGGTACCGCGATAGCTCTGGATCCGCACATTCCCGGTCGCGGCCTTCAGACCCTCCACGGTCACTTTGACAGCGGGGCCGTTACCCGCCCGGCATGGACGCATATCATTGGGTATTTCTCTCCCGCCAGCAAAAGCCGGCGCAGCGGAAAGCAGAATAGTGGTCGATAATGCGATGGAAGCCGCAAATTTCAACATGACGTAATAACTCCTAGTCGTTATACCCGCGCCAACACTCCGGCTCGGACAAGAATCAGCCCCCGATCTGCCCATGGCTATGGATTTGATTTGCGGCGAAAACATGGTGAGAGGGCGACAACAAGTTGAAACTGCTGACTTCGACCGATCGCTATTTAGCGAAATTGATAGCATTGCCGCTGTTCAGTACCCTGGTGATCGCGGCGATGCTGCTGGTACTGGAGAAAATGCTGCGTCTTTTCGATTTTGTCGCGGCGGAAGGTGGCCCCGTCAGCGTGGTGTGGCGGATGCTGGCCAACCTGATCCCCGAATATCTGTCGCTCGGCATACCGATCGGCTTGCTGCTCGGGATATTACTGGCCTTCCGTCGGCTCGCGTTAAGCTCGGAGCTCGACGTTTTTCGCGCCGTTGGCCAAGGATACGGACGCCTGTTGCGGGTGCCCTATATGTTCGCCGTCGCGCTGATGCTGGTCAATCTGGCGTTGGTCGGATTCATCCAGCCGCTATCCCGCTATTATTATGAGGAACTGCGCTTCGAATTGCGGTCGGGCGCGCTCGGCGCTTCGATCAAGGTCGGGGAATTCACCAATTTGGGTAACCGGATGACCCTCCGGATCGAGGAGAGCCGCGACAAGGGAACCAAATTGAGCGGGATGTTCGTCCGCGCCGAGAGCAAGGGGGGTCAGTCCGTCTCGGTCACCGCCGCAAATGGCCAGTTTCTCGCAACCGACGATCCCGATACGATCATCTTGCGGCTGACCAACGGGGTTCTGGTCCATGACGCCCCGAATTTCGAGAAACCGCGGATATTGAGTTTCAGCAGTCATGACTTGCCGATCGAATTGCCCGATATCGAATCCTTCCGGTCTCGGGGCGGCAAGGATCTGGAATATACGATCCCAGAGCTTGTGCGGGTCGGACTCGACAAGCAACGTCCCGACGCCGAACGCAACGAAAGCCGCTCCAATTTCCATTTCCGTATGGTCGAGGTGGTGATGATGCTGCTGATGCCGCTGCTTGCAGTCGCCCTGGCGGTCCCGCCAAAACGATCCAGTTCGGCGTTGGGCGTTTTTCTCTCGATCGTGATGATTGTGACCTATCACAAGGTGAATGAATATGGCGAGGACATCGGCACGCTGGGTCTTGTGGACCCGATCATCGCCTTGTGGCTGCCCTTTTGCCTGTTCGCAGGATTGATCTTGTGGATGTATCATGTGGCCGCTCATGTTCCCGGCGGCCAGCCGATCGGGGCGCTGGAAAAGGCATTTTCCAAATTCGGCGGTGTCTTCAAGGGCCTGCTCAATTTCAACCGCAAACGCGCGCTGATAGAGGAATAGCCAGACATGGACTTTTTTCCTTCCCGGACATTGGCCTTCTACATGGCGAAAATGTTCATCATCCGTACCCTGGCGGTTCTGGCCCTGCTGGTGCTCGTGCTGCAGGCGCTGGATCTGCTCGGCGAGAGCGGCAGGATCCTGGCGCATCCGGGCAACGGCGAGGCCGAACTCTGGACCTATGTCTCTTTGCGGGCTCCGCAACTCGTTGCCCGCTTCCTGCCTTTCTCGGTGCTGCTGGGCACCATCATCACTCTGGCGACCCTGAACCAGAATAGCGAAGTGATCTCGATGAAAGCAGGCGGTCTGTCCGCCCATCAGATCCTCGCCCCATTGATCGTTGCCAGCATGGGGGTTGCGCTATTCTCCTTCCTGTTCAACGAAACATTGGTCGCACCGGCAAGCGCGCGGCTGGCCCAATGGGAGAAAGTCGAATTTGGCCCGATTCCAGCGGAGAGCAACATTCGCACCAACATCTGGGTCAAGGATGGCAATAATCTGATCAACGCCCGAACGGTGACTGGCCGCGGTAAGGATGTGCGGTTGCAGGACATCACCATCTACAATCGTACCGAAAATGGATTGCGGAGCCTGCTGCAGGGCGATCAGGCCCGGTTCACCGACTCTGGCTGGCTGCTTACCAATGTCACACGGTTCGATGTTACCACCGGAACCGAAGAAAAGCAGGCAGAGCTTTTGATCGGCGACTCGATCCGGCCGGATCAATTCACTCTGGCCAATGTCAGCGCGGATAGCCTGTCGATTTTTGCCTTGCACACGGCCATTGAAGAACTTGAGCAGGCGGGCCGCCCTACCATGGGCCTCAAGGCCGGCTGGTGGCACAAGATTTCCGGCCCGATGTCATCCATGCTGATGCCGTTACTGGGTGCCGTTGCCGCATTCGGACTGGCCCGGTCGGGACAATTGTTCCTCCGGGCGGTGATCGGCATGGCGCTGGGCTTCACCTATTTCGTAGCCGATAATTTTGCCCTGGCGATGGGCAATATAGGAGCCTATCCGACTCTACTCGCGGCCTGGGCGCCATTTCTGCTGTTTTTCCTGATCGGGGAAACCGTGTTGGTCCGCACCGAGGAATAGCGCCACTAGTTTCTTCCGGCGCTACCGCGCACCAGTCCGGTGACCAAGGTCCACAGACTGTCGTGATCGGCCCGGTAGAAATTGGAGTCCGCTGGCAATTCTGCTGCCAGCCGCCGATGGGCTTCACCGAGGCTATGATAGGGAACACCGGGCAGCAGATGGTGCAAAGCGTGGTAGCGCAGGCCGACCGGTGCCCAAAGGGCTGGCAAGGTCGCTGGCGGCGGGACGTTGACGCTGTCGAGATATTGCGCCGTAACGCTCATCTCATGCCCATCATTCTCCCATAAATGCGCAACCAATGTGCGGATCTGGTTCAATATCACGCTGCCGGACATCACACCGAGGAAAATCAGGAATGCGCGCAGCGGAATAATATCTGTCGCCACCAGTGCGAGCAGCGCAATGGCCCAGATGCTCGCTCCGATTTCGCAGGCCAGCCAGCGGCGCCGGAGATCGCCCTCCGGTGGCTTGCGACGAAATTCGGGATTGATGATCAGCCCGGAATAGCGCTCGACGACAATCCGGCGCAGCGGCGGGATGATGGCGGACAGCGGTGACAGGATCGCATAGCGGAACAGCAGCGCGACCGGAGCGAGCGCTGCGACCATCACAAACAGGGGAACCGACCACGGCTTCATCAGTGCCAGCGGCAGATATTCCGGGTCTTCCACCGTACCATATTTCTTGGTGCGGTGATGAATGCTGTGAATGCCTTCGTACATGAACGACGGAATCAGCATTGGTACCCCGAATAATGCGTTCCAGGCGAAATGAAAGCCGGGCAGCGCGTTGCGCCGAACATGGGTCAATTCGTGAATGAAGCTGCCCGCCCGGTACAGCGCAAGGACCGCGATCAGGCCCAGAAACAGGGCAAGTCCGGTGGATTGGCTCAGGATTGCGCCGGCCAATGCCCCGTAGCCGACCGCCACTGACGCCAGAAAATCAGCCCAATAGATGGCGGGCTTGGCTGTGTTGAGATCGCGCGTCACTTTCGCCGCGGTCCGGATCAGCTGATTATCCTCGGCAACCGGCGCAGCACTCTGGCGCGAATCAACCGCTGCCTTTGGTGCATTTTTCGGAATGAACATCGTCGAACTCATAAACACCTGCATAATCGTTGGATGGTCTAGAGCAACATATCGTGGCGAGATCATGGCAAGGGCAAGACAGCCGCGGCACCCATGCCCTTGACATTGCGCCGCGATTAACGTCACAGCCAGCCGGAATGGAACAAGGAAAAAATCAGTGGCTGTTCAGGATATAGGGATAGAAGCGGTCGCTACCAAGGCCCAGACCAGACAGTTTATCGATATTGCCTATGAACTGAATGCGGATGATCCGCACTGGGTCCCTCCACTGAAATCGGAAGTCGCCAAGCTGATCACGCCCGGCAAGAACCCGTTTTTCGAACATGCGCGGGTGCAGTTTTTCCTGGCTGTGAGAAACGGCCAGGTGGTGGGACGGATCAGCGCGCATATCGACGAATTGGCGCTGCAACAGCCTCCCGAACAGGGCATGGGACCGGGCACGGGCAACTGGGGCCTGATGGAAGCCAGCGATGAGCCGGTGATGCACGCCCTGATCCACGCCGCCGAACGGTGGCTGACGGAACAGGGCATGACCCGGGTCCTGGCGCCGATCAGCATGTCGGTCTGGGAAGAGCCGGGGCTCTTGACCAAGGGACACAACCACAGCCCGATGATCATGATGGGGCATCACCGTGCCGATTATCAGGGCTGGATCGAAAATCTCGGCTATGCGGTCGCGCGGCGACTGGTGACCTACGACCTGCCGCTAGAAGATGGCTTTCCGGAGCTGATCAACCGCATCGTTGCATCGGGCGAGCGCAACAAGGAGCTGCGAATCCGCAAGGTGGACAAGAAGCATTTTGACCGGGATGCAGCGATCATCATGGGCCTGCTGAACGATGCCTGGTCGAGCAATTGGGGTTTTGTCCCGATGACCGACTCCGAAATTGCCCATGCCGGAAAAAGTCTGGGACCGATTGTGCACGAGGACTTGATCCGGATCGCCGAACTGAAGGGCGAGCCCGTCGCGTTCATGATGACCCTCCCCAATATGAACGAAGTGATCCGTGACCTGAACGGTTCGCTGTGGCCCTTTGGTTGGGCCAAGCTGCTCTGGTGGCTGAAATTTCCCAAGGCGCAGTCGATGCGAGTCCCGCTGATGGGGGTCAAAAAGGAACTGCACAACAGCCGGATAGCGAGCCAGATGGCCTTCATGCTGATCGAATATATCCGCCGCGATGCGGTGGCCCATTTCGGTACGCGCTATGCCGAAATGGGCTGGATCCTTGAAGACAATCAGGGAATGGTTGCGATCGCCGAGGCAATCGGCGCGTCCGTCAACCGGGAATATCTGATTTACGAAAAGGCCATCTAGGATGCAGGGTCTGGTGTGTTCGCGTCCGTAGCAAGCCTCGTTGCAGCCTCGCGAATGATCTGGTCGATACCCGTGTCCCAAAGATCATTATGGCCGGCATTTTTGATCGGATAAGCCGCCTTGGGATGCCGCGCGGCATTGAACAGGCGCTGGCCTGCGGCAAAGGGGATCAATCCATCCTTGGTCCCGTGAATCCAGATCAAGGGCATGTCAATCCGGTCGATATGGCTCAGATTGGGATAGCGATCCTTGACCAGCCAGCGCGCAGGAAATATCGGAAATTGTCGCTGCGCTATTTCATCCATGCCGCTGTGGGCGGCTATCATGATCAGTCCTGCCGCACCATTTTGTGATGCCAGATGAACCGCCACGCCGCTGCCCAGCGATTCGCCGATGATGATGATCCGTGCGGACGGGATGCCTTGCTGAATCAGCCAGTCATAATTGGTCTGGGCAGCTTGATAGAGGGCCGTTTGATTGGGTGTTCCTGCATTTCCGCCATAGCCGGGATAGCCTGCGCCCAACACCGCGGCACCGTCTTGCGCAAGTGCCTGATAGATCGGAATGCGGTGATAATGTGACCCGGCATTGCCATGAAAAAACAGAATGACGGGAGCATCGGTTGTTTGCGGTTCAATCCACAAGGAACGAAGATCGCCATCCGGCCCAGAACTGACGACCCGCGAAGCAACCCCGATTTTTTCAAGATAGCTTTCGGCTGGTACCGATTGATCCGGGAAATAGAGAAACTGGCGTTGAAAGACGTAAATCAGCAAGAGCAGCAGCAGATACAGACCAGCGCTTATGGCAAGCCCGGTCAATATCATCCGCATCAAATGGCCAGATCCACCCACGCGGGTGTATGATCGCTCGCTTTCTCCCGTCCGCGATGCTCCTTGTCGACCCCGCAGCTTTTCAGGGCGTCGGCGGCCAGCGGGCTGAGTAGCAGATGGTCAATGCGAAAACCCTGATCGCGCTGCCAGCCGCCGCTGCGATAGTCCCAATAGGTCCAGATATTGCCGGCGGGATAGGTCATGCCCAGCGCATCGGTCCAGCCGTCATTGAGCAGGCGCCGATAGCCTTGCCGGCTTTTCGGCTGCATCAGCGCATCATCCTGCATCGCCCTGACCGAATAGACGTCATTGTCGCGCGGGATCACATTATAATCGCCTGCCAGCACGGCGGGTACTTCTTCTGCCCAGATTTCGGCGGCGCGGTCGCGTAACCGCTTCATCCAGCGCAGCTTGAAATCAAATTTGGGTCCCGGATGGGGATTGCCGTTCGGAAGATAGATGCTCGCAACGCGTATTTTCACGCCATTTTTGTCAACAACATTGGCTTCGATATAGCGGCTGTGCTCATCTTCCGGTTCGCCATCCAGCCCGCGTCTGATCTCCTCGGGGACCTGATCGCGCGCCAATATCGCAACACCATTGAAGCTTTTTTGCCCGTGCCAGATTGCACCGTAGCCGATTTCTTCGAATTCCTCGGCCGGGAATCCCTCGTCCTGGCTCTTGATTTCCTGCAGACAGGCGACATCGGGCCGGGTTTCCTCCAGCCATTCGAGCAGGCGCGGCAGACGCGCCTTGATTCCATTGATGTTGAAGCTGGCGATTTTCACTTAAACAGAAAAGCTGGAGCCGCAACCGCAACCCGAAGCGGCATTGGGATTGGTCACCTGAAAGGCGCTGCCACCAAGCGATTCGACAAAATCGACGGCGCTACCGCGCACCAGATCCAGGCTGATTTCGTCGACAACGAGAGTGACCCCCGATTCCTTGACCGCGATATCATCCGCTTCGATGCTATCGGCAAGGTCAAAGCGATATTGAAAACCGGAACAGCCCCCGCCCTCGACGGCGAGCCGCAAGATCGCCGCCTTGCCCTGTTTCGAAGCAATGGCGGCCACCCGCTTTGCGGCATTGGGGGTCAGGATGATATCCTGGTCGATCGTGTTTAGGGCTTGGTTCATGACCCCAAGATAGGGTGAATCAAAAGGAGCGGCAAGCCTTAAGCTTGGACCGCCCCTTCATGCACCCTCTCCCAAAGGTGTAAAAATCATCTTATTCGGCTGGGCCGCCCAATGCAACGCCGGAATTCAGCTTCTGTGCAATGAGGAAATCATTGGATTGCATGAACGGAATGGGATTGACCGCTTCGCCGGCGATGCGCACTTCATAATGAAGGTGGCTGCCGGTGGAACGGCCGGTCGAACCCATGAAGCCGATCAGGTCGCCGCTCTTGACCCGGGCATTGGAGTCAACATTCAGCTTGGACATGTGGCCATAGCGAGTCTGGATGCCGTTGCCGTGGTTGATTTCGATATAATTGCCATAGCCGCCTAGCCATTGGGCCCGCCCGACAATGCCGTCAGCGGTCGCATAGATCGGTGTGCCGATCGGTCCGGCCATATCAAGGCCCTTGTGATTGGCGCGGCGCCCCTTGAACGGGTCGGCCCGGAAACCGTAAGAACTGGTCAAGGTAAAGTCTTTTACCGGCTTGCGGGAAGGAATGGTCAATTTGACCTTTTCCTGCTTGCCCTGGCCAGACCAATTGTTGAAAATCATCCGGAAGGCCGGATCCGCTTCGCCCAGAGAGCTTTCAGCGGCCTGGCTTTTCAGTATGTCAACGGGGATGCTGGAGTCGGAGGCGGCTTCTGCCGACGCGGCGGTGGAAAAAATCATTGCAGAGCCGAGAATTGCAATGGCTGTGATTTTGCTCACAGAATTTCGGATAAAAACTGTTATGTTTTCGGTCATAAAATGATCGAACCTTTACTAGCGACCCATGCAATCCATGGCTTGAAATTTTCGTGGAACCTTTATGCCCCCTGTTCGTTTAGAGACCTAAATTCATTCCCGTTAATTATTCAATACCTGAATAATAATCACGGGTCAGACCGGCAGCTTGGCGCGCTGAGTCGTTGAAAGGCGGCTTTATCGTGCCTTTGAAATGGATTTTTACCAGTCGTCGCCAATGGTCATGTGGTGCCTGATTGATCCTGTTGCAGACATATTCGAACCATTTTGTCCCGAAAAAGACATGATTGATTTCGTCCTGATAGATTCGGCTCAGGACTCTTGCCGTCTGATCATCACCCTGTTGCCTGAACCGCTCGACCGTTTCCAGCGTGACATCCAGGCCCCGCGCTTCGAGCACCATCGGCACGATCGCCAGTCGCGCTGCCGCATCATCGGCGGTCGCTTTGGCACTATCCCACAGGCCATCATGGGCGGGAAGTGCGCCGTAAAAGCTGTCCATCGCTCGAAGCCGCCGGTCGAGCAGTACGAAATGCATCGATTCTTCCGAACCCACACGCATCCAGTCATCGGTAAATTCGCGCGGGAATTGCGATCCGAACCGGCCGACCATATCGAACGCCAGATCGATCGCGACAAATTCGATATGGGCAAGCGCGTGGATCAGGGCGATGCGTCTCGGAACCGAGGTGCCCGTGCCGCGCCGCGGCATGTCGCGCGGGCGCATCAGGACCGGCTGGTCGGGTCGGGCGGGCATATCCGGCATGGAGTCGCAGAAATCATGGGTCAGACGCCCCATACGCCATTTTCTGGCGGCCTGACGCGCGGCCATCACCTTGGCGGACGGATCGGCGGTCTGCAGCACCCGCAATACCGCAGCACCGACGGTGGACTGGTCGGTCATCTGGCGGGTCTAAGCCGCCTGTACCGCAGCCAGCACCTCTTCCGCATGCCCCTTGACCTTCACTTTTGGCCAGGCCTGCAGCACCGTGCCGTCGGGTCCGATCAGAAAGGTCGACCGGATGATGCCCATATAAGTTTTGCCATACATCTGCTTTTCCGCCCAGACGCCGATCTTCTCCAGAAAGGCGGTGCTTTCGTCTGAGGCAATATCGACGGTCAATTCCTGCTTGGCGATGAAATTCTGCTGTCGTTTCGGCGAATCGGCAGACATGCCCAGCACCGCGGCTCCGGCCTTTTCAAATTCGGGCAACAGCGCGGAAAAATCCTTCGATTCGGTTGTGCAACCCGGGGTGCTCGCTTTGGGGTAAAAGAACAGCACCAGTTTCTTTCCGGCATAGTCGGAAATCTTCACCGGGCTGCCGTCCGGCGCGACCAGTTCCATAGCCGGGATTTTGTCGCCCACATCGATCATTTTATATCTCCTAATATTTCATCCGGGTCCGGCCGCAAGTGCCGGTTCCACTCATCGATAACGCATTGCCTTGCATTATCATAGCCGTCGAGCAGCGCTTCCCAGCTCTCCTGCCCGGCTGCCTTGGCAATCAGGGCTCGGCTGCTTTCCGGCGGATAGTCACAGTCCGGGGACATCAGCCGCAAGGCCACCAGCAAACGAGTCATCAGATCGTGGGCGGTGACCATATCCTCGCCGAGATGCCCGGCGGCGACCAGAGCGCGGACCGCTTTACCCAGTTGCGGATAGAGTGCTTCGCCGGTTTTCAGCTGCAGGAAATGGATGATGAACTCCCAGTCGACCAGCCCGCCTTCCATCAATTTCGTATCAAGCGGTCCTTTCGGCGGCTTGTGCGCGACAATATCAAGCCGCATTTTCCGTACCGCCTTGCGCAATTCCTCCGGTTCCCGGTCCTTGCTCAGGATGTCGTGCATCTGGACCTGCAACTGTTCCCGCAAAGCCTCTTCGCCGTAAACCGGCCGCGCCCGCGTCAACGCCATATGTTCCCAGGTCCAGGCATTCTCGCGCTGATATTTGTAGAAACTCTCCTGCGTCACCGCCAGCGGCCCCTGCGTCCCGGATGGCCGAAGGCGGGTATCGACCTCATAAAGAGGTCCCGCGGCCGTCGGCACCGACAGCGCCGTGACGATCCTGGCGGTCAACCGGTTATAATATCTGGTAGCCCCCAATGGGCGATCGCCGTCCGATTCCGCACCATGGTCGCCGGAAAACAGAAAGATCAGGTCGAGGTCCGAGGCTTGGGTCAGGGCAGCCCCGCCCAGCCGACCCAGCGCCAATATGGTCAGCGCGCTTCCGGCAATTTTGCCGTGCGCGGCTTCGAATTCCCTTATCGTCGCATCGGTCAGCACCTGAATGGCGGCTTCCGCAACCCGGGCATAGCCTGCCGATATGTCGAGCGCATCATGGCGGCCCTCGATCAGCTGGACGCCGAGCGCGAATCGCTTTTCCCCAACCCGGGCACGCACCCGGTCCAGCAGGATCTGATAATCGTCACCCGGTTCAGTACGGGCAAATTGTTCGGCCAACGCTTCGACCGACGGCGGCAGGTCGAGCGCCGTTGCATCGATCAGACCGTCAAACAATTCCGCTCGCCGCGCCAGTTCATCCGCCAGCACCGGTGCATGGCTCAGAATTTGCCCAAGCAGCTGCAACAGTCCAGGTCGCGCTTCGAGAATCCGGAAAAAATTGATCGCGGTCGGCAATTTGTCGATCAGACTGTCCAGCCGGGCCAGCGCCTTGGCGGAATTGGGCGCCGTCGCAATCACGTCAACCAGATCGGGCAGTATCGCCTCGAAGGATTCCTGTGCCGCCGCAGATCGCAGCGCTGTCACCTTGCCGCTCCGCCAGCGCCGGATCGCCTGCAGAAATGCGTCCCCCTCCAGCAGATTTTTATCGGCCAGCGCCTGAGCCAGTTTCTCTTCATCCGCTGGCAGGCGGGCGCTGTCCTCGGGTTCGATCAGATCGTCATAAATCCCGCCGACAGCGTCAACATGCGGAGCGAGCAGATCGAGCAACTGCTGGCCGGTATCCAGCCCATGCAGCCGCGCCACCCGGTCAAGCGTAGCTGCTTCACTGGGCAGGCTGTGGGTTTGCTGGTCATTGACCATCTGTAACCGGTGCTCGATCAGCCGGTAGATTTCATAGGCCTCACTCAGTATTTTCGCCTTGTCGCCATCGATCCGGCCAGCTTGCGCCAGTGCGGCCAGCGCATCGCGTGTCGCCGGGACGCGCAAATCCGGCTGTCGACCACCAAAAATAAGCTGGTGCATCTGGGCATAAAATTCCGTTTCCCTTATGCCGCCGCGACCGCGCTTCAGGTCAAAGCCCGGCCCGAATTTTTGTCCGGCGGAATAATGATCCCGGATCTGCGCGGTGACCGATCCGATATTGCGGATTGCGCCATAATCCAGCGACCGGCGCCAGATGAACGGATTGATCGTGTCGAGAAAATTGCGCCCCAATATCTGATCGCCCGCTGCCGGACGGGAACGGATGAACGCTGCCTGCTCCCAGGCCAGCGCGCTCGATTCATAATAGCTGATTGCCGCATCGACGGGCAGCGCCACTGGACTCACTTCCGGCGAGGGTCGCAACCGCATATCGACGCGGAAGACATAGCCTTCGGCATCGCGGTTGTTGAGCGCTTCAACGAGCTGCTGGCCGATCCGCCGGGCGGCATCGCTCGGTTCTTCCCTGCCGCGTACCGGGATTTTCTCCGGATCATAGATGAAGATCGGATCGATATCCGACGAATAGTTGAGTTCGCGGCTGCCATGTTTGCCAAGGCCGATGATCGCAAAGCCCTCCAGCGGCGCATCCGGATAGCGGCTCGCATAGATATCGGCGAGCGCTTCATCGAGCGCCCGGTCGGCAAAATCAGACAATCTGGTGATGACATCGGTGAGCGACAAATGTCCGGCCAGATCACCGATCGCCAGAGTCAGCGCCAAAGCCCGTTTCTCCTGCCGCAATTTCTGCCGGACATTTTCCGCCCTGGCTCCTGCCTGCGCGCAATATTCGAGCGCCGCATCAAGATTTTCCGCATCCAGCAGATCGGCCAGTTCCGGCTGCACCTCCAGCAACATCTTCAGATAGGGCGCATTGGCTCTTGCCCGGACAAGCGTATCGGAAAGCGAGATTGCGGGAGGCAGCAACGATAGTGTCATGCGACGAGCTTTAAGGCCTCA
>NZ_JBGTDD010000059.1:0-6135 GCF_041748495.1 Parasphingorhabdus sp.
CCGGAAACCGGGTCCCGTATTGACCGCACCCGCCAGGGCATGACCGGCTTTCATGACCCGCTCGTCCGAAGCTCACCGCGTGCCGGTCTGAATGCGATGATGCGTTGCCGGGCGGAAAATGATCGGACCCGTGCACTGAACACGCTGTCCCATCGCTATATGAGCGATGAACAGACCGAATCGCTCGGCAGGATTTTCCGGCAGGTCGAATATGATGACCGCTGCAGTCTCGCCAAGGATATCCGCTACAGCATATCAACCGGTCCCGTAGCAGGCGCTTTCGCCGAGTTCTTCCTGCTGCGTCAGTATAAAGCGGAAGATATTGAAGCGCTTGGCAAGCTGACCGATCTCGATTGGCAAAAAGATATCATGAAGCCGCGGAACGCCGAAGAATTATTCGGTCGCTGTGTTGTGCGATCCGGGGGTGAGAGGATTTACGATCTGATAGATACGATTCCCGACTCGGAGCAGGAAGGCGCAGCGATTCAGGCGGTGGTGCCATTGCTGAGTCCCTGTGTGACGGATGGACTGGAAGTGTCGTTCGACAAGACTTCCTTGCGGGCGATGCTGGCATATGGATTATATCGGGCGGTTCACCAGCATGCCGAATTGTCGGAGGCGGCGCAGTGAATGTTCAATCCTCCCTCACCGTTCTTCCTGAGCGTGTCAGCCAATATGGATTTCACATCAGAATGGGTGGATTGCTTGCGGGCCACCGAAATCTGATTTCGGCGGACGAAATTATGGACATGTCTAATGCCTAAAGTCACCGTAGATGGCATCGAAATCGAAGTGCCGCAGGGCGCGACCGTGCTGCAGGCTTGCGAGCTGGCCGGCAAGGAAATCCCGCGTTTCTGCTATCATGAACGGCTGTCGATTGCCGGCAATTGCCGCATGTGTCTGGTCGAGGTGAAGCCGGGGCCGCCGAAGCCGCAGGCGAGCTGTGCCTTGCCCGCCGCTGACGGACAGGAAATCCGCACCGACAGCGAAATGGTCAAGAAGGCGCGCGAAGGGGTGATGGAATTTCTGCTGATCAACCATCCGCTCGACTGCCCGATCTGCGACCAGGGCGGCGAATGCGACCTGCAGGACCAGGCGATGGTCTATGGCAAGGGCGCGTCGCGTTTCGAAGAGAACAAGCGCGCGGTTACCGAGAAATATATGGGGCCGATCGTCAAGACCGTGATGACCCGCTGCATCCACTGCACCCGCTGCGTGCGCTTTGCCGAGGAAGTCGCCGGAGTCGAGGAAATCGGCGCGATTGGACGCGGCGAGGGGATGGAGATCACCTCCTATCTCGAAGGCGCGGTGCACAGCGAATTGTCCGGTAATGTCGTCGATCTGTGCCCGGTTGGTGCCTTGACCAGCAAGCCCTATGCGTTCGAAGCGCGTCCATGGGAGCTGACCAAGACGATGGGTATCGACGTGATGGACGGGGTCGGCACCAATATCCGCATCGACAGCCGTGGCCGCGAAGTGCTGCGGGCGCTGCCGCGGGTCAATGATGACGTGAACGAGGAATGGGCGACGGACAAGACCCGCCACGCGATCGACGGGCTGATGAAGCGCCGCCTCGACAAGCCTTATGTGCGCAAGAACGGCAAGCTGGAAGAAGCCAGCTGGAACGAGGCGTTTCAGGCGATTGCCGACGTGAATGCCGGCAGTTCGGTGGCGGCGATTGCCGGTGATCTGGTTGATTGCGAGACGATGTATGCCGCCAGGACGCTGCTGAAATCGATGGGTTCCGACATGCTGGAAGGCCGGCAGACCGGGCTTGCCTATGATGTCAGCAATCTGGCAGCGGTCAATTTCAACACCACCATCGCCGGTATCGAGGAAGCGGATGTGATCCTGCTGGTCTCGACCAACCCGCGCTGGGAAGCGTCGCTGGTCAACACCCGGATTCGCAAGGCGGTGCGCCAGGGCGGGGCGAAAGTGTTCGGTATCGGGCCGGAAGCAGACCAGACCTATCCGGTCGAGTGGCTCGGTGATGACATGGCCCTGCTGGCGAAGCTGCCCAAGGCGGCTGCCGACGCGCTCAAGGGCGCTGAAAAGCCTGCCATCATCCTCGGTGGCGGCGCTCTCAGCATTGAGGGCGCGCATGGCGCAGCGCTCAAGTTCGCCAGCAAATACAAGCTGGTTCGGGATGGCTGGAACGGATTCAACGTCCTCCATATCGGTGCTTCACGCACCGGCGGCCTGATGCTCGGCTATGCCCATGACGGCGGGATCAAGGCGATTGCGGAGAAAAGTCCGAAATTGCTGTTCGCGCTGGGC
The DNA here is from genome assembly GCF_041748495.1 of Parasphingorhabdus sp. Classification (GTDB taxonomy): domain Bacteria; phylum Pseudomonadota; class Alphaproteobacteria; order Sphingomonadales; family Sphingomonadaceae; genus Parasphingorhabdus. The sequence goes on from NZ_JBGTDD010000059.1 coordinate 2,278, forward strand.
GCGGACGAAATGGATTACGGGTTGTTCAGGGACAGTTTCAAGGTGTTCATCGGTCATCATGGCGACGCCGGTGCCCATGCCGCAGACGTTATCCTGCCCGGCGCCGCTTACACCGAGAAGAACGGCACCTATGTCAATCTGGAAGGCCGCGTGCAGCGTTCCAGCAAGGCGATTTTCGCGCCCGGCGACGCGCGGGAAGACTGGAGCATCTTGCGGGCGCTTTCGGATGTACTGGGCAAGACCCTGCCGTTCGACAGTTTTGAAGAATTGCGCGTCAAAATGGCAGCGGATCATCCGGAGCTTGCCGAGGAAGGTCTGGTGGCATTTGACTGGGCTCCGCCGTCCGGCCTGCCATCTGCGCCCAAAGGGCAGGGCGTCCATCCGATCAAGGATTTCTATCTGACCAACAGCATCGCCCGCGCGAGCGGCACGATGCAGCGCTGTTCCGCGGAATTGCTGCATGCCGATGACGAGATGATGGAGGCGGCGGAGTGAGTTCTACAATCTTAAAAATGACCGTCATCCTGAACTTGTTTCAGGACATCCCTCGGACTGACGCGCTCCATAGCCACCGGATCCTGAAACAAGTTCAGGATGACGAATATCGGGTGAGGGTTGCGGCATGACCGCTTATCTCCAAACTCTTCTCGGCTATGAAGCGGGCTGGTTCCTGGCCACGCTCGCGCTGATCCTGCTGATCGCCTTTCCGGTGATGCTGGCGGTGGCCATCGTGATCTATCTCGACCGGAAAATCTGGGCCGCCATGGCGCTGCGCCGGGGTCCCAATGTCATCGGCCCCTTCGGCATATTGCAGAGTTTTGCCGACGGTCTGAAAGTCTTCCTGCAGGAAACCATCATTCCCTCGAGCGCGAACAAGGGCCTGTTCCTGCTCGCGCCGATCATCACCTTCACGGTGGCGCTGCTCGCCTGGGCGGTGATCCCGTTCAGCGAGACGATGGTGCTCGCGAATATCAATATCGGGCTGCTCTATATTTTTGCGATCAGTTCGCTCAGCGTCTATGGCGTGGTGATTGCCGGCTGGGCCAGCAATTCCAAATATCCGTTCTTCTCCGCGATGCGGGCGGCGGCGCAGATGATCAGCTATGAAGTGTCGATCGGCTTCATCATCATTTCGGTGGTGCTGTTTGCCGGTACCTTCAACCTGATCGATATCATCAAGTCGCAGGAAGGCCATATTTTCGGGCTGATCAACGCTTATGGCTTCAACCCGCTGCTGTTCCCGATGGCGGTGGTGTTCCTGATTGCATCCATGGCCGAAACCGCGCGCCATCCGTTCGACCTGACCGAGGCGGAGAGCGAGCTGGTCGCCGGCTATCAGACGGAATATTCCTCGATGTCCTTCGCTTTGTTCTGGCTGGGCGAATATGCCAATATCCTGCTGATGTGCGCGCTCAACGCGATCCTGTTCTGGGGCGGCTGGCTGCCACCGCTGAATGTCGACTGGATCCCGTGGTTCGATATCCCGGGTATATTCTGGCTGTTCGGCAAGATGCTGTTCTTCTTTTTCATCTTCAGCTGGGTGATGGCGACCGTGCCGCGTTACCGCTATGATCAGCTGATGCGCCTGGGCTGGAAAATCTTCCTGCCACTGAGTCTGATCTGGGTCGTATTGGTGAGCGGCTATGTGATGATCGACAAATTTGGATTACCGTTATGAGTATCGCACAACATATCAAAGCCTTCACCCTGTTCGAATTTCTCGGCGCGCATCTGCTGACGCTGAAATATTTTTTCAAGGCGAAGAAGACGATCAATTACCCGTACGAAAAAAACCCGATTTCTCCGCGGTTCCGCGGCGAGCATGCGCTGCGCCGCTATCCCAATGGCGAGGAACGCTGCATCGCCTGCAAGCTGTGCGAGGCGGTCTGTCCGGCGCTGGCGATCACCATCGAGGCGGAACCGCGCGAGGATGGTTCGCGCCGCACCACGCGCTACGATATCGACATGACCAAGTGCATCTATTGCGGTTTCTGCCAGGAAGCCTGTCCGGTCGACGCGATCGTCGAGGGGCCGAATTTCGAATATGCGACGGAAACGCGCGAAGAGCTGATCTACGACAAATCGAAGCTGCTGGAAAATGGCGACAAATGGGAGCGGGCGATCGCGGCAAACCTTGCCGCCGATGCGCCCTATCGGTAAGGGCGTGCAAATTGACAATCGAAACCCGACTCCGTTCGTGTCGAGCGCAGTCGAGACACAGGAAAAGTTCACCAGCGTCTCTCGACTTCGCTCGAGACGAACGGGACATGTGGACAGGGGCTGAGACGGAATAATATGCAAATCTTCGCTTTCTATCTGTTCGCATCTGTCGTGATCGCCAGTGGTGCCTTCTGCATTTTTGCGCGCAATCCGGTGCACAGCGTGTTGTGGCTGATTCTCGCCTTTTTCAACGGGGCCGGGTTGATGCTGCTGGTCGGTGCGGAATTTATCGCGGCGCTGCTGGTGATTGTCTATGTCGGCGCCGTGGCGGTCCTGTTCCTGTTCGTCGTGATGATGCTGGATATCGATTTTGCCGAACTGAGGGCCGGTTTCATGAAAAACCTGCCGCTTGGCCTGTTGCTGGCGCTGGTGCTGGTGGCGGAGATCATTTTTGGTGTCGGGGCCTGGCAATCGTCGGGCATGGGCGAGGCGACCGCGGCGATCGGACCGCCAGCCGGCGCGCCGTCGAATATCGAGCAGCTCGGCGCTCTGCTCTATACCAAATATGTCTTCCTGTTCGAGGCTGCGGGCTTGATCCTGCTGGTGGCGATGGTTGGCGCGATCGTGCTGACTCATCGCAACCGGGGCGGCGTCCGCAGACAGATTATCGCCGAACAGAATGCCCGCCGTCCCGAGGATGCAACCCGCAACACGCAGCCCGAAATAGGCAAGGGAGTCGAATTGTGATCGGCATTGAACATTATCTGGTCGTCAGTTCGATCCTGTTCGTGATGGGCATGCTCGGGATCTTCCTGAACCGGAAGAATATCATCATCATCCTGATGGCGATCGAGCTGATCCTGCTCGCGGTGAACCTGAATTTCGTCGCGTTCAGTGCCTTTCTCGGCGACATGACCGGCCAGGTGTTCGCGATGTTCGTGCTGACCGTGGCCGCCGCCGAGGCCGCGATCGGCCTGGCCATATTGGTGATCTATTTCCGTCAGCGCGGCACGATCGCCGTCGATGATGTCAACCGGATGAAGGGGTGAATATGGAAGCGTCCAGAACTGCCGTTCGCCCCGAGCCTGCCCAAGGGCAGGCTGCGCACGCGCCATTCCTGTTTCGACAAGCGCAGCACGAACGGCTCCGGGGGTAAGCGTGAATTCCATCATCCTCATAGTATTCCTGCCGTTGCTGGCAGCGATCGTCGCCGGGTTCGGCAACCGGATCATCGGCAATTTTGCGGCAAAGATCGTGACGACCGGGGCGCTGTTCCTGTCCTGTGCGCTGAGCTGGCCGATATTCCTCGAATTTCTGGCCTCCAGCCGCGGGGCCGAAGTGGTGCCGGTGCTGACCTGGATCATTTCCGGCGATCTCAATTTCGACTGGGCCTTGCGGGTTGATGCGCTGACGGCGGTGATGCTGGTGGTGGTGACCACGGTGTCCGCGCTCGTCCATCTCTACAGCTGGGGCTATATGGATGAAGATCCCGACCAGCCGCGTTTCTTTGCCTATCTGTCGCTGTTCACCTTCGCCATGCTGATGCTGGTGACGGCCGACAATCTGGTGCAGATGTTCTTTGGCTGGGAAGGCGTTGGCCTGGCTTCCTATCTGCTGATCGGTTTCTGGTTCAAGAAGCCCAGCGCCAATGCCGCCGCGATCAAGGCCTTTGTCGTCAACCGCGTCGGTGATCTGGGT
>NZ_JBGTDD010000060.1:0-3290 GCF_041748495.1 Parasphingorhabdus sp.
CGCCACGGTGCTCGATGTCTGGTAAATCCCTGCCAGCGACAGGAATTCGCCGACGAAACCGCTGGTGCCCGGCAAGCCGATGCTCGCCATCGTGAACAGCAGAAAGAACAGCGCGTAATAGGGCATGTTAATCGCAAGGCCGCCGTAACGCGCGATCTCGCGGGTGTGCAGCCGGTCGTAGATCACGCCGACGCACAGGAACAACGCGCCCGAAACGAGGCCGTGACTGAGCATCACGATCATCGCGCCTTCGAGCCCCTGCACGTTGAAGGCGAACAATCCAACAGTGACAATCGCCATGTGCGCCACCGACGAATAGGCAATCAGCTTCTTCATGTCGGCCTGAATGAGGGCGATGAGCGACGTATAGACCACAGCCACCATCGAAAGCGCGAAAACAATCCACATATGGGCGACCGAGGCATCTGGGAACATCGGGATGGAGAAGCGGATGAAGCCATAACCCCCCATTTTGAGAAGCACGCCGGCAAGAATCATCGAGCCAGCGGTTGGCGCCTCCACATGGGCATCCGGCAACCAGGTGTGTACCGGCCACATCGGCATCTTGACCGCAAAGCTGGCGAAGAAGGCCAGCCACAGCCAGGTCTGAGCCTCGGGGGCAAAATCATAGTTGAGCAGGGTCGGAATATCGCTGGTCCCGGCATCCTGTACCATCCACAGCATCGCGATCAGCATCACCACCGACCCGAGCAGGGTGTAGAGGAAGAATTTATAACTGGCGTAAATCCGGTTCGCTCCGCCCCAGATCCCGATGATCAGATACATCGGGATCAGGCCGGCTTCGAACAAAATGTAGAACAGGAAGATGTCCTGCGCCGCGAACACGCCGATCATCAGCACTTCCATGAACAGGAAGGCCGCCATATATTCGCCGACCCTTGTCTGGATCGCTTCCCAGCTTGCGCCAATGCAGATCGGCATCAGGAACACGGTCAGCATGATCAGCATCATCGAAATGCCGTCGATACCCAGCGCCCAGGCGAAATTGCCGAACAGTTCGGACCGCTCGACATATTGCCATTGCGGCCCGCCGATATCATAATTGGCCCACAGCACTACGCCGAGCACGAACAGCACCAAGGTTGTCACCAGCGCCAGCCAGCGCGCCGCCTGTGCATTGAGGAACAGACAGATGATCGCGGCCAGCATCGGCAGGCCCATCATCAAGGACAGGATCGGGAAATCAAGCTGGTTCATTAGCTGGCTCCCTGCACGATGATCCAGGTCACGGCAGCGGCGAGGCCGAGCAGCATGACCAGGGCGTAGGTATAGAGATAACCGCTCTGGAAGCGTTTCATCACGCCCGAGCCGCTGGCGATCACCGAGGCAATACCGTTCGGACCAAAGCGGTCGATCGTGCCCTCGTCGCCGCCCTTCCAGAACAGCCGGCCCAGCCAGAAGGCGGGGCGGATGAAGATCAGATGGTAAAGCTCGTCAAAATACCATTTGTTGAAAAAGAAATTGTACAGCGGGCTGAAGGTCGCAGCCAGACGCGCCGGACGGTCCTTGCCGAAGAAATACATCGAGATCGCGGTGCCAAGGCCGGTCAGCATCGCCACCGTCGACGACAATTTGACCCACAGCGGCACTTCATGGATTTCGTGCATCAGATGCTCGTCGAAGGCCAGGCTTCCGGCCCAGAACACGGCACCTTCCGCGGCTTCGATAAATTGATTGTGGAACAGGAAGCCGGCAAATATCGCGCCGGCGGCCAGGACAATCAATGGGATCAGCATGGTCAGCGGACTTTCATGCGGATGATAGCCGCCGGTACCGGGCGCAAGCTGCCGGGCACCGGGCGCATCGGCGGACGGGCTGTGGCCGGCATCTTCCTGCGCTGGCGGATTGTCCGCACCGGCATCCTCGTGCCCGTACGTGTCGTGCAGCGCATCGTTATGATGGCCGTGCAGCGCGTGCTGGATATGCTCACTATCGGCCCAGCGCGGCGTGCCCCAGAAGGTCAGGAACATCAGCCGCCAGCTGTAGAAACTGGTCAGCAGTGCCGCCAGCACGCCGATGGCAAAGGCGAACTGGCCAATCTCGGTGCCGCTGGCAAAGGCGACCTCGATGATCGCGTCCTTGGAATAGAATCCGGCAAAGCCGCCAAGCCCGACGATACCAACGCCGGTGATCGCCAGCGTTCCGGCCATCATCGCCCAGAAGGTCAACGGGATTTCTTTCCGCAGGCCGCCATAATAGCGCATGTCCTGCTCGTGATGCATCGCATGGATCACCGAACCCGCGCCGAGGAACAGCAAGGCCTTGAAAAACGCATGGGTGAACAGGTGGAACATCGCCGCGCTATAGGCGCCAACGCCGGCGGCAAAGAACATGTAACCGAGCTGCGAACAGGTCGAATAGGCAATGACCCGCTTGATATCATGCTGGACCAGGCCAACCGTGGCGGCAAAGATCGCCGTGGAGGCACCGACAATCGTCACCACCGCCAGGGCAACCGGGCTGGTTTCGAACATCGGCGACAGGCGGCAGACCATGAACACGCCCGCCGTCACCATGGTGGCGGCGTGGATCAGCGCGGAGACCGGCGTCGGCCCCTCCATCGCGTCGGGCAGCCAGGTGTGGAGGCCGAGCTGGGCCGACTTGCCCATCGCGCCGATGAACAGGAGGATGCAGAGCACCGACAAGGTGTCCACGCGGCCGCCCAGAAAGCCGACGGTGGAGCCGGCGACCTGGGGCACGGCGTCGAGGATGGCAGGAATCGAGACGGTGCCGAACACCAGATAGGTGCCGAAGATGCCCAGCATGAAGCCGAGATCGCCGACCCGGTTGACCACGAAGGCCTTGATCGCCGCCGCGTTGGCGGACGGTTTGTGATACCAAAAGCCGATGAGGAGGTAGGAGGCGAGCCCGACGCCCTCCCAGCCGAAGAACATCTGGACCAGATTGTCGGCGGTCACCAGCATCAGCATGGCGAAGGTGAAGAGCGAGAGGTAGGCGAAGAACCGCGATTGCGACGGGTCCTCCTCCATATAGCCCCAGCTGTAGAGGTGGACGAGCGCGGACACGCTGGTGATGACCACCAGCATGACGGCGGTGAGCGCGTCGACGCGCAGGCTCCAAGCCGCGTCCATGCCGCCGGACACGATCCAGGTCGCCACCGGCACCACCGTGGCCTCGCGGCTCTCGGACAGGAAGCCCAGGAACACCGGCCAGCTGAGCGCGGCGGCGACGAACAGCGCGCCGGTCGTCAGGATCTTGGTCGCCGTCGCCCCGATCAGGCGCCCACCCAGCCCGCCGATCAGAGCGGC
>NZ_JBGTDD010000061.1:0-35750 GCF_041748495.1 Parasphingorhabdus sp.
GCGCCGTGACGGTGCTGGTGGCGGCGGTCGCGGACGCGACGGCGGCGGACGTGGCCGTGACGGCGGCGGACGTGGCCGGAACAACGACGGTCCAAAGGATGAAGGCGGCGGTGATATTCCATTGCCTGCTTCGATTACCGAAGACTAGATTTCTGCAAAATGAAAAACCAGGGGCCCGGAGCGATCCGGGCCCTTTTTTTTGACGGAGAGCCGACAGGTAATTGTGGATTCCGGTGATGACTCTGATTTTGCGGAAAATTGCCTGGCCAGGGTTCCGGCACGAAAAAAATTGTGCCCGCATCGCCAGATTAATGTCTGGTAAAGCTGCAACAGAACAGGGACGGTCTATCTGCTCCAGCGGCTTTTTTTGCTTTATTCTTGGCTGGACGAAAACAAGCGGTTAAGAGGTCTGCCATATGACAAAACACATTATCAAATGGGCCGCACTGGGTCTCTCCGCTACGATGCTTTCCGGTTGCGCGCTGCTGGGTGGCGGGAGCAGCGGCGGCGGCTCCGATACCAGATATGTCGCACGCGATGTCGACACGCTCTACAATGCCGCAAAAGAACGGCTGGATCGCGGGCAATACAAGATTGCAGCAGCTTTGTTCGACGAAGTCGAACGCCAGCATCCTTATTCTCCCTGGGCCCGCCGGGCGCAGCAGATGAGCGCGTTCAGCTATTATATGGCGAATGACTATAACAAGGCGATCGAATCGTCGCGCCGCTTCCTGTCGATCCATCCGGGCAACAAGGACGCGCCTTATGCCTATTATCTGATCGCGCTCTGCTATTATGAGCAGATGAGCGATGTGAGCCGCGACCAGAAGATTACCGAGCAGGCTCTCGCGGCTCTCGGCGAGGTTTCCCGGCGCTATCCTGATTCGCGCTATGCCGCCGATGCCAAGCTGAAAATGGATCTGGTCAACGACCATCTGGCTGGCAAGGAAATGGAAATCGGCCGTTTTTACCAGCGGCGCGGCAAGTGGCTCGCCGCCACCATCCGCTTCCGCACGGTGATCGAGAAATATCAGACAACCACGCACACACCGGAAGCGCTGATGCGGCTGACCGAATCCTATCTGGCGCTGGGTGTACCTGTCGAAGCGAAGAAGACGGCCGCCGTCCTAGGTGCCAATTATCCGGGCACGACATGGTATAAACGCGCTTATGATCTGGTCAACAAACATGGTGCGACCTGAGACTAGCTGCAATGCGTTGCAGCTAGGGTAAACGTGATTTAAGAGGGCTCTGTGCTGCAGTCCCTTTCCATCCGTGATATTGTACTGATCGAGGCGCTCGATCTCGAATTCGGGTCGGGCCTCACTGTGCTCACCGGAGAAACCGGCGCAGGCAAGTCGATTCTGCTCGACAGCCTCGGGCTGGCACTCGGCAACCGGGCGGACAGCGGCCTGGTTCGTCAGGGGACCGACAAGGCGCAGGTGACCGCCAGTTTCGCCACACCGGCCGCAGGCAGCAAGCTGGCCGTGACGCTGGCCGAAAATGATATCGAAATCGAACCCGGCGAGCCGCTGATCATCAAGCGATCGGTCAAGGCCGACGGCGGCAGCCGCGCCTTCATCAACGACCAGCCCTGTTCGGCCGCCTTGCTCCGCACCGTTGGCGGACAACTGATCGAGATCCACGGCCAGCATGATGATCGCGGCCTGATCAACCCGCGCGGGCACAGAGCCTTGCTTGATGCCTTTGCCGGTGTCGAAGGCCGCACGCTCAGCGACGCCTTTGACGCCTGGCAGGCCTCGAAAACCGCGCTGGAACAGGCAAAACAGGATCAGGAAGCGGCGGAGAATGACCGCGAATATCTCGAACATAGCGTGGCCGAACTGGCCAAATTTGCGCCGCAGCCGGGCGAGGAACAGGAACTGGCGCTCGACCGGGCGACGATGATGAAGGGCGAGAAGCTGACCGGCGATCTGGAGCTGATTCGCTCGGCGTTCGATGGATCCGAAGGCGGGCTGGCGTCACTGCGTGCAGCGGCGCGGCGGCTCGACCGGATCGCCGAGGACCATCCGCTGCTCAAGGAGGCGCTGGAAGCGCTCGACCGGTCGATCATCGATGCCAGCGAGGCCGAGGACAAGCTCAATGACGCCGCTGCTGCGCTGAGCTTCGACCCGCAGCGGCTCGACGATATGGAGACCCGGCTGTTTGATCTCCGCGGTCTGGCGCGCAAGCATCGGGTGGAACCGGACCAGTTGTCGGAACTGCTCGGCGAACTGCAGGCCAAGCTGGCGGCGATCAGCGATGGAGGCAGGACGCTGGAAGAATTGGAAGCATTGTTGAACCGCTCGAAAGCCGCTTACAAGGCCGCGGCGGAAAAGCTGCGGGCGCAGCGGAGCAAGGCGGCGAAGGCGCTCGACAAGGCGGTCGCGGCGGAGCTGGCACCGCTGAAACTGGACGCAGCCAGATTTGAGACTTTGCTGGAAGAACTGTCCGAAGAACATTGGAATAAAAGCGGAATGGACCGGATCGAATTTCTGATCTCGACCAACCCGGGGGCGCCGCTCGCCCCCTTGGGCAAAATTGCGTCCGGGGGCGAACTTTCGCGGTTCATTCTGGCCCTGAAAGTGGCTTTGGCGGAAGAATATGGTCTGAAATCGATCATTTTTGACGAAGTTGACCGCGGCGTCGGTGGCGCCGTCGCCTCGGCGATCGGTGACCGCCTATCGCGGCTATCAAAGGGTGCGCAATTGCTGGTCGTCACCCACAGCCCGCAGGTCGCCTCCAAGGGTGACGCGCATATGCTGATCAACAAGTCGCTCAGCGGCACCGTCTCGCGCACCGATGTTTCGGCGCTGGATGATGACGGGCGACGACAGGAAATTGCGCGGATGCTGTCGGGGGCGGATGTCACCGATGAGGCGAGGGCGCAGGCGGATCGGTTGCTGGAGGGGGTTTGATGGTAATTGCCAAGGAGGCATTTCCTGAGCTTTTAGTCGCCTCTTATCCAGTACCCGCCCTTGAACTAACGCGCAATCTTAAGCCCCTCCTCTTCAGAGGAGGGGTTGGGGTGGTGGCGATGCGAAAGCATCGCTCGCGCAGCGAAGGGGTTGCGGCGGGATGCAGGGGCTACGCGATGGAGGGATGCCTTTCAGACGAGAGAAACCACCCCAACCCCTCCTTTAAAAAGGAGGGGCTAAGAGGGTGACCGACCGCGCTACCCTTCTCGCCCGTGCGCGGGAAATGCGGCGCAATCCTACCGAGCCAGAAAAGCGTTTGTGGCGGCATCTGTCGGCTTCGCAACTGAAGGACCATAAATTCCGGCGTCAGGCCGTGATCGAATATTATATCGCCGACTTTTTCTGTCCGTTGAAAAAGCTGATTGTGGAAGTGGATGGGGATACCCATGATGTCGACGCGGATTTCAAGCGGGATGACCGGTTGCGGGGAAAGGGATATCGGACGGTGCGTTTTACCAATTTGGATGTGATGGGAAATATGGAGGGGGTTTTGTTGGTTTTGGTGGATGCGTTGGAGGGAACGCCGGATCGGTGGAAAGGGCGTCAGGCCTCCACCACCCCAACCCCTCCTCTGAAGAGGAGGGGCTTTTTGTGAGCGCAACTCCTGTTGAAAACATCTCCGAAGCCGAAGCCGCTAACGAACTGATGCGCCTCGCGCGGACGATCGCCAAGCATAACAGGCTCTATCACGCTGAAGACACACCGGAAATTTCCGATGCGGATTATGACGCGCTGGTGCGGCGGAATGATGAGCTGGAGGCGGCGTTTCCGCATCTGGTGCGGGACAATAGCCCGAACAGGCTGGTCGGGGCGGCGGTGGCGGCTTCGCCCTTGTCCAAGGTTGCGCATGCACAAAGGATGATGAGCCTCGATAACGGTTTTGCGGACGAGGATATCGCCGAATGGCTGGCGCGGGTGCGGCGGTTTCTGAATCTGGCGGAGGATGCGCCGGTTGCGGTGACGGCGGAGGACAAGATTGACGGGCTGTCCTGCTCGCTGCGCTACGAGAAAGGCGAGCTGGTACTGGCGGCGACGCGCGGGGACGGGCAGGTGGGTGAGGATGTGACCGCCAATGTGCGGATGATATCGGATATTCCGGAGCGGCTTGCCGTTAGTGCTGAGCTTGTCGAAGCACGGTTATCGGACGAGAAGCGCCCTTCGACAGGCTCAGGGCTAACCGATTCCCCTCCCATCCCCGACCTGTTTGAAATCCGCGGCGAGGTCTATATGGCCAAGGCGGATTTTGCCGGACTGAACGAACGGCTTATGGACGAGGGCAGGGCGGACGCCGCTGCCAAGGGGGTCGAATTCGATCCCGAGAAAATCCGCCAGTTTGCCAATCCGCGCAATGCCGCCGCGGGATCTTTGCGCCAGAAGGATGCGGGCATCACCGCCAAACGGCCGCTGAAATTCTGGGCGCATGGCTGGGGTGTGCACAGCGGGTTGCCGGGGGATACAGCGCTGGAGGTGATGAGCGCTCTTGCCAGCTGGGGTGTGCCGGTTTCGCCGCTGGTCCAGCGGTTCGAGACGCTGGAAGCAATGCTCGGCCATTATCGCCATATCGAAGCGGAGCGGGCGGATATGGATTATGATATCGACGGGGTGGTCTACAAGGTTGACCGGCTCGACTGGCAGCAGCGGCTTGGCTTTGTCGCCAAGGCGCCGCGCTGGGCGATCGCGCATAAATTTCCGGCCGAACAGGCGCAGACGACGCTGGAGACTATCGATATCCAGGTCGGGCGGACCGGCAAGCTGACCCCGGTGGGACGGCTGAAGCCGGTGACGGTCGGCGGCGTGGTGGTGTCCAATGTCACGCTGCACAACCGCGATGAAATCGCCCGGCTTGGCGTGCGTCCCGGTGACCGGGTGGTGATCCAGCGCGCCGGGGACGTGATTCCGCAGGTGGTCGAGAATCTGACCCGTGACGAGGCTCGCGATCCCTATCATTTCCCCGACCATTGCCCGAAATGCGGCAGCGAAGCAGTGGCCGAGGAAGGCGAGGTCGATGTGCGCTGCACCGGCGGCCTGATCTGTCCGGCGCAGCGCTTCCAGCGCCTGGCCCATTTTGTCTCGCGCGGCGCGCTGGATTTTGATGGTCTGGGCGAGAAGAGCATCGCCGAATTTATCGAGGCCGGTTTTATCGAAAGTCCGGCGGATATTTTCCGCCTGCACCAGCATCGGGCGGCGATATTGGCCCGCGAAGGCTGGCAGGAAAAGTCTGTGGATAATCTGTTGGCGGCTGTGGAAAAGAAGCGGCAGCCGGATGCGGCAAGGCTGCTGTTCGGGCTGGGTATACGGCATATCGGGACGGTTACGGCGCGGGACTTGCTGAAGAATTTTGTGACGTTGCCGAGGATTCAGGAGATTGCGGATCTGGCCATAGAATCGCAAGAATATCGTTCGTCTCGAGCGCAGTCGAGAGACGGGGACGGGGAGAAACGTGTCTCGACTTCGCTCGACACGAACGGTGAGGGTGTCGTGAATCCTGAAGGCGATGCGGCGTGGGCGGAGATCATCTCGATTGATGGCGTTGGTCCGACGGTGGCGCAGGCGCTCGCGGATTTCTTTCACGAGCCGCATAATCGGACGGTCTGGGATGACCTGCTCAGCGAGGTGTCACCACCGGATTATATCGTCGAAACCCGCGACAGCGCGGTGGTCGGCAAGACCATAGTCTTCACCGGCAAGCTGGAGACGATGAGTCGCGACGAAGCCAAGGCGCAGGCCGAGGCGCTGGGGGCCAAGGCTTCGGGCTCGGTGAGCGCGAAAACCGATCTGGTGGTGGCCGGGCCGGGCGCGGGTTCGAAGGCGAAGAAGGCGGCGGAACTGGGGATCGAGGTGATTGACGAGGCGGCCTGGGCGGAAATTGTGGCTGGGGCGGGATAGCGTTTGGCGGTTGTTGGTGACGATGTTGAATCCCGAATATAAATGCTCCCCGCTTGCTGGGAGGCTCTGTTTCTCCTCAAACCGCGCCTTTCCGAGGAGAGAAACCACCCCAACCCCTCCTTTGAAAAGGAGGGGCTAAGAGCTAGCGTTCGTTCTGAGCTTGTCGAAGGGCCCATATCGTGCGGGCAGCGTCATCGGGGGGACCCTTCTCCCTCACGGGAGAAGAAGTAATCAGGTGCAGGACCTTGGACACGTCATCCTGAAACAAGTTCAGGATGACGAACTGGCCCCTTCGCCCTCACTCCCCTTCTTCCGGAAACCAGCGCATCACGCCGCCCTGGAACGGGGTCCACAGGCCGGTGCGGATGCCGGCCTGCTGCAAGACGTCACTGGTCCAGTTGTTGCAGGTGTAGAAGGCGTTATAGTGGCCGTGTGACCGGTAGAACAGGTCGGCGTCGCCATAGCCCGGTGATGGTTGCGAGCGGTACTGGCGGTCGAGAGAGAATTTTTCCTCGATTGCCGCCGCGATTTTCCGATATTCGGCGGCGCTGACCCTCAGGCTGCGGCGATAATGGGGATAAGCCTGTGGATATTGCAGGTGGTCAATGTGGATAAGCACGTTGCTGCTGCCGAATATCGCGCTGAAGGCGTCGCTGGCGCGCAGGTCGCTCCACTCGCGGGTGTTGCGGTAGACGCCCTCATGGCCCCAACCGACCAGGATATGGCTGCCGTAGCGCGACGGGTCCTGCAGATGTTCGGGCCGGACCAGCGGCGTCCAGTCGTGGATATCGTTCCAGATCGGCATGACGATGCCGCTGTGCAGGCCGTTGGTTTCGATGAACAGTTCGATGCCATGCTCGGGACGCTGCCAGTCGCGGTTGACCGGCAGCAGGCTGCCCGCGAGCGCGGCGACAAGATAGAGGGCGATGACCGCAGCTAGCGCCAAAGCGCCGCGTTTTACCCATTTGGCCGTTAAAGTTGCCATTGAAACCTTTTTTGCTCTATCATGGGGCATGTCTGAAACGCCCAATTCCGAAACCCATGTCTATGACAAGCCGCCAGCGCACGCAAATGCCGACTGGACGATCGACCAGGACTGGCAGGGCTATTCCGCCGAAGATCATGAAACCTGGGACATATTGTTCGCCCGCCAGCAGAAAATGCTGCCCGGTCGCGCCGCCCAGGCGTTTCTCGACGGTATCGATATCCTGAAACTGTCGCGGCCCGGCATCCCCGATTTTGACGAGCTCAACCGGATATTGATGGATGCCACGGGCTGGCAGGTGGTGGCGGTACCCGGTCTGGTGCCGGATGATGTGTTCTTTGACCATCTCGCCAACCGGCGCTTCGTCTCCGGGAATTTCATCCGCCGCCGCGACCAGCTCGACTATCTCAAGGAACCGGATATTTTCCACGATGTCTTCGGCCATGTGCCGATGCTGGCCGACCAACGCTTCGGCGATTATATGGCGGCATACGGGCGCGGCGGCTTGCGGGCGCTGGAATATGGCACACTGAAGCAACTGGCCCGGCTCTACTGGTATACGGTGGAATTCGGCCTGATCCAGGAGGCGGAAGGCCTGCGCATCTATGGCGCGGGGATTGTCTCGAGCTATGGCGAGAGCGTCTTTGCGCTCGATGATCCCAGCCCCAACCGCATCCTGTTCGATCTCGAACGGGTGCTGCGCACCGAGTACCGGATCGACGACTATCAGCAGAATTATTTCGTCATCCCCAGTCTGGATGAACTGCTGCGGGTGACGGTGGAGACCGATTTCAAGCCGGTCTATGACCGGATCACCGGCCTGCCTGATATCCGGATTGCCGAGATTGTCGAGGGCGATGAGGTGCTGACCGAAGGGACGCAGGACTATGCGCGGTCAAAAGCGGGTGAGGCTACGGTCGTTTGATGGGGTGTGGACCTGCGAAGGCAGGGTATCCATCTCCCGCAATGGCGTTTTGACGGAATGGTCCTAGATGGACCGCTCGGCTTTAGAAAGCTTCCCCGAAGCTTTCGTCGCCTGCGCCCTACGCAGGGGCACTCTAGCATTCCCCGAAATAATCCGATGCCAGCGGCGATTTTTTCCGGTGCGGCTTGCGGGTCCAGCCATATTTTTTTGCCTTGACCAGAGTCAGGCACGGCCATTCATTGGCGAGCCGGGCATGTTTGAGGCGAAAGCCTTCGCGGACATAGGCGCGAACGACTTCGGCTTGCTGGCGGCTCAGCAAGCCGGCGAGCAGCAAGACCGTGCCGGGCGCGGAGGCTGCCGCGATTTGCGGCGACAGCGCGACCAGCGGACCGGCCAGGATATTGGCGATGATCAGATCGAACGGTGCGCGTTGCCTTAGCGCCGGATGATCGAGTCCGTTGCTCCGGACCAGACGGATCTGGCTGCGGCCATTGCCGAGTTTGATGGCATTTTGCCCGGCATTGGCTTCGGTCACGGCGACCGCCACCGGATCAATGTCGCTGGCGATGATCTTCGCATCGCGCCACAGATGATGGGCGGCAAAGGCGAGCAGGCCGGAGCCGGTGCCGACGTCGGCGATATGGCGGAAGCGGTGACCGGAACGCCGCAGCTGGTCGAGGCTTTGCAGGCAACCCATGGTGGTTTCGTGATGGCCGGTGCCGAAGGCCTGGCCGGCGTCGATGCAGATATTGGTCAGGCCGGGATTGTCGGAGGGATGGCCGCTCGCGGTATGGACGTGAAAGCGTCCGGCCCGCAGCGGTTCGAGGCCTTGCTGGCTCATCGTCACCCAATCCTCGTCCGCGAGCCGTTCGATCATGGGCGCGGCCGATGCCGCTTGCGCCGAGGGCGACAGCAGCAGGAGATTGGCGATCAGGTCCGGGTCCGGTTCCGCATCGCAATAGACGTCAATCATCCATTCGTCGGGACGTTTGGCGTCGGTCTCGCTGGCGACGATGGTCGGCGAGGAATCGGCGGAACTGACGAACAGATAGTCCGCCGCCAGTATCCGCGCCTCGGCCCGGGTGCAGGGAATCGAGACCTTCCAGGTTTCGCTCATCGCTGGCGCCGGTCAGGCATCGGCATTTTCCTGTTCGAGCCGGTCGGTGGCTTCCATCCATTGCGCTTCCGCCTTGTCGAGCCGGTCCTGCGTTTCGGCCCGCAATTTCATCAGGTCCGACATCGCCAGATCGGCATGTTTCGGATCCGCCGAAGCGGGATCGAACATGGCGCGGTCGATTGCCGAGATGTCCGCGCCCAGGCTTTGCATCTGTTTGTCGGCGGTGGTGACGGTCTTGCGCAATTCGGCCTGCTGCTTGCGCCGCTCTGCTGCCGCGCGCCGTTCTTCCTTGCGGTTGCCGCCGCTGGCCTTGCCGTCCGATGATCCGGGCTGGTTCTTGCCGAGAACGAAGTCGGTATAGTCCTTGAGCGTCCCGGAAAATTCCTCCGCCTTGCCGCCATCGACCATGACCAGCCGGTCGGCGGTCAATTCCAGCATATGGCGATCGTGGCTGACCAGGATGACGGCGCCGCTATATTCGTTGAGCGCGTGGACCAGCGCTTCGCGGGCATCGACGTCGAGATGGTTGGTCGGCTCGTCGAGGATCAGCAGATGCGGGGCATCGCGGGTGATCATCGCCAGCGCCAGCCGCGCCCGTTCGCCGCCGGACAATTTGCCGACCTTGATCGTCGCCTTGTCACCGGAAAATCCGAAACGGCCGAGCTGGGCGCGTACCGCGCCGGGTTTGGCATCCTTCATCAGCCGGGTCATATGTTCCAGCGGCGTGTCTGCCGTGTCCAGTTCCTCGACCTGATATTGGGTGAAATAGCCGACGGTCAGCTTGCCCGACTTGTTGATCGCACCCTTTTTCGGTTCGAGCTGGCTGGCGAGCAGCCGGGCAAGCGTGGTCTTGCCGTTGCCGTTGCGGCCGAGCAGCGCGGTCCGGTCGTCGGGATCTAGGCGCATGTTGAGGCCGGAGAGGATGATATTGTCGCCATAACCGACCGCCGCATCGTCCAGCGTGATCAGCGGTGGTTTCAGTTCCGCCGGGCTGGGGAAGTGAAAACTCAGCGAGGGATCGTCGATCGCCGCGGCAATCGGCTCCATCCGGGCGAGCGCCTTGACCCGGCTCTGCGCCTGTTTCGCGCTATGCGCCTTGGCGCCCCAGCGAGAGACGAAGGATTGCAGCTTCTCGCGCTGGGCGATCTGCTTTTCGCGCGAGGACGCGAGCTGTGCCTGGCGCTCGGCCCGCTGTTTCTCGAACGCGTCATAGCCGCCGGGATAGAGGGTGGTGGTGCCGTGCTGCAGATGCAGAATATGGTCGACGACATTGTTGAGCAGGTCACGTTCGTGGCTGATCACCAATATTGTCGCCTGATAGCTGGTCAGGAAATTCTCCAGCCACAGGGTTGCCTCGAGATCGAGGTGGTTCGAGGGCTCGTCGAGCAGCAGCACTTCCGGCTGCGAGAAGAGCAGGGCCGCCAATGCGACGCGCATACGCCAGCCGCCGGAGAAACTATCCATCGGCTGCTGCTGGGCGGTTTCGTCGAAACCCAGGCCGATCAGGATCTTGGCCGCCCGCGCCGGGGCGCTGTGCGCCTCGATCATGTTCAGCCGTTCGTGGATTTCGCCAATCCGGTGCGGGTCGGCGGCGGTTTCCGCCTCTGCCAGCAGCGATGCCCGCTCGACGTCAGCAGCGAGCACGGTGTCCAGCGGGCTGTCCTGTCCGGCCGGTGCTTCCTGGGCGATATAGCCGAGCCGGGCGTCCTTCGGCATGTCGACGCTGCCGTCATCGGGTTCCAGCATGCCGGCGATCACCTTCATCAGGGTCGACTTGCCCGCGCCATTGCGGCCGATCATGCCGACACGGGCGCCGGGGGGCAGGGCTGCGCTTGCGCCATCGAGGATCACGGTGCCGCCGAGGCGCACGGTTATATTGTTGAAATTAAGCATGGGCAGCCGTTAGCCGAGCCTTCGTCTTTGTGCAAAAGATAGCGTAAAAAACTTCACGTGCAAATCCGGGGTGATGGGCTAGTATCGGCCCCATAGAGCATTGACAGGAGTTTTATGTTGTTTTCAGGTCGCCCCCTCAGCTTGTTGTCCGCCACCGCCTTGCTGTTTACATCACCGGTTCATGCGCAATCCGCCGATCAGGCGACCGAGATCAGCGCCGGGGAAATCACCCGGACAGTCAGAACCATGACTCTCGACCAGTTCGAAGGGCGCGCACCGGGGACGGCGGGTGAAGACCGGACCATCGGCTATCTGATCGGACGATTCGAGGCGCTGGGTCTGGAACCCGGCGGTGTCGACGGTAGCTGGACGCAGCCGGTTCCGCTGCTGCACACGGTTCTCGGCAAGCCGGACAGGCTGTCGATTTCCGCCAAGGGCGAAACAACAGCGCTCGAAGCAGGCAAGGACATCTATGTATCGACCCTGCAGCCCAGGGACAGGGCGGTGGTCGAGGATGCGGACATGATTTTCGTCGGCTATGGCGTGACCGCGCCGGAGCGCGAATGGGACGATTACAAGGATGTCGATCTGACCAGCAAGGTTGCGGTCTTTCTGGTCAATGATCCGGATTTTGCCGCTGCCGCCGATGAGGCGGTGGCCGGTATATTTGGCGGCAGGGCGATGACCTATTATGGACGCTGGACCTACAAGTTCGAGGAAGCCTCGCGGCGCGGCGCGGTCGCGGCGCTGATCATCCATGAAACCGAAGCCGCAGGCTATGGCTGGAGTGTGGTGGAAAGTCCTCAGGGCGAAAATTACGGCATTGCGCGGTCCGATGGCGAAATGACCAGCCTGGCCCTGCAGGGCTGGATCAGCGGTGGCACCGCTCAGAAACTGTTCGACGATGCCGGGCTCGACCTGGCAAAACTGCGGGTCGCGGCGAGGAAAAACGATTTCAGGCCGGTACCGATCGGCGCAAGATTTGATGCGGCTTATCCGGTGAAACAGGAAGTGGTGCAAAGCCAGAATGTGTTCGGCAAGATCACCGGAAAATCGCGGCCCGACGAAACGATCATCTATGGCGCGCACTGGGACGCCTATGGCGAGGGGCCGCCCGATGACGAGGGCAGAATCTATCGCGCCGGTGCCAATGACGATGCGCTCGGTATCGCCGGAATCATGGAGATCGCGCGCAAATTCAAATCCATGCCGCAACCGGATCGGACGATCGTGATCGCTGCCTGGAGCGCGGAAGAGCGTGGTCTGCTCGGTTCCGAAGTCTACGCCCAAAATCCGATATATCCGGTAGAGAAGTCCGTCGCCAATCTGGCGATCGATGTGCTGCAAACCGCCGGCAAGGCGAAAGATGTGATATTGGTCGGAAAGGGGCAGGGAACGCTGGAAGATGATCTTGCCCGATTTGCCAAGTTGCAAGGCCGGGTGGTGACCGAGGAAAATCTGCCCGAACGCGGGCTGTTTTTTCGCGCCGATCATTTTTCTCTCGCCAAGCGTGGCGTGCCGGTGCTGCTGATGATGAGCCTCGCTGGTGCATCTGATCTGGTCGAGGGCGGCAGGAAAGCCGGTCAGAAATGGATCGATGATTATACCGGCAATTGCTATCACGCAGCCTGTGATGCCTGGTCACCGGACTGGAATCTGGATGGCGCGCTGCAGGACATCAATGTGATGTTCGATATCGGCAACAGCCTTGCCTATTCCGATCGCTGGCCGGAGTGGAAATCGGGTTCCGAATTCAAGGAACGACGCGATGCCAGCGCCGCAACGCGGCAGTAAGAGTGCTAGGATCGAGGCTTTTGCATGTCACCGAAATCCGACGTCGGGTTTCGGCTTAAGGGAAATTACGTATAGGCTGTTGGCGGCATGAGCCTGTCTAAACGCTCATGATCGAACAGAAATCGAAATGGACAACCGCATTTTCCGTTGGAGCTGCTGATGGAGGATTCTGATCTCTGGCTGGTCTACCGCGATCTCGCGATAGCACTGGCGGCGGGGCTGCTGATCGGTGTCGAGCGAGGCTGGGCGATGCGCGGCGAGCCAAAGGGTGCGCGCGTGGCCGGCATTCGCACCTTTGGCCTGATCGCCGGAATGGGCGGTCTGGTGGCACTGATTGCCCAGAGCCTCAGTCTGGTCATGGCGGCAATCCTGCTCGCTGCGATCGTGACCATGCTGTCGGTCAGCTATGCCAAGACCATTCACGATCCGGACGGGCGGAGCATCACCAATTATGTGGTTGCGCTGTCGACGCTGTGCCTCGGCCTTCTGGCGGGAAGTGGCTATCCGGCGGTGGCGCTGGCCGGCGCGGCGATTGTCGCGGCGCTGTTGGCCACCCGGTCCGAACTGCACGGTTTCCTAAGAAAATTGGGGGAAACCGATATCAAGGCGGCGATCCGCTTCGCGATCATCGCCCTGGCAGTATTGCCGTTTCTGCCGGACCGCGCCTACGGACCTTATGAAGCCTTTAATCCGCAGCAACTGTGGTTCGTTGTCATATTGGTGACTGGGCTTTCCTTTGCCGGCTATGTCGCCAACCGGATATTCGGGGCCGACCATGGCACGATCGTGACGGCCGTGATTGGCGGTGCCTATAGTTCGACCGCAGTCACGGCATCGCTGTCCCAGCGGCTGCGTAGCGAAGATAGCAGCGGGCGCAGCCTGTCGGCCGGAATCGCGCTGGCGTCGTCGGTGATGTATATCCGGGTGCTGTTGCTGACATTCATTCTCGCGAATTTCGCCTTTCTCCCGATGGCCATGATCCTGGTGCCAGCGGCCATGGTAGCCGGATTGGCCGGTTTGCTGATGCTGCGCAAAAGCGGGGCAACGAAAGCGGGCGAGCAAGTCGAGACCCGCAATCCGATCCGCTTGCTGCCCGCCTTTTTCTTTGCCGCAACGGTTGCCGCGATGTCGCTGGCCGCGCGCTGGGCCGAGGCGGAATTCGGCAGCAGCGGGATTGCCTATCTGGTCCTGATCATGGGCTCGCTTGACGTTGATGCCGCGATCATCACGCTCGGAACCCTGCCGGGCGGCACGATTGCGGTCAATCTGGCCGGATTTGTGCTGGCGATGACGGTATTGGCCAATATGCTCTTCAAAACCGCCGTGGTGGTGGTTACCGCTGGCTGGAAAAGCGGGCGGTCGGCAGCCATCGCCCTGACTGCGAGCAGTCTCGTACTGGCCATGGCCGGACTGGTCAGTTTTGTGGTGCTGGATATCCACTTCTAGCCAGCCCGATCGCAGCTAGGCTTTTTTGGCCAGCCATATGGTATGTTTTGCGCCTTTGCCATTGCTCCGGGCGGGAACAGATTTTTCTTCCACGACAAAGCTGGATTTGTGCAGACGCGACGTGAATTTGCTATCCCCTTCGCTCGACCAGACTGCCAATATGCCGTTCGACCGCAGCGCTTTCCTGGCCGCAGACAGGCCTGCCATATTGTAAAGCCGGTCATTGGCTTCATGGGTGAGGCCGTCCGGTCCATTGTCGACATCGAGCAGGATCGCGTCATATTCGCGGTCTGCCTTGTTGATGACATCGCAGACATCGCCGGCAGTGATGGTCACGCGGCTATCCTCGAGACCATTTTTCGATAGCACCGCCATCGGCCCGCGGGCCCATTGGACGATGGCAGGAATCAGCTCAACCACTTCAACGCTCGCCTGCGGCGGCAAAACGGACAGAGCAGCACGCAACGTAAAGCCCATGCCGTAACCGCCAACCAATATACGGGGATTTTTAACCGCGAGCCGTTCGCAGGTGAGGGTGGCCAGCGCTTCTTCCGATCCGCTGAGGCGGCTGTTCATCAGTTCGATGCGGCCGAGCATGATCGAAAATTCGTCTGCACCTTTCAGTTCACGCCGGAACAGGCGCAACTCGCCGCCGCCCGGAATGGTGGCGGTATCAAGCAGTTCTCGGGCGATCACTAATTGACTTCAATCTTGGTAGATCGAGTAATGGACAGGCTTCCAAAATTCACGATATGATGGAATAATTCTCCACTTTGTTGAACGAGTAACCCGACTTCCATAGGAGATAATATCCAGAATCGTTCCAATGATTCAACACCTTCTAAGGTTAGAGCTTGTTTGCCGTCTGACAGCCGACCGACTAACAGCTTTGTTGCAATGATTTCTCCATCTCGTTGCGCGACAATCGCAAGGTAGTGTTTCAAAGGTAAAGATCGTTTATATTGCTCCCGTGCAGGTGCGCCGGTAGTTTCTGCCGCTTCCATCGCTGCTAATGCTGCTGCTTCAGCAGCGTCTGAAGCGTCATCCATCTGAGTGCCGATCGCGAGAGGTAATCCTGTTTCCTGATCCGGCAAAAATACCGCAGCGATCACGCTGCCGCTATTGTCACTCAAAAGCTTACGGCTTTGCTCACTATCTCGATCAAAGAATATGATATTATGGATGACATTCTCACGGTAGCTTTTGCTCGAATAGGATCCGCTGCTGCCATTTCTGTCATTACTGATGATCGTAATGGCTGATTGATCATTGCCTTGAAGATCTATCACCTGACCCATGCGATATTCGATTTGTCCGTCGACAACAGCCAGCGGAGTTCGCTCTTGTTGGTTACTACCGCCGATATTGGCAATTGAAATGGCTATGAATATCACTGCAACCACGCCGGCAAGGCCGAAAGCGGCGAAAATCCAGATAAGCCAGTTAGTCTTCTTTTCTGTCTTTATATCGGTCATGATATTTCCTTATCATCGCACGAAGCTGGCGCCGTTGGCGTCGAGGATCGCGCCGGTCATGCTGGCCGGTGCATCGAGCGCGCAATAACGGGCCATCGAAGCGATTTCTTCCGGCTGGGCCACGCGGCCAAGCGGGATGTCGGCGAGCAACCTGTCGCCGCCGCGGCTGGCCAGATAATCCTCGGCCATGCCGGTCATGGTGAAGCCGGGGCAGATGGCAAAGGCCAGGATCTGCTGATGCGCATAAGCTCTGGCAATCGATTTGGTCATCGCCACCATGCCGCCCTTGGAGGCCGCATAATGCCAGTGGTCGGGCCCGTCCCCGCGATAGGCGGCGCGGCTGGCGATATTGACGATCCGGCCGCTGTCGCCACGCTGCTGAAAATGCAGCACCGCGAGTCGGCACAGTTCGGCCGAGGCGGTGAGATTGATGGTCATCGTCCGGTTCCAGCTGTCCAGCCAGTCATCGGCACCGATCGGATTAGGCTCGAACAGGCCGGCATTGTTGATCAGCACGTCGATGCGCCCGTCGAGCCGGTCGAGGGCCTGTTGCCACAATCGGGGTGCGGCGCCTTCCAGAGTGAAATCGGAGGCGATCAGACTGTCGCCGCCCGCCGTGCTTTGGCCGATTACGGCCACATCGTCCGTGTCCAGCGCTTCGACAATGGCCTTGCCGATCCCGCGGCTGGCTCCGGTCACCAATATATGTATCTTTGTTTTGCTCATATCCGAGTGCCTAGAACGCCTGCGTGCGCACGTCCATGGACGATGTGAATTTCCTGCATCGGACCATGCCAGCCGTTCCTTCCCCCTAATAAAATCACAAATTGCGCTGCATCCCGTTTGCATGATCCACGCTTTTCGCTAAGGGAATGGTTCGTTTTTCAAGACTCCGGCACGGGCCGGGGAGATTGTTCAGGGGAAGACCATGGCCGGCGCATCAGGTTCAACATCGAACAGACCGCTTTCACCGCATCTGCAAGTCTATAAATGGGGGCCGCATATGCTGGTGTCCATTCTGCACCGGGCAACCGGCGACGGCATGGCGCTGGTCGGCGTGCCGCTGCTGGTCTGGTGGCTCTATGCCATTTCTGCCGGACCCGAGAGCTATGCCTATTTCCGCAGCTGGTTCGACTGGTTCTATCTCGGCTATATCGTCCTCGTCGGCATGAGCTTTGCCTTTTTCGAGCATATGTATTCGGGATTGCGCCATTTCGTGATGGATGCCGGAGCCGGCTATGAATTGCAGACCAACAAGATGTGGGCGACCGCGGTGCCGCTGGCGGCGATCCTCACCACCGCGGTGATGTGGTTCTACATCGCTTTCAAAAATTTGTGACGGATTAGGAACAGGATCATGGGTTCAGGAACCAATATTGGCCGGGTACGCGGCCTCGGATCGGCGCAAGAAGGCGCGCATCACTGGTTAGTCCAGCGGGTTACGGCATTGAGCAATCTGCTGCTGGTGCTGTGGCTGGTCTTCTCGCTGGTCCGGCTGCCCAATTTCGAGCATGACCTGCTGGTCGAATGGCTGGCCTCGCCGCTGGTCGCGGTGCCGATGATGTTGATGCTGGTCAGCATATTCTGGCATTTGCGGATCGGCCTGCAGGTGCTGATCGAGGATTATGTCCAAGACCATGGCGTCAAATTCGGCCTGATCGTCCTGCTCAACTTTTTCGCCCTCGGCGGCGCGTCTCTGGGTATCTTCTCGGTCGCGAAAATAGCCTTTACCGGAGTGGTAGCATGAAGACCGAAGACACCGCCCAGCCTGCTTACAAGATCATTGATCACACCTATGATACCGTGGTTGTCGGTGCCGGTGGCTCCGGTCTGCGGGCGACCATGGGCGCAGCGGAAGCGGGCCTGAAAACCGCCTGCATCACCAAGGTCTTTCCGACCCGTTCGCACACCGTTGCGGCGCAGGGCGGGATTGCCGCATCGCTGGGCAACAACACGCCCGACCACTGGCAGTGGCACATGTATGACACGGTCAAGGGCTCCGACTGGCTCGGCGACCAGGACGCGATCGAATATCTGGTGCGCGAAGCACCGCAGGCGGTCTACGAGCTGGAACATGCCGGCGTGCCATTCTCGCGCAACGAAGACGGCACCATCTACCAGCGTCCCTTTGGCGGTCATATGCAGAATATGGGCGAGGGGCCTCCGGTTCAGCGCACCTGTGCCGCTGCCGACCGCACCGGCCATGCGATGCTGCACGCGCTCTATCAGCAGAGCCTGAAATATGACGCGGATTTCTTCATCGAATATTTCGCCATCGACCTGATCATGGAAGACGGCGAGTGCCGGGGCGTCATCGCGCTCTGCCTCGAAGACGGTTCGATCCACCGGTTCCGCAGCCATGCTGTGGTGCTGGCCACCGGCGGTTCGGGCCGCTGCTATTTCAGTGCGACCTCCGCCCACACCTGCACCGGTGACGGCGGCGGCATGGTGCTGCGCGCGGGCCTGCCGCTGCAGGACATGGAATTTGTCCAGTTTCACCCGACCGGCATCTACGGTGCCGGCGTGCTGATTACCGAAGGCGCACGCGGCGAGGGCGGTTATCTCACCAACAGCGAAGGCGAGCGGTTCATGGAACGCTACGCGCCGAGCGCCAAGGATCTGGCCAGCCGCGACGTGGTTTCACGCTGCATGGCCACCGAAATCCGCGAAGGCCGCGGCGTCGGGCCGGAGAAGGATCATATCTATCTCCATCTCGACCATATCGCGCCGGATGTGCTGGCCGAACGGCTGCCGGGGATTACCGAAACCGGCAAGATTTTCGCTGGCGTCGACCTGACCCGCGAAGCGCTGCCGGTGGTACCGACGGTCCATTATAATATGGGCGGCATCCCCTGCAATTATCATGGCGAAGTGATCAACCCGACCGCCGATGATCCGGATGCGATCGTGCCGGGCCTCTATTCGGTCGGCGAAGCGGCCTGTGTCTCGGTGCACGGTGCCAACCGTCTGGGGTCCAACTCGCTGATCGATCTGGTGGTGTTTGGCCGGGCAACCGGTTTGCGGCTCAAGGAAAAGCTGACACCCAACGCCTCGCACAAACCACTGCCAGCGGATTCCGCCGATCTGGCGCTGGCGCGACTGGACCATTTCCGCAACGCCAAGGGTTCGATCCCGACGGCTGACCTGCGGATGGAAATGCAGAAAACCATGCAGGCGCACGCTGCCGTGTTCCGCGACAACAAGCTGCTCGAAGAGGGTGTTGCAGCGATGGACAAGGTCAATGCCAAGCTCGCCGATGTCGGCGTCACCGACCGCTCGCTGATCTGGAACACCGACCTGATCGAGACGCTCGAGCTCGACAATCTGATGTCGCAGGCGATGGTGACGATTAAGTCTGCCGCCAACCGCAAGGAAAGCCGCGGCGCCCACATGCAGGAAGACTATCCGGATCGCGACGACAAGGAATGGATGAAGCACACCGTCATCACCTTTGATGGCTGGGGCGGCAAGGGTGGCAACAGCGAAATCAGCTATCGCCCGGTCCATGATTATACGCTGACCGACGAAGCGGAATATGTGAAGCCGAAGAAACGGGTATATTAATGGCGATTCCGCCGGTCCTTATCGGGGCGGTCGGAACCCTCGTGACCAATCCCAAGGTTCAGAAAATGGCCGGGAAACTGGCGAACAACGTCTATGGCCGGATCATCGGCGGCAACAAAAAGTCGGTTCAGGCTATTGAACAGGAGGATTCTGCCGAGATTTCCGATCGCGAATTGCTGCAGGAAATTTCCCGGAAGCTGGACGATGTGGCTGACAAATCGGAACTGGCTGAGGCTTTCGCTTTCCTGCAGGCTGACCTGGACCAACGCCATCACCGGCAAAAGATCCTGACGACCTGTTTCGGGGCAGCCAATCTTGTTCTGATCGCGCTATTGGCGGGCGTTGTCTTTTTCGGCTGAAGATGTCCGGGATTTATCACCTGCAATAGCGGAGATCACGGCGTGCTGATCCCAACGAACGCCTCGGCCTTTCGTGGCCGGATCGTCAGTTTTGCCGTCAGGAGGCGTCAGCATCTGAAGCTGCCGGAGCGCAGCCCTGACTGACTGCCATCCCCTTCAGAAAACTGCGCCGGGCAAATCCCGCCGCCAGCGCCTGCTCATAGCGCTGTTGGGCCTCGTTGGCACCGGTCACTTCCCGGACGACGCCGCGAAACGGGATGATGCTGGCCAGCATGCCCCCTGCAACCCGGCTGACGCTGCGTTCGCGTTTTTCCGTGCGCGACAGCTCAAAGCCCTCGTTGACATCCGGTCCCAGCATCGGCCGCAGACTGACAATCTCGGTGTTGATCGCACGGCAACCCCTGATTCCAGTCAGATCATAAGGTGCCTTCTCAATCCCCAGCAAGCGGGCGGGTATCTCATCCTTCTTCAGATTGAAGTCCTTGGCTGGTTGCGTGACAGCATTTTCCATATGGTTGATCATCGGCCGATCATCATTGGGCGCTTGGGCACATAGCGGCTGCGACGCCAGCGACAGCGTCACCAGGCCGGCGGAAACGACATATCTGAATGCGACCACGATTTTCTTCCTTGTTGCCCCCAAGGTTGATTAAGGTCGGGCGGGTGCCCTGCAGCCCTTTTGCAAGCCGACGCCCTTCAGGAAACCACGCCGGACGGTACCGGCATAGACGGCGACATTATAGCGCCGACGCTCGGCATTGGCGCCGGTGATCTCGCCGATAATGCCGCGAAACGGGATGATCGACCCGACTGCGCTGCCGGCCACCCGTGCGGCCGTTTCCTCGCGTTTTTTCGCCCGACTCTTGTCTTCCTGTTCATTGACATCCGGACCCAGAACATAGTTGAGCTCTTCGACTTCCGCGATAATGGCAGCGCATCTGTTCAAGCCTCTTAACGAATAGGGATCATCCTGGATATCGATCAGTTTTTGCGGGACTTCCTTGCCGTCAAACGGCTCGGTGACCTTGTTACCTGTCGATTCGATGGTGGAATCCTCCTGTGCCCCGGCTTGTGCGAAAGCAGGAGAGTTTATCGAGGCAGCCAGCAATAACATTGCGCTTGCGTGTATCTTTTTCATTATTCTAATCCCCTAAAAGCGCGGCCTATCGAAAGCGAAGATTGTCGCGGTTCAACTGATCAACCGCCGTAACGCCCATTAGTTTCATGTCGCGTTCGATTTCTGCTTGCAGCAAGGAAAGGATTCGCTCAACCCCTCCCTGTCCGGCCGCGGCCAGCGCATAGAGATAGAGGCGCCCGCCGGAGCAGGCCTTGGCGCCGACGCTGAGCGCTTTCAGCACATGGCTGCCGCGGGTGATGCCGCCATCGCAGATCACATCCAGCCTGTCACCGACCGCATCGCAGATTTCGGCGAGTTGGTCGAATGGCGCGCGGCTGCCGTCCAGTTGCCGGCCGCCATGATTGGATACCATGATCGCGGTGGCACCGATATCGACGGCGCGCCGGGCATCGGCAACCGACATGATCCCTTTCAGGCAAAATTCACCGCCCCAATCCTTCGCGATTTCTTCGGCCATCGCCCAGTCGAGCGACTGGTCGAGCATGTTGGTGAAATAATCAGCAACGGAATTGGGGACGCTTGTGCCTTCCGAGACATGGTCCTTGAGGTTGGACAGTTCAAACTTGTCCCGGAACAGGTAATTCAAGCCCCAGGCCGGCTTCGCTGCATAGCTCCAGAAGCTGGTCGGGGTAATCCGCGGCGGGCTGGTGAAGCCCGAGCGCAGACAGCGCTCCCGGTTGCCGCCGACGATCGTGTCCACGGTCAACGTCAACGCATCGAATTTGGCCGCCTTGCACCGCTCGACCATCGATCGGTTGAGATCCTTGTCCTTGTGCACGTAGAGCTGGAACATTTTCGGCGTGCTGATGCTCGATCCGATGTCCTCGATGCTCACCGTGCCAAGCGAGGAAATGCCGAAGAACGTGCCGAATTTTTCCGCTGCCCTGGCAACGGCATGTTCGCCCTGCCAGTGGAACAGGCGTTGCAGCGCGGTGGGAGAGAGGAACAGCGGCATGGCCAGCTTCTGTCCCATCACGGTCGTGCTCATGTCGATTGTCTCGACACCTGTGAGCACGTTGGGCACGAGATCGCAAGATTCATAGGCGACGGTATTGCGTCGCCGCGTGATCTCGTCATCTGCCGCGCCATCGATATAGTCGAATATCGGAAAGGGCAGGCGTTTTTTCGCGAGTGTGCGGAAATCATCTACATTGTGGCATTCCGAGATATTCATAATCATCTTTCGGTCTGGCGAACATGCGCCTCGTTCGTTCCCAGCGCATTCCATGTTCAGCGACAGGGTTTAGACGAACCCGCGCATCTCGCAAGTCGCCTTTGTGGCCTGGACCGGACAGCGGTGTCTCAGCTAGACTGCCCCTTCGGCAAAACTGTTGCACGCAGCCGGATCTCCGGTTTCCAGGCCTTTCCGAAGCCACTCTTTGCGCTGCTCCGAGGTCCCGTGGGTGAACATGCTTTCGACCGGGCGCTGGCCGGCGCCGCGCATCAATGTGTCATCGCCGATGGCATGAGCGGCATTGAGCCCTTCCTCGACATCACCGGGTTCCATCCGGTCGGCATTTTGGGCGGCCCAGACACCGGCGTAGCAATCCGCCTGCAATTCCATCCGGACCTGCAGCGCATTGCCTTCCGCCTTGCTCGCTGTGCGCTGGTCATTGCGCACCTGATCGGCGATTCCGGTCAGATTCTGGATATGATGTCCGACTTCATGAGCGATGACATAAGCTTGGGCGAAATCGCCGTCGGCGCCCAATCGGGTCGACATTTCGCGAAAGAAACTGGTGTCCAGATAGACACCCTGATCGGCCGGACAATAGAAAGGTCCCATGGCGGCCTGCGCTGCACCGCAGCCCGATTGCCCGGACTGGTCGTAAAAGGTGAGGGTGGTCGGCCGATAGCGCTCGCCCCGCTGCGCGAACAATCTCTCCCATGTCTGTTCGGTGGAGGCGAGCACCTGACAGGCGAACAGCTCCTCCTCCGTATCGCAAGCGACATTGGCGCTGGAACCATTGGGTTGGAAGCCTCCGGCACCGGTATTGTCCGCGAGTTGCAGTCCGCCGCCGCCGAAATAGAAAAAGGCAAGCGCGGCTCCGCCGATCAGCAGAATCGTGCCACAACCCAGCTTCCGACCGAGGAGCATCGGCAGAAAGCTGAGCAGCAGGCCCAGACCGCCGCCACCGCCGCCGCCGAAGCCGCCACCACCACCGCGACCCTGATCGCGAACATTCTTGCTGGGGTCCAGATCGTCCAGGCGCATCGAATATCTCCTCTTCGATTCGCAATTCGCCTGATTTTTGACAAAGCGCAAGCGTCGGCAGTTTCTTTTACAAAAGCATTGCAGTGCGGGCCGACTGTTTTAAGGTCGCGGCAAAGGAGAATATGCATGTTTCTAAAGGGCAAGACTGCTCTGATTACAGGGTCTACTTCGGGTATCGGCGCAGGCTATGCCAAAGCGCTGGCCGCCGAAGGTGCGGCGGTGATGATCAACGGATTTGGCGACGCGGGCGAAATCGAAACGCTGCGCCAAGAGCTGGAATCGCTGAGCGGCGCCAAGGCGGCCTATAGCGATGCCGACATGACCAGGCCCGAGGACATCCGCAAAATGTGCAGCGATTGTACCGAGTTGTTGGGCGGGGCCGATATATTGATCAACAACGCCGGCATCCAGTTTGTCGCCCCGGTCGACGAATTTCCCGAGGATAAATGGAATGCGGTCATGGATATCATCCTGAACAGCGCCTTCCATGCCACCAAGGCGGTGCTGCCGGGGATGAAGGCGAAAGGCTGGGGCCGGATCATCAACACCGGATCAATGCACAGCAAGGTCGCCAGCCCTTATAAATCGGCCTATAATGCCGCGAAACACGCGCTGGACGGTTTCGGCAAGACCGTGGCGCTGGAAGTCGCGACCCTTGGGATCACGGTCAACACGATTTCTCCCGGCTATACCTGGACGCCGCTGGTAGAGGGACAGATACCCGATACGATGGCGGTGCGCGGGCTGACTCGCGAGCAGGTGATCAATGATGTTTTGCTGGCACCGCAGCCGACCAAGGAATTTGTCCAGATCGACCAGATCGCGGCGCTGGCGATATTTCTGTGCAAGGATGAGGCGCGTTCGATCACCGGTGCGAATATCTCGATCGACGGCGGCTGGACGGCGCAGTGATAGCCGGACTTCTCCTGCTCGCTGCAGCTGCTGGCGAGCCGCAGGCCGATTCCGGATGGCGCGAGCGGGCCACCGCTTTCGATGTGGACAGGCTGGAACGATGGGAGGAGGCGTTGGAGATCGGCCGGTCGGGGGTCATTGCTGCGGGCAAAGGGGCTGTGCTGGCGGCGCGTTCGCCGCTCTTCGAAAAGGATGCCGCTCTGGCCAGCAGCGATATTCCGCCAGGCCTGTACCATTGTTCGATCACCAAGCTGGATAGCGATGCGGAAGGCGAACTTGCCTATGTCGCCTATGCTCCTTTCAAATGCCGGGTGGTGGATCAGAATGGCCGCAAGCATTTTACCAAGTTGACCGGATCGCAGCGGACGATCGGCTGGATCGATCAGGCGAGCGGGGACCATTCGGTATATCTCGGCACTCTGATCTATCATTATGAAGACGCTTTGGTGCCATACGGAGAGACGGTGCAGCGCGACCAGGCGGCGGTTGTGCACCATATCGGACCGGACCGGTGGCGGATGATATTTCCGTTTCCGGCCTATGAAAGCAAGGTTGACGTTATGGAGCTGACACCGGCGCAATGAATTTTGGGACTGACAAGGGCGGCGGATCGGATTAGGCTGGGCCCAACAGGCAATATGGGGGTTGATGATGCGGATATTTACGAAACTGGGTTTGCTGGCTGCGGCGTCGATGCTGGCGGTTTCGCCGGCGCAGGCCGATGACCTGAACAAGGCGATCGCGGCCGATCTGCCATCGCTGATGGAAATCTACCGCGATCTGCACAGCAATCCCGAACTGAGCGGCGAGGAAGTCCGCACCGCTGCGAAACTGGCAACAGAAGCCCGGCGTCTCGGCTTCACCGTGACCGAAAAGGTTGGCGGCACCGGCGTGGTGGCGGTGATGGAAAATGGCGAGGGGCCGACGGTGATGCTGCGCGCGGACATGGACGGATTGCCGCTCGAGGAAAAAACCGGGCTGCCCTTTGCGTCGACCGTCAAAGCAAAAACCCGGCAGGGCAATGATACATATGTGATGCACGCCTGCGGCCACGACACCCATATGACCGGATGGGTGGCGGCGGCCCGGCAATTGGTGGCGCGTAAGGATGAATGGGCCGGCACTTTGGTGATGATCCTGCAACCGGCCGAAGAAACCGGTGAAGGGGCTCTGGCGATGCTCGAAGACGGCTTATATACAAGATTTCCGAAGCCCGATTATGCGATCGCTTTCCATGATGCCGCGGGGGCGCCGGCAGGCTATATCGGCTATTCTCCCGGTTTTGCCCTGGCCAATGTCGACAGCGTCGATATCGAGGTGAAGGGTGTGGGCGGTCATGGCGCCTATCCGCATACTACCAAGGACCCGGTGGTTCTGGCCAGCCGCATTGTCGGCGCGTTGCAGACGCTGGTCAGCCGCGAGATTGATCCGCAGGATCCGGCGGTCGTGACGGTCGGCAGTTTCCAGGCCGGATCCAAGCATAATATCATTTCCGACGAAGCGCTGCTGCTGATCACCGTGCGCAGCTATGGTGATGAAACGCGGGCGAAGCTGCTCGAGGGAATCAAGCGGATCGCGCGCGGCGAAGCGATTGCCGCCGGCATGCCGGAAGACCGGATGCCGGTTGTGACGCTGCGCGAAGCTGAATTTACCCCGGCGACCTATAACAGTCCGGAATTCACTCTCGAAATGGCGCAGCTGTTTGAGACGCGCTTCGGCAAGGACCGCGTCGTACAGTCAAAACCGGTGATGGGCGGCGAGGATTTCAGCCGCTATCGCCGCGCCGACGAAACGATCAACAGCATGATCTTCTGGGTTGGCGGTGTCCCGATGGCCGAATATCAGGCGGCACAGACCGACGGCACCAAATTGCCATCGCTGCACAGTCCGTTCTGGGCACCCGATGCCGAAAAGGTGATCGCAACCGGAGCCGAGGCGCTGACTGCGGCGACCTTGCATATCATGAAGAAATAAATGGTCTGGCGCGGCTTCTCTTTGGCATTGCTGGCCTCTCCAGGAATCGCCTTCGCCGCACCGCCAGCGGCCGCGATCGACCCGGCCTATTTCGAAGGGCGCTGGTCCTTGCTGGAGGAAAGCTGCACGGCGGCCACCAACTGGACGATGATCGCCGGCGGCAATTTTGTCTCCGAGGATCTGAGCGGCAGCTGGGAGTGGAGCGAGGGCGAACTGCTGTTGCGGCTCGAAGACCTGGCGATTGATGAAGAAAGCGGCGAAGCGGGCGGGCGTTTCCGGATGAATGGCCCCGTCGCCATCATCGATCAGGACCGGTTCGATTTCACCATCGCGCCGGAAATCTACCAGTTGCGCCGCTGTTCCTGACAGCCCTCTGCGGGCTGATGGCCGGATTCCGATAGGCGCCGGGATCGCGACTATTGCGGTTCAGGATTGGGGAGATCCTTGGGGGTCAGCATGATCGGATTGTTGATGTTTCCTGGCTGACCTGCTCCATTGCCGGAAGGCTGACTGCTGCTGGACGTTTTCGCTTCGTCGCGGTCGTCATCCTGACGGTCGAGTACGATCATCGGGTCGCCGAAGGTAAAATTCTCGTCTACCGCCTCATCTTCGTCACCCCAGCCATCATCTCCGGAGCCGTCACTGCCCCACCCGTCATTCATGTTCTGCACGGGGCTGGTAGCGACCAATGGTTCCGTCTGTTCGACGGGCTCCGCTTCCGGCGGCTCGCCGGAAGGCGCGATAAGATAGATCAGCACACCGGTGGATGCGACAAACAGGATGGCTTCTTTGAGCATGAACGAGCACCATTTTCTTTGAAATTCCCGACCGCAAATAGACGGATGCGGTTAAGAAACATTTACTCTCTGGCTGGGGACCAGCGGACTATCCGTCGAACCGGACGGTTCGATCACTAGAGATAGCGGATATTTCGACGATCTCAATTCAACTTGAAATATTGTAAATAAATTTACATAGCGGCCGCATGACCAATCAGAAACTATTCGCCGGTGCGGCGATCAAGCGGCTTCGTCGCAGCGCCGCGATGACTCAGGTCGCGCTGGCCGAGGCGCTGGACATTTCACCCAGCTATCTCAATCTTATCGAACGCAACCAACGGCCGCTCAGCGCGCGGTTGATGCTGCTGCTGGCGGAACGATTCGACTTTGATCCGAGACAGTTGATCGCGGCCGAACCGGGCGGCGGCATTGATGCGATCCGGCAGCGATTGGCCGATCCGATATTTGAAGACCTGTCGATCGATCGCGCGGAACTGGAGGAATGGCTGGTTGCATCGCCGAACAGCGCCGAGGCTTTTGTACGTCTCTTTGACAACCGCAAGACCGGTGACGACAGCGGGCACAGCGCTGGCCCCGACCCGATCCAGACGGTCCGGCGCGAAATAGAACGCTGGCGCAACCATTTTGCCGATCTCGATTCGATGGCCGAGAAGCTGGCCGATGAATTGCGGCTCGGTGCCGGCGAACTTTATGGCGCGATCACGGAACGGCTCCGGGTCAAGCATCAGTTGATGATCCGGATCTTGCCGGAAACCGTGCTGCCCGACAAATTACGGCGTCTCGATCTTCACGCGCGCCAGTTGCAGCTTTCGGAAATGCTGGATCCCGCTTCACGCACATTTCAGGCGGCGCTGTTGCTCGGCCAGATCGAGGCGAAGCGAGAAATTGATGCGCTGGCGGCGGGTGCCACTTTTACCGATCGGGCCGCGGAAAAATTATTCCGCCGTCATCTTTTCGGCTATTTCGCAGCGGCATTGATGATGCCTTATGAGCGGTTTCTAAAGGCCTGCGAGCAGAGCGGCTATCGGATTCAGCTGCTCCAGCGCCGGTTTGGTGCGGGTTTCGAGCAGGTTGCCCACCGTCTGACCACTTTGCAGCGGGTAGGATCGCGGGGGCTGCCGTTTTTCATGGTCCGGATCGATCGCTCCGGCATGATCTCGAAACGCTATGCGGGGGCCAGCAAGGCACCGCTGGTGGAAAGCGCCCATCGTTGTCCGCTCTGGGATATTCACCGTGTTTTCGAGCAACCCGCAGAAATCCGCTCGCAGCTGGTCGCTCTGGAAGACGGCTCGACATGGTTCACATTGTCCCGTGCGGTGCAGGGCATCGGCTCCGGGGCCGGCGGATATACGCCGGCCTTTGCCATCGGACTGGGCGTTTCTGCCGATGTCGCCTCGGTGCTGCACGATGCGCGCGGCAAGGATTTGAGCATCGAGCATGCCGATCCGATCGGACTGGGTTGCCCCGCCTGCACCCGGCCGCAATGTTCGCAGAGGTCAGCGCCGCCGCGCAGCAGGCCGCTGAAATTCGACGAACGGGAACGCGGATTGACGCCCTTTGATTTTGTCAACGATTAGACAGCTCGAATAACCGCCCCGCGTCGCGCCGCGAAACTGTCGGCATATTGAACAATTCTGACGAATTCGGGCGATTCCGTGCAAATATATTTGTAAAATTTACCGACAGATAACCAATTTTGCTTATGGCCATGCGGACGAAGGAAAGTCTGCGCGCAACATGATCCGATTGTTTAAACATTATATTCCCTATCCAGTAATTTTTCTGGGCTTTATCGATTTCCTGCTGCTGCTGATGGCGGCAGAAGTGGGCTGGATCCTGCGTGCGGTCCAGATCGACATGGCTGTCGGCTCGATCCTGGACCGACCGGCGCCGATCGCGAGTTTTGCGATTGCGTTGCAGCTGGCTCTGATCGCGGTCGGTATTTATGGCTCCGAATCCCTGCAATCCCTGCGCTTTGCTGCCGCACGCATCCTGGTGGCCATTTCTCTGGGCGTCATTTTTCTCTCATTGCTGTCGTTCGTCATGCCCGGCGCCACCCTGTGGCGCTCCAATTCTCTTTACGCGATGGTGCTGGCGATCCTGTTTCTGATGGTCATCCGGATTTTGCTGGGGACGATATTGGACAGTGACATTTTCAAGCGACGTCTGCTGATCCTCGGTGCCGGTCCGCGAGCCGGCCGGATTGCCGCCCTGGAGAAGCGTCAGGACAGCGGCTTCATTATCGCGGGCTATGTCGCCATGAACGAGGGGCCGAATGTTGTCGAATCCGCGATCCGGCGGCAGGATATCGCCAATCTGCCGCAACATGTAATTGATCTGGAAGTGAGCGAAGTGGTGCTGGCGCTGGAAGAACGGCGCAATTCGCTTCCGGTTGCCGATCTGCTGACGATCAAGACCACTGGTGTTCATGTCAATGACATGTCCAGTTTCATGGAGCGGGAAACCGGCCGTGTCGATCTGGATAGCGTCAACCCGAGCTGGTTCATTTTCTCTGACGGATTTTCGTCCGGCCGCCGACTGTCGACCCTGTTCAAAAGGGGCTTTGATATATTTCTGAGTCTGCTGTTGCTGGTTCTGACCGGACCGGTGATCCTGCTTTTCGCCTTGCTTATCAAGCTGGAGAGCAAGGGAGGGAGCTTTTTCAAGCAGGAACGGGTGGGCCTTTACGGCCAGAAATTCAAAATTCACAAACTCCGGTCGATGCGCGCAGACGCCGAGATTGGCGGTCAGGCGATCTGGGCAACCGAAAATGATCCCCGGATCACCCGCATTGGCAGATTCATTCGCAAGGTGCGCATCGACGAACTGCCCCAGGCGTGGAGCGTATTGAAGGGCGAGATGAGCTTTGTCGGGCCCCGTCCGGAACGGCCGCAATTTGTCGACGACCTGCAAACCCAGATGCCATTTTATGCCGAGCGGCATATCATCAAGCCGGGCATCACCGGCTGGGCACAGATCAACTATCCCTACGGGGCGTCCATCGAAGATGCGCGGCACAAGCTGGAATATGATCTTTATTACGCCAAAAATTACACGCCGTTCCTCGACATTCTGATCATCCTGCAAACCATCAGAGTGATATTATGGCCAGAGGGAGCGCGCTGAGATGGTGACGCTGCTCGATTATATCAGCCTGTTCGGTCATGGCATTGCCGCGGCACTTTTTGGCGCACTGGCGATTTGGCAATTTCAGCGCAAGGTCGAGCGCAATGAAAAGCATTTGTGGCTGATCAGTGCGATCGCCCTGACCAGTTTCTGGGCTCTTTCGATCGCGGTCGAAGGACATCTATCGCCGATTTCGCGATTTGCAGAAACATTGCGCAATTTCGGCTGGCTGGGCTTCATGTTCACTTTGCTGCGCGCCGGCGAAGGGCGCGACGAACCGAAGACGGTCAATATCATCTATGCTGCTTTGACCTTCGTTCTACTCGGCCAGATGCTCGTCGATTCGCTATTGCCTGCTTTTGCCGGAAGCCCCCGTCTCGAAGGCGTTACGCTATATACCTCGCTCGTGCTGCGAATGATCTTCGCGGCGGGAGTTCTCGTGCTTGTCCACAATCTCTATTCGATTTCCGCACTGGAAACGCGCTGGGGTATCCGACTGCCTATGGCATCGCTGGCTGCGATCTGGACCTATGACCTCAATCTGTTCACGATCACCTATCTGACCCAGCAGATGCCGATAGAATTGCATGCGATGCGGGGACCAATGATGGCGGTTATTGCTCCTATTCTGGCACTTGCATCGATGCGCAACTCCGAATGGGACCTCAAGCTTTCACGCAGCGTCGCCTTCCGTTCGCTATCGCTGGTTGCGATCGGCAGCTATCTGCTGATGATGATTGTGATTGCGACGGCGCTGCAAATCATCGGCGGCGACTATGCGCGCCTGGCTCAGATCAGCTTTCTGTTCGGCACGACCATCGGGGCCTTGCTTCTCCTGCCTTCGGGCCGCTTCCGTGCGTGGATGAAGGTCAAGCTGGCGAAGAACTTTTTCCAGCACCGCTATGATTATCGGTCCGAGTGGATCCGCTTTACCGACACGATCGGACGCCCCGGTACCGACAGCGCGCCCTTTCATGAACGGGTGATAAAGGCGATCGCCGACATTACCGATTCGCCGGGCGGTATCTTGCTGGTGCCAGATGATTCGGGGCAGCTGGTGCTGCAATCCCGATGGAACTGGTCGTCGATCAAGGTCCCGGCGGCTGCGTGCAATGTCCGGACGATCGCGTTTTTCGAAGACACGGGTCATATTGTCGAGTTTGATGCGCTGCGCGCCGGCGAGGACCCAAAATGTGAATCGGCCGCAATTCCGGACTGGATGGTCACGGATGAGCGGGCATGGGTCGCGGTTCCTCTGGTCCATTTCGATCGGCTCACCGGCCTGATGCTGTTGGCCCGCCCCCGGATCAACCGCACCCTGGATTGGGAGGATCTGGATATGCTCCGCGTGGTCGGCCGTCAGGTCGCCAGCTACCTGGCCGAATATCGCAGCCAGGAATCGCTTTCCGAAGTGCAGAGATTTGACGAGTTCAACCGGCGGATGGCGTTCATCATGCATGACATCAAGAATCTTGTCAGCCAGCTCAGCCTGCTTGCCGACAATGCCAAGCGCCATGCCGGCAATCCCGAATTTCAGGTGGACATGATCGATACATTGCAGGATTCCGCTGGCAAGATGAATAGCCTGCTCAAGCGCCTGTCGCAGCATAACAAGGCAAGTCCGAATGAGCCGAAGTTGGTAAAAGTCGCCGATCTGATCCGTTCTATCGTCGAAAAAAACCGCCTGCTGCACAATGTCCAGAGCAAGAAGATCGAGGATCTGACAATCTTTGCCGATCCCGCCCGTGTCGATCAGGTTCTGGGGCATTTGGTCCAGAATGCGATCGATGCCAGCGCCGTCGGAGCACCGATCACCATCAATGCGCACCGCCGCGATCTCAGCGTGGCGATCGAAGTCTGTGATCAGGGGACAGGCATGTCCAGCGAGTTTATTCGCAGTCAGCTGTTCAAGCCTTTTGCCTCCAGCAAGCAGGGCGGTTTCGGCATCGGCGCCTTTGAAGCGCGCGAGCTGGCGCAAGCGATGAAAGGGCGCCTTGAGGTCGATAGTTCAGAAGGGGTGGGCAGCCGGTTCACCCTGATCCTGCCGCTTGCCAAAAATTTATCGGATGAATTCTCCGCTGACGAAAGGGCCGCATGATGCCGGACAAAGTTCAACCCAGAAAAGAGAAGCTGCTGATCGTCGAGGATGATTCTGGCCTGCAGAAGCAACTCAAATGGGCCTATGACGACTTCGACGTGATCATTGTTGGCGACCGTGAATCGGCAATCGAGATGCTGCGCGCGGAGGAGCCGGATGTGGTCACGCTCGACCTCGGCCTCCCGCCGGATCCCGATGGTACCACCGAAGGCTTTGCGACCATGGACGCGATCCTGAGTCTGAAACCTGATACCAAGATCATCGTGGCGTCCGGTCATGGCGAAAAAGCCAGTGCCTTGCGCGCGATTTCCAGCGGTGCCTGGGATTTTTACCAGAAGCCGGTGGATATCGACGAACTCGGTCTGATTGTCCGCCGTGCCTTTCATGTGCACCGGCTGGAACAGGAAAATGCCAGCCTTGCCGCGCGCGGCAATGGCGATCGCTATATATTGGGCCAGATCATCACCGGCGCGCCGGAAATGCTGAAAGTGGCGCAGATGGTCGAGCGGGTGGCCAATACCAATGCATCGGTGATGCTGCTCGGGGCGAGCGGAACCGGCAAGGAATTGCTGGCCAAGGGCCTGCACGACGAGAGCGACCGGCGGGACAGGGCCTTTGTCGCGATCAATTGTGCCGCCATTCCCGAAAATCTGCTCGAGTCCGAATTGTTCGGCCATGAAAAAGGCGCCTTTACCGGGGCGATCAAGACCACCGAGGGCAAGATCGAACAGGCCAGTGGCGGCACCTTGTTCCTTGATGAAGTCGGCGATATTCCGCTCCCGCTGCAGGTGAAACTGCTGCGTTTTCTGCAGGAGCGGGTGATCGAGCGGATCGGAGGCCGCAAGGCGATCGCGGTCGACACGCGGATCGTCTGCGCCACCCACCAGAATCTGGAACAGATGATCAGGGACAATGCATTTCGCGAGGATCTTTACTATCGGCTGGCGGAAATCGTCATCAAGATTCCGCCCTTGTCCGGGCGTTCCGGCGATGCCAGCCTGCTGGCACGGCATTTCCAGAAGAAATTTGCCGCGGAAATCAACCCTGCGGTCAAGGGGCTGGCACCCGATGCGCTGGCCGCGCTCGAGGCCTGGCATTGGCCGGGCAATGTGCGCGAACTGGAAAACCGGATCAAGCGCGCGGTGATCATGGCCGATGGCAAGATGATCGGCGCCAGGGATCTGGATCTGGACGTGGATGAGGATCGGGCGACCGACCTGCTGAACCTGAAAGCGGCGCGCGAAGCCGCCGACCGCTCGGCGATCCTGAGGGCCATTTCCCAGACCAGCGGCAATATTTCCAACGCCGCCAAATTGCTCGGAATCAGCCGCCCGACGCTTTATGACCTGCTCAAGCAATATAAATTGCAGCAAGCCAGCTGAGCGATGATCAGGGATCTGGTTCACAAACTGCTGACGGGTACCAGGCCGGTCATTATGTCCGCCGCGCTGGCGCTGGCCCTCGTCGGCGTTCCGACCGCCATATATGGCGCCAGTGAAGGCAATGCGGATGCCCGGGAAGCCTTTGCCAATGCCGAAAAATTTCGCGCCCGCCGCGACATCAGGTCGGCCCGGATCGAATTGATGAATGCGATCAAGGCCGACCCGGAGTGGATCGATGCGCGGGTGGCGCAGGCCGAAGTGCTGCTGGGCCTGCGCGATGGCATCGGCGCGGAAGCGGAACTCGACCGGGCGGTGCAACTGGGTCTGGATCCCGCTGCGGTCCGGCATCTGCTCGGCCACGCCTATGCCATCCAAGGCAAGGCGCCACAAGCGCGCGAGCAGTTGCTGGCGGATGATATTCCGCAGCAAAATCTGGGATATGCCGCCCGCATCAGGGGCAGGCTTGCGCTGCAGATGGGGGACAGCGAACTGGCTGGCCAGGCCTTCAACCGGGCGATGGAACTGGACGAGAAAAATCCCGACCTGTGGGTTGATATTGCCCGCTTCCGCGCCGATTCCGGCGACCAGGCCGGTGCGACCAATGCGGTCGACGAAGCGGTTCGGCTCGATCCCGACAATATTCGTGCG
Source organism: Parasphingorhabdus sp. (assembly GCF_041748495.1). Classification (GTDB taxonomy): domain Bacteria; phylum Pseudomonadota; class Alphaproteobacteria; order Sphingomonadales; family Sphingomonadaceae; genus Parasphingorhabdus. The sequence goes on from NZ_JBGTDD010000061.1 coordinate 33,716, forward strand.
CTGCAATATCGCGGCGAGCTGCTGCGCTTCCAGTTCGGCCTCGGCGCTGCCTTGCCCTGGTTCGAGCGGGCGTTGCAGATCGATCCCAATGATGTGCCGCTGCTGACCGAATATGCCGCGACACTGGGAGACATGGGACGGATGACCGATATGCTGGTCGTTGCGCGCAAGATCCTCTCGCTCGACGGCTCCAACCCGCGCGCCTTCTTCATGCAGGCGGTCCTTGCCGCCCGGGCCGGCGAATATGGCCTCGCCCGGCGACTGATGCAGCAAACCAAGGGCGTGATCGACAACGTTCCGGCGGTATTGCTGGTCCAGGGAATCGTCGAACATGGCGAAGGCAATCACAATGCAGCGGTGGACAAGTTCGCTCGGCTGGTATCGATCCAGCCGGACAACCGGCAGGCGCAGAATTTGCTGGCGCGGTCGCTCTATCTGGCCGGCAGCACGGTCGATGCGATTGACGTGCTGAAGCCGCAGGTCAATCGCAGCGGTGCCGAACCCTATGCCTTGTGGCTGGCGGGCCGGGCGCTGGAGGCGATTGATGAGCGTGGCCAGGCAGCAGCGGTACTGAACCGCGCCGCAATCCATGATGCGGGCGCGGAAAGCGCGTTCATGGCGGCTGCGCCGCTCAGCGTGCTGCAGGCCGAGGCCGGGCGGAATGCCAGTGATGCCCGGGTGGTGGTTCCCTATATTCGCGCGCTTTATGATGCGGGCGATTACAGCGCCGCCTTCGCCGAGGCCAAGCGGCTGCAACAGGCCAATCCCGGAGCGAGCGCCGCGCATATTCTGGTGGCCGATGTCGCCGCTGCCATGGGCAATTATGACGAAGCGCTGGCGGCGTTGGATGAGGCCCGCAGCATCCGCTTTTCCGAACCGGTGGTGCTGCGTCTGGTCGAGGTGTTGCGCGCGCAGGGGGCGATGCAGAGATCCGGCGAGATACTGGCGCAATATCTCAATCACAATCCCAGCAATATCTCGGGTCTCCGCTGGATGGCCTACGCCCATCTGGAAACCGAAAGCTGGGCGGTCGCGGCTCATATACTGGAAAATCTGCGGAAACGGATTGGCGACAATGATGCGCTGATCATGGCCGGGCTGACTCAGGCCTATAGCGGGCTGGGTCAGCGGGAAAAGGCGATTGCCGCTGGCCGGGTCGCCTATCGGGTGCAACCGTCCAGCCCGGTGGTCTCGCATCTTTACGGCCTGGCTTTGCTGGCCGACAACAAGCGCAAGGGCGACGGTATCAGCCTGCTTGAAAAAGCGGTAGGGATCATGCCGGAAAATCCGGTCTATCGGGAAAGCCTGCGTCGGGCCCGCGCCGGGCAGGGTAGAACGCAGGGTTAGGCCAATTGCCGGGCGATGCCCTGGGTCTGGATCCTCTTTTTTACCGTTAGTCCTGCGCTGGCCTTCGGCTCGACAAGCTCACCACTAACGGCAAGAGGCAGGCGCGATAATTGCGTTGATATGACCGGACATTCGTCAGACGTTCAGGCGTCGCTCTCAACAAGATCGTCGATCGACAGGTCCAGCCGCTGCATCTGGCGCTGGACCGGTGGCCAGATATTCTTGATAAAATCTTCCCGCTGGGCAAGGCGCAGGCGATTTTTTGCGCCGGCGGCGACAAACATGCCGACGCCGCGTTTCACCGTGACCAGTCCGTCTTCCTGAAATCCCTGATAGGCCTTCGCCACGGTCAGCGGATTGGCACCCTGTTCCGCTGCAAAGACGCGGACCGACGGCAGCATGTCACCTTCGCGATAGTCGCCATCCAATATGGATTCGGAAATAATGTCGCGCAATTTCAGATAGACGGGTTTGCTTGCATTGTTCATACTGCTTCACTGCCATAACACAGCGATGCAGGCAAGGGACAAGTTCAGCTTTTTCCAATATTTAGTGTCTCACCTTTGGAGTAAACCCACCAGCTTGTAGCTGGTATAAGGCTTCAGCCGTTTTGGTTTGCTAAGCACTATCCTCCAGAAAATGACCGGCTCGCAGGCGAAGTCATTTTCTGGAGGATAGTGCTTATGCC
>NZ_JBGTDD010000062.1:0-3739 GCF_041748495.1 Parasphingorhabdus sp.
GCCCCAGCGGCTATGGTCCCGGCATGAATGACATTAGTGAAAACAGTAAAGCGGAAGAAGCCTCCAATTCTTCCAACCAGAACGAATATGGCGCAGATTCGATCAAGGTTCTCAAGGGCTTGGACGCGGTCCGCAAGCGGCCCGGCATGTATATCGGCGACACCGATGACGGCAGCGGCCTGCATCATATGGTGTTCGAGGTGTCCGACAACGCCATCGACGAAGCGCTCGCCGGCCATTGCGACCTGATCCTGATCACGCTCAACCCGGACGGCAGCGTCTCGGTCGAGGACAATGGCCGCGGCATCCCGACCGGCATGCACACCGAGGAAGGCGTCTCTGCGGCCGAGGTCATCATGACCCAGCTGCACGCCGGCGGCAAGTTCGAGAATACCTCGGACGACAATGCCTACAAGGTCTCCGGCGGCCTGCACGGCGTCGGCGTCTCGGTGGTCAACGCCTTGTCCGAATGGCTGGAACTGGACATCTGGCGCGACGGCAAAGAGCATAATATGCGCTTCGAATTCGGCGATGCCGTGCGCCCGCTGGCGGTCGTCAGCGATGCCCCGGCGGCGGACAACAAGACCGGCTTCAAGAAGGGCACGAAAGTCACCTTCTTCCCCTCGCCCGCGACCTTCAAGATCACCGAATTCGACTTCGAGAAGCTGGAGCACCGCTACCGCGAGCTCGCCTTTCTCAACAGCGGCGTCCATATCATCCTGCGCGATGCGCGGCATGAGGAAGCAAAGGAAATCGACCTGTTCTACGAAGGGGGGATCGCCGCTTTCGTGCAATATCTCGACCGCAACAAGACGCCGCTGGTGCCCGAGCCAATCGCCATTCACGGCGACCGCGACGATGTCATCATCGACGTCTCGCTCGAGTGGAACGACAGCTATTACGAGAATGTTCTCTGCTTCACCAACAATATCCCGCAGCGCGATGGCGGCACCCATCTGGCGGCCTTTCGTTCGGCGCTGACCCGGACCTTGAACAATTATGCCGAAAGCTCCGGCGCGCTGAAGAAAGAGAAGGTCAAGCTGACCGGCGATGACATGCGCGAAGGCCTGACCGCCATTGTTTCGGTCAAGCTGCCCGATCCAAAATTCAGTTCGCAGACCAAGGACAAGCTGGTCTCTTCCGAAGTGCGCCAACCGCTGGAAAGTCTGATGGCCGACAAGCTGGCGGAATGGCTGGAAGAAAATCCGCAAAATGCATCGATGGTGGTGCAGAAGGTGATCGACGCCGCGGCTGCCCGGGAAGCAGCGAAAAAAGCGCGCGAACTGACCCGCCGCAAGGGCGCGATGGACATAGCCTCGCTGCCCGGCAAGCTGGCCGATTGCCGCGAGAAGGACGCCAGCAAATGCGAGCTGTTTCTGGTCGAAGGAGACTCCGCTGGCGGTTCGGCCAAACAGGGGCGTGACAGCATGTATCAGGCGATCCTGCCGCTGAAGGGCAAGATCCTCAACGTCGAACGCGCCCGCTTTGACCGGATGCTGTCTTCCAAGGAGGTCGGCACGCTGATCCAGGCGATGGGCACCGGCATTGGCCGCGACGATTTCAATCTGGAAAAGCTGCGCTATCACAAGATCGTCATCATGACCGATGCTGACGTCGACGGCGCCCACATCCGCACTTTGCTGCTGACCTTTTTCTACCGCCAGATGCCGGAGATCATTCTGGGCGGCCATCTCTATATCGCCCAGCCGCCGCTCTACAAGGTCGGCAAGGGCAAGAGCGAAGTCTATCTCAAGGACGACAATGCGCTCGACCAGTATCTGGTCGAGGCGGGATTGAGCGGCATGATCCTGCAGACCGGCGAAGGCGCGCGAAGCGGCGACGATCTGCGCGGCCTGATCGAACATGCGCGGCGGATGCGCAGCCTGATGGCCTATGTGCCGCGCCGCTATGATAGCACGATTGTCGAGGGCATGGCGCTCACCGGCGCGCTCAATCCCGATCATGGCAGGACGGAACGGCAAGCCGCCGTCGATGCGACCGCCGCGTGGATGGACGAGGTCGACGAGGAGGGCCGCTGGTCGGGTCAGGTGTCGGAAGAAGGCGGCTATCTCTTCCAGCGATTCTGGCGCGGCGTCACCGATCACCATATCATCGAGGCAAAATTTCTGGAAAGCGCCGAAGCCCGGAAGCTGCACCGACTGGCTTCCGAAGAAACCGCCACCTATGATCGCGGCAGCCGACTGGTGAAATCGGCCGGCGGCGATGCCGAGGAAGGCGATGAAGAAGGCGTCGGTTCGGACGGCACACTGATAACCCGTCCTTCCGAATTGCTCGACACCGTGCTGGCAGCAGGCCGCAAGGGCCTGGCGGTTTCGCGTTACAAGGGTCTCGGCGAAATGAACGCCGAACAGCTCTGGGAAACCACACTCGATCCCGAAGTGCGCTCGCTCCTCCAGGTCACCGTCGAACAGGCCGATGTTACCGATGATATTTTCACCAAGCTGATGGGCGAAGTGGTCGAACCGCGACGGGAATTCATCGTGGACAATGCGTTGAACGTCGCCAATCTGGATGTTTGATCTTCCCTCACCCGGGTGACTGAGGGCTAGACCTTTCGGACATATGGCATGAGATCGTCGTGGCTATTAGGTCTGTAATGCAATGACGGCAGGACACGGAACAAACATAGCTCGGCACCAAGACCGGAGCCGCGAACCGTTGACCGTTTGGTATGATGGTGCCTGCCCGTTATGCATCCGCGAAATTGCCCTGATGCGCAAGCTGGACCGGCGCGACGCCATCACCTTCACCGATATTTCGACGCCGGCTTCGACCTGTCCGATCGACCGCCAATTGATGCTCGAGCGGTTCCATGCATCGGAAAACGGCCGAATGTTGTCAGGCGCCGCCGCTTTCGCGGCAATGTGGCGCGCCATTCCGTTGCTGCGGCCTATCGGCCTGCTTGCTCGCGCACCGGCTGTGTTGGCGATCCTCGAGGCCCTGTATCTGCAGTTCCTGAAGGTCCGCCCCCACATCCAGAAGCGACTTAAACCGATAGACTAAAGTCAGGACGCTGCGGAGAGCGACGCCATCATCAGCTGCTGGTCCTTACGCGTCGGATTGCCGCGCAGGCAAAGACCGCCATTGACCTGCAGATTCTCGCCGGTCATGAAGCATTCGTCGCTGGCAAGGAACACTGCAGCAGCGGCGATATCGTCGCTGGTCCCGATCCGGCCGAGCGGATAGCGCGCTTCGAACGACTCAACCAGTCCCGGCACCTGATCAACACCTGCGGTCATTGGCGTCCGCGTCAGACCCGGAGAAATGCTGTTGGCGCGGATGCCCTTTTCACCGAATTCATGAGCGACGCAGCGAATGATATGATCGGTGGCGGCCTTCGTGCCCATATAGGCGGCATGATCATTGAGCATGATCGTTGCGGTGGCCGAACTGATCTGAATGATTGATCCGCCATCATCCATCGCCTTGATCATTTCCTGATAAAATTGAAACGGCCCAACCAGCTGCAGCGCCGACATCATTTCCAGTTCTTCTCTGGTATTCTCCAGAAAGGGTTTCAGAAAGCCGACACCTGTCGCATTGATCGCGATATCGACGCCGCCCATCTGACTCCTTGCCGATTCAGCGAGCGCCTTGATATCGGCTTCCTGAGTCAGGTCGCAAATTGCATAATGGCCGCCAAGCTCGCCCGCGAAGCGTTTCAGCTCCGCCTCCTTCCGTCCGGCGACGAGGACATCGGCGCCTTCATCGCGAAAGC
>NZ_JBGTDD010000063.1:0-3093 GCF_041748495.1 Parasphingorhabdus sp.
GCCGCTCCAGTTCGTCTCTGCCGATGGATCGGCGTCGACGCTCAGCGCTGCCTCTCGCATGGTCGTGGCCACTGCCCTTGCACATAACTCGACGCTCATCGAAAGTTTGCAGCCTTATCACGCCGAAATCCCCAGCCTTCGCGTTGAGTCGCCCTGAGCGAGCCAGCGTGACTGGCCATGTGTTGATAACCCGCGGTGCCGCGCGTTCGACGACGGACTTCATCCCGACACGGCCATTCACTTTAAGCGCGAAGTCGCGCGCACAAGTTCCCCAGCCCGTGACACCACCTGCAACCAAGATCGTCCGTGCAAGTGCCCGGAGTTCATACCGACGTCTGGTGTCCAGACCAGCACCGGCGAGCTATGCGCGACCTGCGCGCCAAACCGCGAACGCCGCGCCGACACTGAACCGCGCCGGGTTTGCCGGAGGCTGTTTGGTTTGAGTCACGCTGCCATATCCAGAGTTTCCATGGCGGCATAGTATTGCTCCTCGGCTTTGGCGGGCGGGATGTTGCCGATGGGTTCGAGCAGCCGCCGGTGATTGAACCAGTCGACCCATTCGAGGGTCGCGTATTCGACGGCCTCGAAGCTGCGCCAGGGTCCACGCCTGTGAATGACCTCGGCCTTGTAGAGGCCGTTGATCGTCTCGGCCAAGGCGTTGTCATAGCTGTCGCCGACGCTGCCGACCGATGGTTCGATGCCTGCCTCGGCCAAGCGTTCAGTATATTTGATCGATACATATTGGCTGCCACGGTCGCTGTGATGGATGAGGCCGCCGCGATGCTTGGGCCGCCGATCATGTAAAGCCTGTTCCAATGCATCCAGAACAAAGCTGGCGTGAGCGGTTCTACTGACCCGCCAGCCAACGATATATCGGGCGTAAACGTCAATCACGAATGCGACATATACAAAGCCTTTCCAGGTCGCGACGTAGGTGAAGTCCGATACCCACAGCATATTGGGCGAAGGGGCATGGAACTGGCGGTTTACATGGTCGAGCGGACACGGCGCTGCATGATCGCTGACCGTCGTTCGCACAGGCTTTCCGCGTATCACCCCTTGAAGGCCCATATTGCGCATCAACCGTTCGATGGTGCAGCGGGCAATGTCGAAGCCTTCGCGGTTCATCTGCCGCCAGACCTTGCGAACACCATATACCCCGAAGTTCTCGGCAAATACGCGCGCGATCTCCGGCTTCAACACCATATCACGCTTGGCGCGATCCGACAGCCGCGAGGGATCCCGGCGCTTGGCGAGATGACTGTGATAGGTCGACGGGGCAATTGGCAGAACTTTGCAAATTGGCTCGACCCCATAGTCTTCGCGGTTATCATCGATAAACGCGATCATTTGCGAAACGGGCGGTCGAGCTCCGCCTGAGCAAAATATGCCGATGCCTTACGTAAAATCTCGTTGGCCTGGCGCAGTTCGCGGTTCTCGCGTTCCAGTGCTTTTAGCTTGTCAGCAACATCGCTGGGAACACCGGCGCGCGTGCCCCTATCCACTTCTGCTCGCTTGACCCATTCATGCAGTGTCGGCGGTGAGCAGCCGATCTTCTGCGAAATGGACACCACCGCAGCCCAGCGCGAGGGATAATCCTGTCTGTGATCCAGCACCATGCGGGTAGCACGGGCGCGAACCTCCGGTGAAAACTTGTTTGTGGTCTTGCTCATAATAGCTCCTTCTACTCAAGAGTTGGAGCCTCCGGCAATCCCGGGGCGGTTCACAGAGATTGTTTCAAAACAATAACGCAGGCCATCTATCATCACAGATGAAGCCTTGATCATCCCCTGCAATAAGACCCAGACTATGAGAACAGGGGGCATCAAAGGAAAGCAATAGAAATGGCGTCGGATTATTTTCTCCAGCGGGGTTTCGTTTTCTAGTCGCAGGAAGAGCGCCGTCAGGATAAAGCTCGCAACTGCATAGCCTAGTAGGATCATGGTGATATCTAGTGGCATTCTATTCCCCTTGATTTTCCCACCTCGCTTTCCACAAAAATTGACTGCAAGATGTTGCATTGTTGTACGTAACAAGCGCGGAAAGCTTTTATCCGTGACAGCGATCACGATTCCCGATAACATTTTTTCCGGCAATACCGGCACAGGGGGTCGGTCCATTCGGTCGCGGGGCAATATTGACAGAAGCAGAGAAATCTGATCCGCAAGCGGTGCGCTTTCGCGCCTTTGTCAGCTATAGCCATGCCGACGCCGCCATCGCGCAAAAGCTGCACCGGAAAATCGAAACCTACCGGTTGCCGCGCCGTCTGCGGGCAGACCGGATCACCGATGCAGGTGATGGCCGCCTGGGACGAATTTTCCGGGATCGCGAAGACCTGCCCGCGGCCGAGGATCTGTCGCAATCGGTGAAGCAGGCGCTGGCGGAATCGCAAGTGCTGATCGTCATCTGCTCGCCCGACGCCAGGGCATCGATCTGGGTTGCCCGCGAAATCGAACTGTTCCGGTCGCTGCATCCGGGCCGTCCAGTGCTGGCAGCGCTGGTGCGCGGCGAGCCGGAAGAGGCTTTCCCTGCGTTGCTTCTGGCCGGATCCGAGCCGCTGGCGGCGGACCTGCGCAAACAGGGGGATGGCTGGCGGCTGGGCTTTCTGAAGATCATTGCCGGTATCGCGGATGTTCCGCTTGATGCGCTGGTCCAGCGCGATGCCGCTCGCCGCATCCGCCGCGTGATGGCGGTCACGGGCGGCGCGTTGGTGGCGCTGGTAGCGATGATCGGAATGACGATATTCGCAATCCAGTCGCGCGACGAAGCGCAACGACAGCAGGCCGAAGCCGAAGGGCTGGTCGAATATATGCTGACGGATCTGCGCGCCGGGTTGAAAGGCGTCGGCCGTCTCGATGTGATGACCGATGTCAACGAACGGGCGATGGACTATTATGAGGGACAAGGCGACTTGTCCGATATGCCCGCAGAAAGCCTGGAGCGACGTGCCCGCATTTTCCATGCATGGGGCGAGGATGATGAAAAGCGTGGCGACATGGACGAGGCGCTGGAAAAATTCACCAAAGCGCACAGGGTCACGGAGACATTGCTGAATCGGGATCCGGACAATCCGGACCGGATCTTTGCGCATGC
>NZ_JBGTDD010000064.1:0-12923 GCF_041748495.1 Parasphingorhabdus sp.
AGACCTGCGATGGCCGGTCGGCCCCGCTGCGAACGGCGGCTCTCAGGTCTTTTTCCTTGATCGCATTACAGACGCAAACAACCATTTCCGTTCCTCTCGGCGATTCGTATATCGCTATTGAGAATAGATCGCAATAGCAAAGCGACTCTCGAGTGCAATTATTTTGTGACCGTCATTTTCTGAATTCGTCCCCGCGCCAAACTCCGCCACAACCATTCCAGCGGTCCGTAGCGAAAGCGGTCCAGCCAGGGTTTCGACCAGAACAGCATGAGCGCCCAGACACCGAGAACGATGAGGTAAAGCTCGGCGCGGCCGATGGTGCCATATAGTCCCAGCCCCCAGCCGTAGAAGAGGAAGGTCATCAACAGGCTGGTGGCGAGATAATTGCTGAAGGCGGCCCGGCCGACCGCAGCGACCCGCTGCATCCAGGCGGATCTGGCGCATTTTTGGATCAGTCCGACCAGCAAGGCGGCATAGCCCAGTGTCATCAGCATTTGCGATGGCCAGTTCCACGCATAATGGGCGTTTATCATCAGCAGCATGTTGAAATCCTGATGGATCAAGCCGATCGCAATCGGGGTCAGGATCAGTGCGCCGATCCCGGTTAATCGCAGGCCCCAGCGGCGATAGTCGTCCGCGCTCCATGCTCCGGTCAGGAATCCGTTCTTGTACAGCGCCATGCCAACCATCATCAGCGGCAGGGTTTCGGCCAGATTATAGGCCAGAAGTACGAGCGGCTGGAAAAGATCATTCTCGATCTTGGCCATGAAGATCGGCAGGAATCCGGACTGGTGCAGCGCGATCTCCGCGGCAATGACAGTGGCCCCGGGATCAAAATCGGCTGTGGCCTGACGCAGGCTCTCGATTGCGTCGGCACCGGCCCCGGGCAGGCTCGCCTGATATTGCAGATAGAGCAGGCCGCCGAACATGAAGGAATAGCCGACAAAACCGATCGTGAAGATCAGCAGCGCACGCCGGAACAGGTCTTCAGCCGACAGATGTTTGAGAGAATATGCGATGCAGCCGACCGCAGCATAGAGGAACAGGATGTCACCGAACCACAGGAGAAAGAAATGGGCGAGGCCGAACAGCGCCAGCCAGGTCATGCGCGAAAAGTGAATTTTGGCAGGATTGTCGCCATTCCCTTCGGCCCGTTCGACGATCAGCATCATGCTTGCCCCGAACAGGATCGTGAACAGGCCGCGCATCTTGCCATCGACGAACACGTAGGACAGCGCCCAGACGATGATATCGGGCAGATCGGTGCCGCCATAGACCGCCGGGCTGACATAGGCCATTTCCGGCATCGAAAAACCGATGATATTCATCAGCAGGATGCCCATCACCGCAAAGCCGCGCAGGGCGTCGAGTTCGAGATAGCGTGGGGTGGCCGCAGCTACGCTCATGTCAGATCCGTTCATCCTGAGCCTGTCGATGGACCTTGGCCAGCCGAATCCGCCGCAGCTGGCTATGCTTCGACAAGCTCAGCAGGAACGGCGATTCTGCGGACCCGGCGGGACCGCAAAAGTGGTGATCAGGGTGATTCACAGCCAGCTGGCGATCTGCTCGAGCGGCTTCTTGACCGTTGCGTGGACCGGAACCGTGGCGTCGGCGGCGGGCTTGCCGACCACCAATATCATCATGGGTTTTTCATGGACCGGACGTTCGCACAGAATGTTGAGGAATTTCATCGGATTGGGCGTGTGAGTGAGCGTAGCCAGGCCGGCATCATGCAGCGCGGTGATCAGTATGCCGGTGGCGATGCCGACGCTTTCGCTGACATAATAATTCTGTTTCATCTCGCCGGGGTTCAAGCCGCCCTTACGCTGGCCGAAAATGACAATCAGATAAGGCGCGGTCTCGAGAAACGGCTTGCTGGCATCGGTGCCCAGTGGTTCGAGCGCCGCCAGCCATTCTTCGCTGCCCTTGTTCGCGTAGAAGGCCTGTTCCTCCGCTTCAGCAGCGACGCGGAGCGCCTTTTTCTTTTCCGGTGTCTCGATGACGGCGAAATGCCAGGGCTGGTGATTGGCGCCGTTGGGCGCGGTCCCAGCCGACAGAATGGCGTTTTCGATCACCGCACGGGGAACCGGCGCATCCGAGAAGTCGCGGCAGGTCCTGCGGCGTCTGATCGCCTCGTAAAAGGCGCGGGAGCGGGCAATGCGCTCTGCGTCGGAATAGTCCGGCAGAGTGCTATAGGGGCGGGTGGCATGGGACTGCAAATTACCGTCTCCCGTTTTCAAAGTTTGTCAAAGTTGGGGCCAATGAAGCCTTATGGCTGGCCAAGTTGAATAGCGAATCCGACCGCTGTAGGAAAGCATCCATTCCATATTGACATTGATGTTAGTAGCCGACATATAGGCCTTATGAAAATAGATCATGACTTCACCGCACCGGGTGATTCGCAAACCCCGTTCATCCACCCCGAGCGACCTGCATCGCGCTTTCGGCCGCTGAAAGCGCTGCATCATTTTCGCGAGCTGATCAAGGACAAGGAAGATACGGAACAGGTTTTCCATATCTTTGAATCCTTGCCCCGACCGGGCTTTCGCCGGGATGCCAGGGCGTTTGTCGAAAGCGCCAAGGGCAAGGCGCTGCTGGCAAGCGAAGCCGAGCTGGCACCCCTGCTCGACGATCATGATCGCCTGCGCCAGATGCCCGAGGGCAGCCTCGCCCATGCCTATTGCGACTTCATGGAGAAAGAAGGTCTGAGCGCAGCCGGACTGATTGCCGAATATGACCGGTTCAGCCCGCGCAAATATGGCGATCTGATCGAATGGTATGGCTTTCGGCAGCGCGACACCCATGATCTGCTGCACGTGCTGACCGGCTACGGCCGCGATGCGCTGGGCGAAGCCTGCGTGCTGGCATTCACTTATGGCCAGAACCCGTCGCTGGGGAATGTCTTCATTGCCTATGCAGCCGGCCTGAACATGAAGAAACAGATCAAGAGCGATGCGCCGATATTCACGGCCATCCGCGAAGCCCAGAAAATGGGCAAGGCCTGTCCGCGGATCATCGAGGAATCGATCATCGAACTGCTCGCCCAGCCGCTGGACGCCTTGCGCGAACGGCTGCACATCCGGACGCCGCATTTTTATCATGAAGCCCACACAAGGTTCCGGGCCCGCAATATCGATCCCTATGACATGCTGGCGCAGGCCGCATGAGTTCCTGCTAGCAGCTCTGCAACGTTCAGAAGTGCGCTTATTGTCTTGAGGTGTCCTTCGACAGGCTCAGGACAAACGGTTGGGTTTCACCGCAATTCCTGGCGGATCTCCAGTTGGAGACCTGACCAGATTTCGTCTACCGCGCAGGCATTGATATCGACATAGCCCATCGGCAGGGCAATGTCGCGAATGATGTCTTCGGTGATATCAGTTTCCGTTCCGGAAGCTCTTTTCGGCCAGCTGACCCAGACCTGGCCAGCCGAATCGATGAGGTCGCGCAATATGGCTAGCTGCTTTTCCATTCGGGTTCGATCTGTTTCGAAAATATGAGCCGAGTGCAGGCCGGGCGTGGGAACCTTTTCTTCGGAGAGCGTCAGGCCGGAAGCCTCGATTGCCGTACGGACGCTGTCGGGCATATCGGCAAACCAGACGCGCATCCCGTCCTTGAGAGAGAGCTTTTCGGTGAGCGGAGTAGAGGAAGAACCTTTGGTCATGGTTGATAGGCAATATCAAGTCGCTGCGCCTGTTCCAACAAATTTCGATCCCGGGCCGGTAAGCGACCGTTTTCGACCATGCGCGCAGCTACCAGCAAATACGCATCAACATAGCCGATTCCGGTTCCGGCCAGCCCGGCCCATGCGATAAAGGTTGTCACTTCCGCCGAATCGGCCACCGGTGCCCGTTGCAGATCCGCCAGCACCTGCCGGACGATATCATGACCGGGCAATCCGCCAAGCAGCAATTCACCGCAAACAAAAGGATGGAGGAGCCTGCGGACCGACTGCACCGGCGGGCTGTCCAGCAATGTATCAATCCCACGGAAATGGTCGACCCATGTCGATGTGTCGATGATAATCATTGCCGGATTATTCGGAATTGACGAAACGTGGCGGTCGGCGGCGTTTCAAGATCCGGCAGGCTCCCCTTCAGCTTGGCCAGCCACTTTTCGGCACCGTTGGCCACGAACTGTTCGAGCGCCATACGCAGGATCGTCGCGCGTTCGCTGATACCGGTATAGTCCATCGCCCGGTCCATCAGTTCATCATCGATGGTAACCGTTGTTCTCATGACATCTTTCATCGCATCAATTGATGCGATTTAAAACATCAGCCCTCCATCCAGTCGCGGAAGAAGCTTTCATGGGCATCGCGCAGGTCGGACACCGCAATCGGATTACCGTTGAGGACAAGCTGATCGCCCTTGACCCGGCCGATTTTTTCGAATGGCACTTTCTCGCGATCCAGATCCTCTTCATTGCGATAGGTGATGACATAGCGGCCCTGCGCCTCGCTGAAGGCAAAGGCGCTAGTCATCGGGTCGATTTCGGCACCCAGATTTCCGGCCAGGGCCATTTCCGCCAGGGCGACGGCAAGGCCACCATCGCTGATATCGTGAACGGCGGTGACCTTGCCGTCGGCGATCAATTCGCGGATGACGCGTCCGGCCCACTCTTCATCCTTGAGGTCGACCTTGGGCGGCGGACCATCCGTGCGACCGTGGATTTCGCGGAGCCAGGTTGACTGGCCCAGCTCTTCAAAGTGGAATCCGACGGTGGCAATGAAATCGCCCTCATTCTTGAAGGCGATGGTCATCATCTTGTCGAGATCATCGATCAGTCCCACGGCACCGATCGCCGGGGTGGGCAGGATCGCGTGGCTGATGCCGTCGGCTCCGGTGGTTTCGTTGTAGAGGCTGACATTGCCGGATACGATCGGCATGTCGAGCGCCAGACAGGCTTCGGCCATGCCTTCGATGCAGCCGACAAATTGCGCCATGATATGGGGCTTTTCGGGATTGCCGAAATTCATGCAATCGGTCGTCGCCAGGGGTTTCGCCCCGACCGCACACAGGTTGCGATAGGCTTCGGCAATCGCCTGCTTGCCGCCTTCATAGGGGTCGGCCTTGCAATAGCGCGGCGTGCAGTCGGTGGTGATGGCGAGACCCTTGTTGGTGCCGTGCACCCGGACCACGGCAGCGTCGCCGCCGGAGCGCTGGGCGGTGTCGGCACCGACCTGGCTGTCATATTGTTCCCAGATCCAGCGGCGCGAGGCGAGCGCTGGAGAGGCCATCATCTTCAGCAAATCGGCACCAATATCGGAGTTTTCGGGAATATCACCGAGCGGCTGGACATTGACATGCGCGGCATATTCCTCGCGGGTCAGGTGCGGGCGGTCATAGAGTGGCGCGTCGTCGGCGAGCGGGCCAAGCGGAATATCGCAGACAGTTTCACCCTTGTGGGTCAGCACCATCCGGCGGCTGTCGGTGACCTCGCCGATCACCGCGAAATCCAGCTCCCATTTGGTGAAGATCGCTTCGGCCATTTCCTCGCGACCCGGCTTGAGGACCATCAGCATGCGTTCCTGCGATTCGCTGAGCATCATCTCGTAGGCGGTCATGCCGGTTTCGCGGCAGGGCACCTTGTCCATGTCGAGAATGATGCCGACTTCGCCGTTGGTTGCCATTTCGACGCTGGAACTGGTCAGCCCTGCGGCGCCCATGTCCTGGATCGCGACGATCGCGTCGCTGGCCATCAGCTCGAGACAGGCCTCGATCAGCAGTTTCTCGGTGAACGGATCGCCGACCTGCACGGTCGGGCGTTTCTCGTCGCTGTCATCGTCGAATTCGGCGCTCGCCATGGTCGCGCCATGGATGCCGTCGCGGCCGGTCTTGGAGCCGACATAGACGATCGGATTGCCAACGCCGGACGCTGCCGAGTAGAAAATCTTGTCGGAGTCAGCCACGCCGACGGTCATTGCATTGACGATGATATTGCCGTCATAGGCCGGATCGAAATTGGTCTCGCCGCCGACCGTGGGCACGCCGACGCAATTGCCATAGCCGCCGATGCCGGCGACCACCCCCTTGACCAGATGCTTCATCTTGGGATGGTCGGGCCGTCCGAAGCGCAGCGCGTTGAGGTTGGCGACCGGGCGCGCGCCCATCGTGAAGACGTCGCGGAGGATGCCGCCGACCCCGGTCGCCGCACCCTGATAGGGCTCGATATAGGACGGATGGTTATGGCTCTCCATCTTGAAGATTGCCGCCTGGCCGTCTCCGATATCGATAACGCCGGCATTTTCGCCGGGGCCGCAGATCACCTGCGGGCCGGTTGTCGGAAGCTTCTTTAGATGCAGGCGTGAGGACTTGTAGGAACAATGTTCGGACCACATGACCGAGAAAATCCCGAGCTCGGTCATATTCGGCTCGCGGCCCAGCGCGTTCAAGATGCGCTGATATTCCTCCGCATTGAGGCCGTGCTCGCGCACGGTTTCGGTGGAGATCCGGGGCTCTGCAATCAGCGTGTCTGTGGTCATGCATCGCCTTTAACGACCTGCACCAATTTCGACTAGAGGGAATTGATGTTTCTGCTGGCTCGACTATGGTTCTGCATTGTTCGCCTGCGGTGGCAGGGGTGGGCGCACCAGAGATTCTGTCTGGACGCAAGGGTGGGAGCTAAATTCCTGCCTTCGCAGGAGTATGAATATGACCAAGACGATTGAACTGATTTTCGATTTCGTGAGTCCGAATGCCTATCTGATCTGGTCACCGCTCAAGGCGCTGGCGGAAAAATATGGCGCGGCCATTGAAATCACCCCGGCCTTTCTCGGCGGCATGCACAAGCTGACCGGCAATGCGCCGCCGTTCATCCGCGATGCGGATGTGAAAGGCAAGAATGCTTATGCGATGCTCGAGATGAACCGGTTCATCAAAAGGCACGGCCTCACCCAGTTCAAGATGAACCCGCATTTTCCGTTCAATACGGTCACCCTGCAGCGGATGCTGATTGCCTTGCCACCGGAACAGCGCGCCGGTTTCGTTGAAACGCTTTTGCCCGCGATCTGGGAACAGGGCCTGGACGTGACCGATGCCGAAACGCTCGGCAAAATCTTGCAGGATGGCGGCTATGATGCGAAGGCACTGATGGCGAAGACACAGGAGCCGGCGGTCAAGCAGGCGTTGATCGACAATAGCGAACAAGCGGTCGAGCGCGGCGCCTTTGGCATTCCGACGATATATGTCGATGGTGAAATATATTTCGGCAAAGAGCGGCTGGGGCAGATCGAGGAGCAGCTGGCGACGTCATGAAATCGCCCTGCAACGATATTTGCACCATCGATCGTACGAGCAGCCTGTGCGTGGGATGCGCTCGGACATTGCCGGAAATTGGCGAATGGGCATCGGCCAGCGACGCAAGGAAGAAAGCGATTCTGGCGCTTCTGCCGGCGCGAATCGCGGCGCTGGGGACGAAATTCCGCCGATGAGATTCAGGTGGTTGGCGGAACCATTCTATGCCTTCACGAACCTGAGTACCAGATAGGCGGTCAAGGCCGCGGTGACCCCGGTGGCAAAGCTGCCCCAGGCAATGTCGTACAGGCTGATCTTCGTCGACCAGACTTTGAGCACTGCCTGACTGGTCAGGTCATAGGTGGCATAGGCAATGCCCCCGAACAAGGCGCCGTTGAGCAGTGCTGTTGTCCACTGGCCGCTGGCCAGCGCCGGCTTGATGCCAAACCAGACGATGCCGAACAGATAGATGGCATAGAAGATCATCGCGGGGGCCTTGCGAAATTCGTCGGCCATGATCTCGCCGATCACGGGCCGGTATAAGGATTCCGCCATATTGCTGAGCCAGAGATAGTCGAGAATACCAAAGACGAGGGCGGCGATGAAATAGGCGGCGATATATTGGGTCATATTCGATCCTGTCTTCAAGACTGTTTCAGTGCCCGTGTACGTCCGACCCACCATGCGGCCAGGGCGGCGACCGAGAAGGCGAACAGGCCGGTCAGCTTCATTGCCATATCCGCGGACTGCGGCTCTGGCCCGAACCAGTTGATCGATTGCAGCGCCAATAGCAATACGGCCAAAAGGCCCAGCGCATATTTGGACTGGCGGGTAATCGCCCTGGTGCGGATCGCGTAAAAAGCCAGCGCGCCGAAGGTGATGCCGAGCTCCAGCGGCATTTCGATCATCGGATGGTTCCACAGACCAAAGCCCAGTTTCGGCGGGGAGCCGGCCAGAGTCAGATCCGGCGCGTGGACCAGAAGGTCGAGGAACCAGTGCGACAGGACCACGGCGCCGCCGATCAACGCGCCGGTCCGGTTGCGCGTGAACGACCAGATCAACAGCGCAAAAGCTGCGGCCCAGGCTGCACTGCCGAGCAGGCTGTGGGTGTAGGGCATATGATAGAGATCGAGCGGCACCATTTTGGTGATTCCGGGCGTGATGCGAAAATTTTCCACGCCGATCAGCGCGAGACCGAAAAATCCGAAATCGAGCAACTGTCCGGCTACGAACAGGGTGCCCAGTCCCGGTGCCCGGGGATGGACCGCCGCTACCATCGCAGGCGCAAAATGACCGATGAACATGTTTTTTTCCCCGCCCTTTTATGTTCCGTTACACAGGAAGTTGGCGTTAGTGAAGTCCAAGCCCTTGACCGCGACCGAAAGCCTCGTCATTGCATTTCGCCATGAGCGAAACCCAAGAAGACCTCACAACGCTGAATTTCGAGGATGCGCTGAAGCGCCTCGAGGACATCGTCCGCAAGCTGGAAAGCGGCGATGTACCGCTGGACCAGTCGATCGAGCTGTATAGCGAGGGCGAAAAATTGCGCGGCCTGTGCCAGCAACGGCTGGAGGCCGCGAAGGCCAAGATCGAGAAAATCACCCTCGATCGCGACGGCAAGCCGCAAGCCACTGTTCCGTTTGACGCGGACTGAACCATTGGCGGCCAACAATAATTCAGATCTTTTTCGGGAGATGGGGCGGGTCGCCACCGCAGTCGATCGACAGTTCGACCAGCTATTGCAGGTCCCCAATGATGCCCGCAGCGAATTATACGAGGCGATGCGCCATGCTGCCATCGGCGGCGGCAAGCGACTGAGACCCTTGCTGGTGATGGCGACGGCCGGCTTGTTCAATGTCGATGAATCCTGCGCGATCAGGGCGGCGACAGCGGTCGAGGCGCTGCATGTCTATTCGCTGATCCATGACGATCTCCCCTGTATGGATGACGATGACATGCGCCGGGGCAAGCCGACCACGCATATTGCCTTTGGCGAAGCGACTGCGGTGCTCGCCGGCGACGCGCTCCATGCCATGGCCTTTGGATTGCTGGCTGACGACCGCACCCATCATGATCCGTTCGTGCGCGTCGAGATGACCGCCTGTCTCGCCAAAGCCGCTGGACCGGCGGGCATGGCGGGAGGACAGATGATGGATCTGGTGGCGGAAAATTCTACCTTTGACTTGCAGACGGTGACCCGGCTGCAGCAGCTGAAAACCGGCGCGTTGATCGCAGCCTGCGTGGAAATCGGTGCGATTCTGGGCCGGGTGGCCGAGGAAGGTCGCACCAGCCTGCGCGGCTATGCGCATGATCTGGGCCTCGCGTTCCAGATCGCCGATGACATTCTGGACGTCGAAGGCGACGAGGAAAAAGCAGGCAAGGCGCTGCAAAAGGACGCGGTGGCCGGCAAGGAGACTTTTCTGAGCCTGATGGGCCTGGACCGGGCAAAAGGACAGGCGCAGATGCTGGCGAATCAGGCCAAATCGCATCTGAGCGGCTATGGCGCAGAAGCCGATTTGCTGCGCGCCATCGCCGAATATACAATCGAAAGAGACCGCTAGGCGGGGGAGCAAGACATGAGAATCGGCGTTTATCCGGGGACCTTTGACCCCATTACCCAGGGGCATATGGATATTATCAAGCGCGGCATGCGTCTGGTCGACAAGCTGGTGATCGGCGTGACCACCAATCCTTCCAAATCGCCGATGTTTTCGGACGAGGAACGTCTGGAAATGGTGCGCCGGGAAACCGCCGATCTGGGCGATGGCGTCGAAGTGGTCGGCTTTAACATGCTGCTGATGAAATTTGCCGAAAAGCAAAAGGCCGGCGTGATTGTTCGCGGCTTGCGGGCGGTCGCCGACTTTGAATATGAATATCAGATGGCGGGCATGAACCAGCAGCTCAACGGCGACATCGAAACGGTTTTCCTGATGGCCGATGTGTCGCTGCAGCCGATTGCCTCGCGTCTGGTCAAGGAGATTGCCATGTTCGGCGGCGAGATCCACAAGTTCGTGACACCGCTGGTAGCGGATGAAATTACCGCACGGGTTCAGAAGATTGGCCTGAAGGGCGATCAATAGCCATCACCAGCAATTCATTGCAGTGAAAGGTAGAATCGTCCAAAGGCTATTCCATTCCCTGAAGCCAAACGAGTAAGCCATGCTGCGCAAATTTTTCCTGACCTTCTCTGCCCTGTTCCTGACCTCCTTTGCCGCGCAGGCGCAAGAGGCCGAGGTACAGACGCCGGCGCCGGCATCGGTGCCGGCTGAAGAAAATATCCTGCATCTCGATCTGTCCACCGGCGGCCGGGTAACCATCCAGCTGTTCGCCGATCGTGCCCCCAATCATGTCGAACGGATCAAGACGCTGACACGGCGCGGCTTCTATGATGGCCTGATCTTTCACCGCGTGATCGAAGGATTCATGGCGCAGACCGGTGATCCCACCGGCACCGGAACCGGCGGCTCGGACCTGCCCGACCTGAAAGCGGAATTTGGCAAATTTCCGCATGTACGCGGAGTGGTATCAATGGCGCGTTCCCAAAGCGAAGACAGCGCCAATAGCCAGTTTTTCATCGTCTTCTATCCGCGCTTTTCGCTCGACGGCAATTATTCGGCATTCGGCCGGGTCACGTCCGGCATGGAATATGTCGACAATATTACCCGCGGCGAACCGCCGCTCAATCCCAGTCGGATATTGCAGGCATCGATCGCCGCTGACAACAAGCCGCCGGTTTTGCCGGGGGCCCAACCACGCCAGAGCGAAGCGCCGATTACCGTGGATGACCTGAACGCGCCAATCAATCCCTAGTCCGGCCGGTGCGCGTTGATCTTTTCGATTTTGCGCTACCGCCGGAGTGTATCGCGCTACGGCCAGCCGCTCCCCGTGACAGCGCCAGGCTGCTGAAAGTCGATGGCGATCGGATCTCCGACCATATCGTCAGCGACCTGCCGCAGCTGCTCGGGCCAAAGGATATATTGGTGTTCAACGACACCAAGGTCATTCCGGCGCAGCTCAGCGGGAAGCGCGGCGATGCCAATATCGGGGCAACGCTGCACAAACGGGTTGACCTGCGGCGCTGGCAGGCTTTCATTCGCAACGCGAAGCGCCTGCGGGTCGGCGAAATCGTCGATTTCGGGATGGATGTATCGGCCGAGGCCGAAGCGAAACTTGCGGATGGCAGTTTTGTTCTGCACTTTCTCGGCGAGGAACCGGTGGAGCTTTTGATTGAACGCGCGGGCACCATGCCCTTGCCTCCTTATATAGCCAGCAAACGGGCCATCGATGAACGCGATGCAGCCGACTATCAGACGATGTTTGCCCGGGAAAAGGGCGCGGTGGCGGCACCGACAGCGGCGCTGCATTTTACCGATGACCTTTTGGCCGCGCTGGCGGCGGCGGGCGTGGATAGTGAAACACTGACCCTGCATGTCGGGGCAGGGACCTTTCTGCCGGTCAAGGTCGATGAAACCGACGACCACCGGATGCACAGCGAATGGGGACGGATCGAAGCGGAAACTGCCGACCGCCTGAATGCAGCGCGAAAGGCAGGCGGCCGCATCATCGCGGTCGGCACCACCAGCCTGCGCCTGCTGGAAAGCGCCACAGGGGAAGACGGCATCATCCGACCGTTCGAAGGCGATACCGATATTTTCATCACGCCCGGCTATAAATTTCGGGCGATCGACGGCCTGATGACCAATTTCCACCTGCCCAAATCGACCCTGTTCATGCTGGTCAGCGCGCTGATGGGGCTGGAGACGATGCAGGCGGCTTATGCGCATGCGATTGCCGGGGGTTACCGGTTTTACAGCTATGGCGATTCGTCCCTGCTTTTGCCGTAGGCGAGGAAATTCGCGAGATGGCTTTGCCGGGGCTTTCGTTTCAGCCCGACCGCGCTGTTCGCCGCCCTGGCGACCCTCGCTTGCCATTTCGGCCAGTTTTTTTCCGCGCTGCCCTTGCGAACCGGCGCAAAAATATGGAAGCGTGCGGGATCGAAACCGCAGAACTGCAGTATCTGTTTTCGCCAGCGGTGCTTGATGGAATTGTGATAAGCGAATCGGAGGAAGATGCCCGGCGTGTCCATGGTGACTAGCGCATCGGCCGAACGACCTTCCATCAGCTTGTCCCACCAATCGTCATGCTCGTGATAGCGAAAGGTGAAATGCGGCAGCAACAGGCGGTCGACAAAGCCTTTCACCAGAGCCGGTTCGCCACCCCACCACATCGGAAAGGCGATCACCAGATGATCGCATCCGTCGAGCAAGCGGGCTGCGCGTTCCAGATCGGCTTCCCATTTCTGTGGTCGGGCATAGCCTTGGTGCAAAACCGGGTCGAAGGCCATGTCACGCAATATCAGCCGGTCTATATCCGCACCGGCTGGGCAGTTGGCGGCATAATGATCAATCAATGCGGTGGTTAATCGATCGCTGTCGGGATGTCCATCGATCAGCAGATAGCGCATATCATTTCCTCTTTCTGGCCAAAATAAAAAAGGCGGCTCCGTCGAACCGCCCCTTTCAAGATCATTCTGCCACTGGCTCAGCCTTTCGCAGGAGCCGCTGCCGGTGGTACCGGCGGGTCATTGTCGGCCACTTCGGTGAGCGATCCGCCTATGGCTTCGCATTCGCCAACGTCGGTATATTTCCAGGCATTGCCCTGATAGTCGAGCAGTGACGTACCGGCGCAGCT
>NZ_JBGTDD010000065.1:0-52483 GCF_041748495.1 Parasphingorhabdus sp.
GGTCGAAAACCTGTTCGCCAAAATCAAGGACTGGCGACGCATCCACACCCGCTATGATCGCTGCGCACACACTTTCCTGTCAGCCATCTGTATTGCTGCGACCGTCATCTTCTGGTTGTGATCAATGAGTCCTGACCCTAATCTTTTCAAATAACCGCGGCCGCGTCGCCCCCCTGCTCAGGGGGGTGAGCAAAAAATGCAGACCTCACCGAAAGCGGTGACGAAGGCTTCGCCGCCTGACGTTTCCACATGGGTATCCCCAAAACAGGGGCTGGCCCCGCACGAAGTTGATTTGATAATGACTGCTGCTACGTTTCCGACCTATGTGCGCCAAGTCCCAACCTCGCGGCGTGCCACGCTGCTTCTGCACGCGATGATATACCGAGCTTGCGATAAATCGCCTTGATGTAGCTTGCTACCGTACTTTCGGCGAGATCGAGCGCTTGGGCCACCTCAACATTGCGCATGCCCCGACCGATTAGAGCCAGAACCTCCCTTTCGCGCGCAGTCAACTCATCCTCAGGAGCAGCTGGGCCAGTGAAGCGGAAGTGCTCCATGATCCGCCGCGCGATCGAGGGTGACAATGCCGGGATACCTTGCGCCGCCTGCTTGAGCTGACGGCAAAGGGTTTCGGGCGGCTGTTCCTTGAGCAGATAGCCTTGGGCACCAGCCGCCAGCGCGGCGACGATATGGGCGTCATCGCCGATGACAGTGGTGACAACACAGATCGTTTCCGGCCGTACTAGGCGCAGGCT
Organism: Parasphingorhabdus sp.; assembly: GCF_041748495.1. Taxonomy (GTDB): domain Bacteria; phylum Pseudomonadota; class Alphaproteobacteria; order Sphingomonadales; family Sphingomonadaceae; genus Parasphingorhabdus. The sequence goes on from NZ_JBGTDD010000065.1 coordinate 756, forward strand.
GCGCAGGACTTCGAGGCCCGAGCCGTCCGGCAGGCCAAGATCGATCAGGGCCAGATCATAGTCGGCTCCCGCCGCCGCCGCGATACCGGCTCGCATATTCGCTGCCTCATCGATCCGGCAGTCCGGGAAAGCCTCGCGGATAATTTCGACGAGCCAGCGGCGCGTCTCGGTGACATCTTCGACAATCAGCACACGGTTCATGGCAGAGCTCCTCCATCGGCGAGTGGAAATCGCGCTTCGATCCGGGTTCCCGTGCCGTCGCCGGAAATCTCGAAGCTTCCTCGCAGGCCGACCATGCGGGCGCGCATATTGGCCATTCCATTGCCTGACGTCGTGGCGCTTGTATCGAAGCCGCTGCCATCATCCTCAATCGAGACCGCCATGGTGTCGCCGTGATGGCGGATCGTTATGGCCATGGTCGACCCACCAGCATGTTTGATGGCGTTGCTGGTGGCCTCGCGAATGACCGAGCGAAGCGCATGGGCGGCCTGCGGTGCCAGCGCGCCGACCCGCCCCTCGTCCGCGACTGCTTTCCAGTCGAGACCAATTCCAGCCGTTGCGAGATGTTCCGCGATTTCAACTCGCAGGTCGGCCAGCGTTTCGTCCATTGAAATGCCCGGCCGGGAGGCGTTGTTGACGATGTCGCGCAGATCGGACAATGTTTCGCGGATCATTGAATCCTTTCGTCCGACCTCCTTGCTGTGCAGTGCGCTCAGCAGCTGTACGCCGATATTGTCGTGCATATCGCGGGCGATGCGCTCGCGCTCTTCGGCCACGCCGCGTTCATAGGATTGGCGGCTTTCGAGCGCATGGGCCAGCATGGCCCGCAATTCGGATGCCAGCGTCGCGTCGCGGGGAGAAAACAGCCGGCGACCGCCATCTGCATAGTCAAGCCTCAGACCCGGTAGGTCGCCGACAGATGGCAGCGACAGGCCGACGCCTTCGTCGGTCAGATCGACGGGTGTTGCTGCCGCTGCGTCGGCCCTTATATCCGTTGTGTCCATGCTCAAAGGATTGAAGACGTCCTGCAGGAGTTGCCGCCAGCGCGCGAGTTGATCGGCACCGGGCGGCGTCAGGGCGATGTCCACGACCTGGCGGAACAGATCCTTCCTGCTGACTGCACGACGGTCAATCAGGAGACGGCCAATCGCATCGCGAAACGGAAGATAAAGAAACGCCACGATCAGCAGTGACAGTCCGAAGGCGGGAATACGTTCGACCGCCACGGCAAAGATCAAAAGCGCATCGAGTGTCACCAGCAGTAGGACACCGCAAACATAGAACAGGATCCGGAAGGCCCAGTCTTCCAGCTCGAAAAGGCGGTAGCGGACGACGCCGAGGGCAATGCCGACATAGATCAAGAGGAAGAACATGAAGGCATAGCCCTGCAACAGAACCGGCGTGCTGCCGATCAGGTTCGGCACGACGATGGTCAGAACGAACGCGCCTGCACCGATGGCCACGCTGAGTCCGAACCAGGTCAGCGCGGCGCGGGCCAGTGGATCGCCGCGGGTCACCCGATACTGGACGAAAACCAGCACAAGGATGGTGACCATCGCCGTCACCACGCCCAGATGGATGCCGATCGGCGGGCCGGATACGAGCTGGAGCTGATCGACCGCCAACCAGGCTCCAAACAGCAGCGCGGGAAGCGCAAGATAGCGCGAGCGCACAAGCTGGCGCGGATAGGAAAGAAACAGCCCGATCATGCCGACCCCGAAGAGCAAGCCGCCAGCATGGTTTACGCCCGACAGAAACCGGAATATGGTCCCGTCGATGGCGAGTTCGCGGGTGCTGTAGACCGCTGCGGGAAAGGCCGAGACGAGAAGACTGACGCCGGCCAGCGCGAGAAACCGGGTGCCCCAGTCGGAACGCCGGAAACTCCAAACCCAGGCGCCGATCCAGAAACCGGCAAGACCAACGGCGATCTGTACCCAGAACGCGGCCGGGAGCGCGCTGATCGAGCGTTGCCGAAAAAGATCGACGCGCGTGCGGGACTGTGCCCCGTTGTCCCCCAGCACATAGATCTCGACCTCGTTCTGGCTCAATATCGCCTCGATCCGGCCTTGCCGGGCAAAGAAATTGCCCATTTCCGCATAAGTGGCAAAGACATCCGGCTCATCCAACCGATCGGTCGGGGTGAGATTGATGCTTTCTCCATTGGCTCCGGTGAGCGAAATCAGCGCGCCGGGCCGGGGAATATTCCGCGCCGGTCCCTCGGGATCGATGGCGTCGATCCAGATCAGGTCATATTCGGGATGCGAGGAGAGCTTGAGGCCAAGCCAGGGGGCATTGACCGCCGCCGAAACCATCAGAAGCGCAAGAACCAGGCCGAAAGCCATGGCGGCCGACAGGACTGCGACTGGCGTAAGTCTGACACGCAATAGACTTTCTCCCGAGTTGAGGCGGCAGGTTTACGCCAGACCCTCCCCAGCTGGACTAGCCCGAACAGCCCCGGTGAGCAACTCGGCCCGACCTAGTTCATCCGCACCGGCATTCATCCCCCCCGTTCAGGGGGGTGCGCAACACAGGTCATGCACTAATCCTAGTTTGGCGATTGCCGCGATGCTTGAAGGACAAAGGGAGAAGAATGGAAAACGTAACGGGGATATTGTTAGCCGCTACCTTCGGCGCTTCGACGCTTGCGGCCAGCCCCGGTGCAGCACAAGCGGATGGAGGCGAAAAGAATGCGGCGGCACTCAAATGCGCTATCAATTATTCAGAGGCGGCACACTCCGACAGGGCAGCCGAGATTGTCGCTGACTATGGTAAGATCAAAGAACAAACCCGGCATAAACAGATTGTTCAAACGTTTAGGCTCAACATCAATGCTGTCGAATCTATCGCATTGACCGGTGCTATTGACGGCACCTTAGCAATCGATTCCCGCAATCCTGAGCTTGAGCAGATGGCGATCGATCGATTGGCAAAATGCGATCGGATTTACGGCTTTACCCCCGTATTTAGCCTGAAGAGCAAGGCGGAGGCACAATCGGCTTCCGCTTCCCCGCGACTGACGCAAAGACAATGTGCTACAAGCTACTTCACTCTGGCTCTGCTGGCGCCCCGTGTCCAAGAGGTATTGCGCCCGCGTATCAAGCAGGTCGCAACTGCGGATGCCGGACGAGGGATAACCGACCAGGATATTCACAAGAGGCTAAGTGGCGACGCCCTGAAGCGGGGGTTCAGTATCCGGAATGGTCAGGAAAGGCTGGAGCCGCTTGTCGCCGAGGTTCACGCCTGTGACGCGCAATACGGCTACGAGCCGGTGAATTTATGATGTGTGGGAACTCTATGAAAAATATTGCCAGAGCGGTCTTGGGCGGCTTTGCCGTGGCGAGCATCGTGCTACCGACGGGAATGGCTGAGGCGGCCGAAAGCATAGCAGAAACGGCGAAAGATTGGCCGAGTGCGGATACGCCAGTGCTTGAAATCGGGGCAGGCGGATACACGCTATCGTTCCCGGCTCCGGAATGGATCGACCGGGCAAAGTCCTTCGTTGACGAGATAGATAGCAACAATGTCAAGGCTGACTGGTTCACCAGCGGTGCAATCAGTGGCCCACGCACCAATTGGCACAGCTGGCTCTCAGTCCAGAATGTCGATTTTAATCATTGGTATTTCCTGTCTCAACACAGTTCAGATGATCTTGATGGGCCATGCAAGACATTGGACCTCCCTGTGCAGGGCGACAACGAGCGTGCGTTGCGCCTTTGTCAGTCGCGCGGCGCAGTGGCCGGAACAATCTTTTATGGCATCCAGATTCCTAGCGATGATCGCGTCATCGTCGCGGCATATAAGATTGCAACACAGCCGTTCGTGCTCGCAGACGAGTCAACTTGGCCGATGTCGCGCGATGACTTGATTGCCATGGCGGATCGTATCGACGGTTTGATCGCCATACGAACTGACAATTGAACTATGCCTGCAAACACCATCAGCGGCGAATTCTCCCCGCACATTGAGATGGCCTTGGCTGCGTCGGCTGGAGGAGGGAACGGACAGTGAGATGATTGAATTTGGCAAGAAGGTGATTGTCGGGGGGCTCGCCACGTTGGGCCTCTTCGGTGCGGCGGGACAGGCGAGCGCGCAGGGCAGCGCCCAGGCAATTTATGAGCAAGCTTACGCCGTTGCCGCCAAAAATCCCGACGAGGCCCGCCGTTTGTGGAATCTCGCTTGCGACAAAAATCATGCGCCGGCCTGCATGGCGCTTGGGAAAAACTGGGGTGCCAGTTCGTTCTTCGGCTCCACAGTCGCCGCCGAGGAAGCGATCAAGGCCTATCGACGGGCCTGCGATCTGGGCAATGGCGAAGGCTGCATCCAGCTTGGCAATGCCCAGACACCGATCGGTCTGTTCGCTCCGCCCAGGGCAGTACAGGACTGGGACGGCGCGGCGGCGGCCTATCGCAAGGGCTGCGATCAATACCGGATTGCCAAATCGTGCCAGAGCCTCGGCTTGCTTCTTGGGCACAGCAATAACCCGAAACCGGATTCTGCCGGTCGGGCGACCTACATCAAGCGTGCCTGTGACCTCGGGCGGACGGAAAGTTGTGTCTCGGTACAGGCTGCCAGCGGGCGTACCCAAGTCGAGGCTGCCAATCAGGAACACGCCCGGAAACACGGGGCGTCCAACGGTCTTGCGCAAGTCGAGCCATCGCTGCTTGCTTTGTTGATGGAGCGCAAGGCAGCCAATGGCGGGAGCTCTGTGCTCAAGGCTGCAGACATTCCCTACTTGCAGCGGCATCTGCTGGCCGATGGCCGCATCGATGCCAATGAACGGGACTTGCTGGTCGAACTCACTCATCCGGATATCCGGGCGATCAGGATTCATCTGGTCGGTGCAACCGATCCCTGGAAAGGCGAAGGCACCACATTAGCAAGCCTTAACAGCCAGAATAGCAAGGCCTTGCGCCCGCTGCTCGAATTTAAGGCAATGGACCTCACCTGGGACGAAGCCGACCGAAAGGCCACGCTGATGCGTATCGTGCCCGCCAGTCTCCTGTCTTCGGAAATGGATGATCTGATCGAGGGAATCATCGCCGAAAGGGTGAAGGCGGACGCCGGGGCATCGACAGTGCAAAACGGCTTCGCGCCGTTTCGCTCGCTGATCAGCGACATGCATTCAGCCGTGCAGGCGCTGGAGAAGGATGGCACGATCAACAGCGAGGCCGGTTCGAATGTGCGAAAGATGTTTTATGATGCGACCAATCGCGGCATCGAGGAATCCGGCGTAAAGATCCCGCACTTTCTCTATAGATGGATGCTGGAGGTATGAATGCCGGGCGGCTTAGCGCGAGAGACCGGATTGCATGCAATGAGCGATGGATTCAATTTGCCGCTTGACAGAGGGCAAGGGATTCTGGCGCTGAGACGATAGGGGGGAACAGCATGATGTCCCAGCTAGGCCCGACCAAGAAACCTTCGCGCCGACCACCAGCACACGCCTGCCGCCGCAAGATGCCCCAGTAGCAACGATATTTGCCATACTCGCGTGCCATCGTCGGTCTCGATAAGGCCGCCCGCCCTGATCGCGAAGAATAGCCATGACACTAGCGTCGCGGATAGGGTCACTCGCCAGGAGATAAGCCCCTTGTGCCTTTCCCATAGCGCTACAGCAAGGCCGACGCCGGTCGCAGGTAGGGATCCGACAAAATAGGCGATGGGCAGGCCAAAGATTGCTCCGAAGAATGTTACAGTCAGAAAAGCGTTGATAGCTTCCATCCAGTCGCGAGCCCCAAGCTGCGGAGTTGCCGCCAGAAAGCCGAGACAGATGGATACGACCAGTTCGCCAATGGGCGGACCGAGTAACGTGAACAGGGCGGAAATACCCAAGAATCGTCCGATGGATTTCTCGCGCTTTGCGAACGCGGTACGACTGTTGCTTTTCATGCTGAAAGACTACTTTGCAGTATAAGGATGCGTACCCCCTGAACAGGGGGTGTACCGGAGCTAGATGCTCACCTATTTTACTGGATGATCGCCACTGCCCGTGGACTGGGGGAATGCGCAGCCCTTGATATGGGGACTCTCATCATCAAAATGAAATGGAGGCCGCGATGGTAAATTTGGTTTTGACCCATAATCTAAAACCCGGCGTGGACACGGAACAATTTGAAGAGTGGGTGCGCACAACCGACTATCCGGGCATGCGAGGACTGTCACGAGTGTTGTCTTTTTCCACCTACCGCATAGAAAGGCTCCTCATTGGTAACGGCGATCTTCCAGCGAACTATGTCGAAATCTTCCAAATCAAAGATTTCGAGAGTTTTGTAACCGAAGACATGCCGGGAGATATAGTTGAGAGCATCATGGGTGAGTTCATGAGCTATGTGGACAATCCGGCCTTCATGGTCGTTTCGGAAATCAAGTAGCAACACCCCTTCAATACCCCTGTTCAGGGGGGAGCACAGCGGCGGGCCCGCGTCTATGTTCCGAAAATGCAGTGACTTCCGCACGCCGGGTTACCGAAGCGAGGCGGAAGAGCATTTGGGGGGACGGCGCGAACGATGAGATTGTTTCCAACACTTGCAATATCTTTAATCGCTATGATGGTTATGGGTGCTGCCAAAGTACCTTTGGCACGCGATGGATATCGCAATAGCGCTGTTTTCAATGGCCAACAGAATATGCTTGTGACGTTATATGGTATCGCCCGCGACTGGTCGAACGCCTGCATCGGCGGTAAATCGGCATCTTGCATCAGGTTGGCAGAGGCGTTTGAGACGGGCTTAGGTGATATCACGCCCAATATGCGCATCGCCGTCGGCTATTATCTCGAAGGCTGCAAAAGGGGCTCGGGCGCTGCTTGCGCCGAAGCTGCAACAATCATCCGTGAAGGGACTGCAGCCTATATCAATCTGCCGCTGTCTCATGACACCGCACGGCGCGGCTGCGAAGAATTGGGTCATCAAAATTCCTGCGCAGTGCAGGCGCTGGCTCTCTATCGCGGCGCGGGCGTCGCGCAGGACAGGGCACGCGCGCTAACCCTGTGGGATGCGGCGTGCACCGCCAAAGCTGATCTCGGTTGCAGACTCCAGGCAGGGTCGCTGTTCAACGAAAGCACAAATACCGCGGAACACGCCACGGCACTACAGCTGTTTACGACGGCGTGTAGTGCCAAGGCATCATGGGGCTGTGCCGGTCTTGCCTATGCCTACCATCTGGGACGCGGCACGACGAAGGATGCTGCCAAAGCGGCCGGCTTTGCCCGCTCGGCATGCGAAGACGGCAGTGGCGATCGGACGCAGGGCTGTGCGCTCCATGCCCGTTATCTGGCCTATAGTGGCGATCCCAAACAGACTGAAAGGGGCAGTCTCATGATGACTTCAACCTGCCTGGCCGGCGTGGCCGAAGCTTGCAATGACGCGGGCGAGACTGGCAAGCGAAACCTGCCTGGATCAAAGCTGGCGCAATGGGAAGTACCGGTTTCGTTCCGTCAAGGTTGCGATTTAGGTCTGGCTGCTGCCTGTCGCAATCTGGGGGCGCTTTATGCCGATGGTTATGGCGGTGTGAAGCGCAACCTGCCAATCGCCGTAGCCTTGCTCGACAGGGCATGCGCGGCAAGCGATACGATGGCCTGTGAACGAATTACAGTGCTTGGCGCAGCAACGGGAGCGGCCCGCCGCCAGCGTCCGCTAATCGACCCGTCGCTGTCCTCAAGTCAGCAACTTGCCCGTGCCAGCGAAGAGGCAAAGGGTGGCAATCGCAACGCGGCATTATTCACTGTGGCCCGGCTGATGGAGGAGGCTGTTGCCGATGCCGAATGGCTGCTCGGCGGATGGATGTATTACGGCCAGCCAGGCATCTTCGATACACCCGACCGCAAGAAGGGCTTCATCCTGCTGGAAAATGCAGCGCGCCAGGGGCATATTGAGGCGGCAAAATGGGTAGGCTATGCCTATTGGACTGGGGATGGCGTGGCTGCCGACCGCGCCAAGGGAGAGGCCTATACGCTTTACGCGGCCAATCGCGGCGATGCGCAGTCGATCGGCATGTACCGGGTTATGCGCGGCACCGTGGCGCGCGAGGCAAACGAGCGGCGCAATGCTGAAATGGTCGCCGCAGCACAACGTCAGGCCAACAGCTGGAGCGCCATGTTCGCCGCCGCAGCGGCCCGGTGGGCCCAGCAGTCATCGGCAAGACCCTTAAGTTCGGGCGTCGATACCAGCGCATCATGGCAAAACCATCTGGCCCGGCAGGATCGGACCAATTTTAACAATCGTATGAATTATCTGAGCGGACGAAGCAGTGTTTGCCCGTCATTCAACCCTTATTGCTAAACGAAGAACAGGAGACATACCATGATCCGCAACGCGCTTGTCGCACTCGCAATGCTCGCGATTCCCTCAACCCTCACAGCACAGATCAACGTCAACATCGGCACATCAGACCGCAATGGTGTTTGCGGCGTCGAATATCCGTTTGATAATGACAAAAAGCTGGAAATCAGCATGCGGGCGGACAATGGCAACGTGAACATCGCGGTCCATAATCTGGACGGGAATTATGTCGACCAGGCGCTCGAGCGTGATCCGGAATTTGACATCACCTTGATATTTGACGACGGCTCGAGCGTAACCAGTGACTTTGCCGCCTATCGCGCGGGCTTTACCTATCGGGCTATGGGCGCATGGAATGACCCAGAAGGCGGTCACCCGGTTATCGCCCAGCTGAAAACGGCCAAAAGCATGGAAGTGCAATTCGAGAATGAACGCTTTGGCCCTGTTTCGACCCAGTTGCCAATGATGGGCTACAATTTACTGAAAGGCTGCGTCGAGCGAAATGGCGGTTCGATGCCGGTATAAGTCAGAGCGTTCACCCACCGGCTTTGCCGGAGGCAGTTTCCTTTGACATATACAGCCATATCCGGACCTCGCTTGCGCAAGCCAACGGTCTCAATCAACGGCTCGCCGGACATATGTTTTTCCGCAAGCACAGGGGGTGCCGGCATCAACTGGGTCCACAAACCATCGGCGCCATTTCTTACAAATGTTCCCGAAACTAACTTGTGACACTCCTTTCGGCCCGTCTGCGCTGTTTCTTCTCCAGGATTTTGCGACTGGCCGCATCCAGCAAGACAGTATCTGCCATCACCGCGCCGCGCTCGCCGATGGGCCGATCCTTGCCAATCGTAGAATCCTGAAAGGTCTGCCGTTCGGCTTCGGCGTTTAATTCCGCGCCGATCAGTACGGAATAAGCGGACAGAAATAGCCACATCAGGAAAATCACGACCGCTGCCAGCGACCCGTATGTTGCGTTATAATCGCTGATATTGGCGGCATAAAAACCGAAGCCGACCGTGATCGCGAGCCAAAGCAGCGTCGCCACGACCGACCCGAGCGAGAGCCAGCGCCATTTGGCGGGACGGCGATCCGGTGCGTAGCGGAAAAACAGGCCGAACGTCAGACTGACCAAAAATCCGGCCGCTAGCCAAGTCAGGATTTTCAGGGCCAACACGATACTGCCACCGAGATAGCCCTGGAGAAAATTACTGATAAAGCTGAACAGCGAGATAGCAATCAGGCCAACAATCGCGACGGCTGCCATGCCGATGGTGATCTGTGCCCCGACCCAGGTTGTCACGAAGAAATTGCGCGATTCATGCTCTTCGTAAATGATATTGAGAGCTTTCATCATCGCTTTTGCCGCCCGCATGGCGCCATAGATTGAGACGAACAGGGCCAAAGCCAGGCCGAAGCCCTGCGCCGCCTTGTTGGTGTTGACAATCGACAGCAATTGCTCGCGCAAGATGGTAAGCACGGCCTCGGGGAGGATCGCGGAAACCTGTTCGATACTCGCAGCCACCATATTGGGATCGCCCACCAGTCCGTATAGCAGCACGATCACCGCGATCAGCGGGACAAAGGCAAGAAAAGCAAAAAAGGCAACACCGGCGGCCAGCAACGGCAGATTGTGAAAATCGTTCATGATATAGAGCCGCTTCAATATCGCCCACCATGCGCTGAGCGGAAAATGGAGCGGAGACGCAGCACCGGCTCCCGGTGTTCCCGCTTCGATTTCAGGCAAGCTTTGCTGCTCATCCACAGGCGGGTGTTGCGGTGAACCATCGGAATCATCTGCTATCATTGCGCCGCCTCGCTTCTCGCTTCGGTCCGTTGTTGCCCATCTTCCTCTGACTCAAGGACGGTGTCAGCTTCCCGCCCTTCGGCCAGCTGCTGATCCACGTGGGCTTCAATTTCTCGCGCATCCTCGTTCAGCTGTTCAAGATTCTCCTGATATTTTTCATCAAAATCCTTTTCGCAAGCGGTCAGGACCAGCAGGGGAAAAGCGAGAAGAACCGCCCTGCCCCGCATCAATAATCCTTCCGATAGCGCACATTGACATTGGAACCACCGAAGCTACCGACCGAACTCAGAACAGAGAGAGCCGGCGTCAGGCTGATTTCCAGCTGGGTGGCGGTATAGCCCCGCGCGTCGGTGACAATTTCGACATAGACATCGTTGGATATATATTGTCCCGCCGCAATCGAGGTGCTGCGGCCGGTCTCCTCGTCGGCGCCCAATATGCGTAGTCGATCGATGCCCACGGAGGACTGCAATACACCGAGCGGGTTCAGCCCACCGCCTCCGCCGCGCAAGCCGTTGAGCGAGGAGGCCAGCTGCACCGCCTGGATCGGGGTCAGTTCGCCAATCGAATTGCCAAACAATATGCGCGCCATAATCTCATCCTGCGGCAGGCTGGGTGTCGAACTGAACGCGATCTCGGGGTTTTCGGCGCTACCCGCAATATTGACGTTGATATTGACGTCATCCGCTTCGCCGCTCGCCACGAGCCGCAAGGTCGGGTTGGTCATCGAATTGCCATCGAACCGGAGACGCCCGGATTGCAGGTCGAACGACCGTCCGGCAAAGCCCAGCGTCCCGCGGATCAAATCGATGCCGCCGGTCAGTATTGGCGTACCGGTGGTTCCGCGCACCTTGATATCCGCAGACCATTCCGAATCGAGCCCCATGCCGGTGACATAGATCTGATTGTCGGCGCTCAGATCGATATCCAGTTGCCAGTTGCTGGGCACGCCGCTGACCGGGTTGGCTTCGCCGGTAATTTTCTTGCGGCCGAGTGCCGGCTTGCGGCGAACACCAGTCAATGTAGCAACCTTGGTCGATCCTTCGTAGACGATCCGGTAACGGGTTTCCGGCAACCGGATGCGGCCGCGAATGGTCGGAGGCGTCGTTGCATTATTGACCAGCTGGATCTCGCCGGTAGCCGAGGCTGCCAGATCATTGCCCCTCGCCAGGGTTGCATTTTCCAGATCAAGCGCCAGCTGGAGCGGATAGCCCTTGGCAGAACTGAGCGAGACAAATCCCCTGCCGCTGATCGTGCCGTCACCTGCCCTGGCGGTCAGTTCGGTCACTTCCAGCCGGTCGTTGGTAAACTCGCCCCTTACCCGCATCTTGGTAAGCCGCGTGCCATATGTGTTGTTTTCATAGATCAGGTTGTTCGCGCGGACGACACCGGTCAGCACCGGCGACTGGACCCGGCCCGAGAAATCGGCAGCCACTCCGACAACGCCCTGAAGATCCTGATCCGGAAGGGCCGCGAGCGAGAACAGGGTGCTGGCGGGACCATTATAGCGCAAACCGCCGGACAAAGGTGCCGCTAACAATCTTGTCGTCCAGGATCCTGCGCCTGGTGGCAGCGGAGTGAGATCAACCTGCATCCGGCCGATCGGCGCGCCCCTGCGCCGGAATATCACCCGGGCATTGCCGCCATCGGCCAATAGCAGTCCAACAAAATGCACGTCGACAGGTTGCGAAACCGACGCGACGCTGGTCCGGGTAAAATTGTCAATCTGCAACCGTGCATCCGCTTCCGGAAAGGCGCTGGGCGAGCTTTGCGCAAAATCGAGACTGCCGGTCGCGATGCCGCCCAGACCCAGTCCCGGCATCATCGGATTGATGATAGCGAGATTGACATCCTTTAGCCGGCTCTGGATACGGAAACCGCGACCATAATCGCCGGCCAGCTGAAGGCTGCCTCTGGACAGATCAATGGTCGTCGGCAACAATGTATATGCATCACCCGCGGGAATGATCCTTGCAGCGCGGCGGGTTTTGAATTCCACGCCATTGGCGCGACCATCCAACGCCACACGCCAAAGCTTCGGATCAAGCACGGCGTTGGCGGCAAACCGGAACGGCACCTGATTGCGGCCTTCGGCCATGACCTTTGCAGTGCCCTGTCCGCCTCGATAATCAATCTTCGCCCGCGCAGCGGCAATCTGCAATTCCTGCATTACCAGGCCCTGGATCTGAACATCGGCAACCAGCTGCGGCTGATCGTATAAAATGATATCGGCGTCGATGATCGCCCGCTCGAGGGCGAGTCCGGCCGGTCCCGGTAGCTGCGTGTTGAGGGCCGTTGCCACGACGATCGCACGCTGCTTGCCGCTGAACGCGCTCAACATCACCTCGCCATCCACCCCGGAGCCGTTTGCCGCCAGTTGCCCGGCAAAGGGACCGGCAGCGGTTTGCCGGATGCGCCCGGTCAATCCGACCCCGGCGAACTGCGTCCCTGCGTTCACGTCAATGGTCAGCGGGCCACGGCCTGCGAGAATATCGACATTGGCGTCGAAGGGCCCGTAATCACTGTCGCCATCCGCAACCACCACATAACCACTGGCATTACCTCTTATCGTCGCGATGACATTGCTGGCCCCTACGCCGAGGCCGGGACGGGCGGCCGCGAGAGTGGCAACCGGTCGCGCCACGGTGCCGCTGACCTTGACACCGAGCGGGCCATATTGATTGGACATGCCTTTGGCTGCAAAATTTATGCCGCCGGCGGGCGTGTAGCTGCCGCTGCCCTCGGTCAGTCGGAAGGACGGTGCTGCAACATTCAGGCTTTTAACCCGAGCGATACCATCGCTGCCATAGGATATATCAGCGACGATCAGGCTGTTACCCCCGAGAAATTCGCGCGCACCATCGTTGAATATCTGGCTCGACCGGGCACGAACGGTGCCGGACAAGGCAAAGGCGCCATTGCTGCCGGACGTCAGGTCGATATTGCTGTCGACATTGAAGATGCCCACGCTTTCCACACGATAGCCATTGATCCGCCCCTTGAGACCACCCGTATAAATTCCCTGGTTGATGTCAGCGACAACCACAGCGGTGGCATTGATCCGGTCGGAACTGATCTTGAGATTGTCGGAGAGGAGCCGGCCGCTGGCAAAGGCGAAATCCCCGTCCAGCCGGACATTGGAGAGCAGGGCCCCGATACCTTCGTTGAGTCCCGCTATCCGTTGTGCCCGCGCTTGCAAGGGAATGCGCCACTGTTCTGCTGCCATTTTGGCGCTGCCGCTCGCGCGCAGGCCGATCACCGTCGTATCGGCAAAGCCGATGCGCGCCGCATTGAGCGCATAATCTATCGTGGGCGCAGCAAAATCGCCGTTCAGGACAATAGTAGCGGCAATACCCGCGCCGCTGAGATTGTCGGCAATGACCGAGGGCCTGAGCAGGCGAAAATCAATATTCAGATCGCGCATGCGGTTATTGCCGAGATCGATCAGGCCGTTGGCGGCCAGCCTGAAATTGTCGCTGCCAACCTCGCCTGTGATATCGAATTTTCGTTCTTCGCCAGTCGCGGTCAAGTCAATATTCGTGACCGGTTCCAGCATGTTGCGGCCGGGCCCTGAAACGAATAATCCGGGGCGGGCCTCGCCGCTGATGCCGAAGGTGCCGTCGCGCGCCGTAATGGCGATGTCGACTAGCCTGGCATTGCCGCTGTTGCCTTTCAACGCGCCATCCCATTTTGTCCAGTCGCCTTTGCCGTTCAGCGCCAGGCGGACCGGCTGCCCGGTACCGGTCAGGCCGGCAAGCAGACCGTTGGCCGGAGCATTCAGATCGAGCGCGATATCGAGATCATTTTTGTCCGGAACCGCATTGAGACGGAAGGCGAGCCGGTCTCCACCCGCAACCCCCGGCGCGTTCAGTGCGCGCATATTCCCGTTCACGATGGCCCGAGCGTCCGCAATCTTCACGTCCGCTGCTACCTGAAGCAGGTGGCGCTCGCCGGTTACGGCCCTGGCAATGTCCAGTTCACCGATTTCCAGTTTCCCGACATCGATATCGAGGTCCGGCAGGAAAGGGCCTTCTGAAGGGGTCGGCAGCAGCTCGGGCATGCGCAAGAATTTTGCCGAGGGAATGACGAGCGAGCGAATATCCACATGACTGCCAATGAAGGCAAAGGGTCGCCAGTCCATTTTCACGCTGTCCGCTGTTGCAAACACGCCTTTCGCATCACGGATTTGCAGATCGAGAATTTCCATCTGGCCGTACAGCGATCCGTTGATCTGACCGACTTCCAGCTGCAATCCGTTTTCAAATTCGAACGCCTCGATCTGCTTCTCGACAAAGCGATGGCCGCTGCCGCTGTCCAGCCAGATATAGGCCGCGAACAGCAGAACCAATATCAGTGCCAGCGGCGCTCCCAGCCAGATACCCAATTTTGAAACCCACAATCTCTGAGAGCTCGATTCGCTGATGGCTTCGGAGTCCGCCATCAGAACGCCTGACCAATGGAAACATAGACTGATATGCGCGATTCACCCGGCTGACGATTGATCGGTGTGGCCACGTCGACGCGGAGCGGGCCGAAATTGGTATAAAAACGTCCTCCGAGGCCAACGCCATAGCGCAGATTGTCAAAACCGGGAGTGGAGCTGGTATAGACCTGACCGGCATCGACAAAACCGACCACACCGTAATCGCCAAAGCGGTAGCGTATTTCCGCCGCTGCTTCGACTAGGCTGCGCCCACCGATCGGGCGGTCTTCAATGTCCTTGGGACCCAGCTCCTGATAGCCGAAGCCGCGCACTGATCCCCCGCCGCCGGCATAATAACGACGCGAAGGCGCGATCAGCTCGCGCTCCGCGCCGGCAATGGAACCGACCCGGGCACGCCCGGCGAGTATGATGCCGTCGTCGATCCGGTAATAAGCGGTCCCCTCGAACAGGCCGCGGCCGTAAATCTGGGTGCCGCTGCCCAGCGACGCCTCGGGAGAAAGCTTGGCCGACAGGCGGAAGCCTTCAGTGGGATCAAGCAGGCTGTCGGTGGTGTCAAAGGTCACTTGCCCGGGCAGCGCGGCGACATAGAAAGTCCGCCGGTCACGCGCACCGGTCGCAAAGTTGAAATCCTGTTCATTGGTGCCCAGAATTTCGAAACCATAGCTGTAGCTCAGCCGCTTTTGCCAGATGGGTGTACTGTCGTAGGAAATGCGGCCCGCCAGCCTGCCGGTGAAGGCTTCATACGCCTCGAAATCACTGTGCAGGGCCGACAGCCCGAGCTCGACCGTGCGATCGCGCCGGCCAGCATTGCTGCGCCGGAAGGTCAGCGATGCACCCTGTTCCTGCGTTCCGGCAACCGCGCTTGCGATCAGCGCACCTTCCGGCGGGAATAAATTACGATGCGTCCAGCTGCCTTCGACCCGGAACCCCTGTCCGGTTCCATAGCCGGCGCTGCCTGCCAATGTGCGTGCTGGCCCTGCCTCTTGGTCAACATTGATGGTGGCATATTCCGTGCCATCCGGCCCTGGTTCCCCGCTGGGCGATGACTTGACCGAAACAATCGAAAACAGCCCCGTTGCAACCAGCGCCTTGCGCAGATCATCAACCATCCGGCTGTCATACAGCTCGCCCTTTTCGAAGCGACTAAGAACCGCGATATGGTCCGCATCAAAAACGGTCGTGCCAGTGGTGATAATCTCACCATAGCTGCTGCGCGGTCCGGTCTCGATCGGCAGCGTATAATCGCCAGTGCCGGTTTCGGGATCGAGCAAGATGTCGCGCTGACCGATTTCCACAAAAGGATATCCCTCTTGCGGCAGGACCACCGCGATATTGGCTTCCGCCGCCAGCACCCGCTCGGCTACGATCGGCTCGCCTATGTCCGGGACAAAATTACTTGTGATCAGGTCGTCGGGGATTACCGGTTCGGCTTGGAACATGATCGCCCCAAAATCATAGCGTTTGCCTGGTGAAACCTGAAACACCACAGTCAGCACCTCGCCTTCGGTTGCGGGCAGCTCGATCGCCCCGTTCACCGTCGCATCAAAAAACCCCTGGCCGGACAGGATATCGGAAAGCAATTGCTGGTCTTCGCGCATCCGCGCGGAAACCATGGCGCCATTTGCGGCTCTGCCATCGCCGTCTTCGAGCGCCGAAAGATCCTCGAACAGCCCTCGAAGATCATCGGCGCTGATCGGACGCACCTGCGTTCTGCCGCTTTCATCCAGAACTTCGAGACCATCGATCCGATAGTCATATCGCAACGACGAGGCCGGCGAGCTGTCGTCGGCTTCCGTATACTGGCTTTCATCAAATGGCTCGGCATCAAAACTGTCGATTGGCGTAAGCGGATCATCAATTTCCGGATCATTGACCGGCGGGTCGGCTATCAACTCGACTGGGTCGCCATCCTGCAATGCTGGTAAGGCGGCGACGCCATCGTCGACATCTTCCTGCCGCGCTTCACGTTCCAGACGCTGCTGTTCCGTATCCCAGTCGGCGACGCTACCCATTGCCGCTTCCGGATCACCGTCAATCGGAGGAATGGTCGCGTCAAATTCCGCATCGTCAATGATGGGTTGGCGAGGATCTTGCTCGGTCGTCTCATTATCTGAATCTTGTGCAAACGCGACCGCCGGGAATAGGCTGCCCACCGAAAAAACTGCCGCGACAGCCCAAAAACTCTTGCCGATACCCATTCTGATGCTGAATCTACTCACACGCCTTAAGTGTTGGAACACTTTGTTTCATCTCGCCGACCCTTTCTCGATACAAATTTTTTCGAGAATGCAGGATCTCGGTATATACGCTTGAAGACGGATTTGGTTCCCGATCATGGGCAATGGAATGAACAGTTCGCGGACCCGTGTCGCTCTGTTGATGGGCGGTTGCCTTATGTCCAGCAAAGTTACACCAATACCGATGGAATGATAGCAAAGCCATGGCGTCAGCAGAAACGTGATTCCGATCATTTGCGCTGCTTGCGCCGAAGATATCAACAGCTGGCTGGAGGCGCCTTCTCGCGAGAATTCAATATCTCAGGCGACCGCGGAAACCAGCCAGGCTTTGCCCGGCATCATCACGCCTTGTCCTGGCACATGATGTCGAGCGAAGATGTCAGCCAGATCATTGCTGGCCTTTTTCACTATCGACTCGCCTTTGTCGCTCAACAGACGCCCAAATGCCAGCGAGGCCAAGGCAAATTCTACGGCTTTCTCCGGGGTTGCGCCAGCGCCACCGACTGGCTGAAGACCCTCATAGGCGACAACCTCCATATCGGTGAAGCCGCTGCCGTCCATTATTTCGCCCAGGTACACCAGATCTTCAAAAGCGAAGGGTCCGGGGGCGCGCGGAACCGCGGGCGGCACTTCGACATGATTTCTGACCACGCCCATCATTTCCATCATCCACAGATTGTCGCGCGGCGGCCCCCAGACCGCCAGATCGATGCGGCCACCGTTTCGCAGCAGGCCATGCAAATGAGAAAATGCGCTGACCGGGTCTTCGAAGAACATGCTGCCGAAGCGCGAGAACAGACGGTCATAAGGCGCATCTGCCAATTGTACGGTCGCCGCATCGGCGCAGATGAAATCTATGTTTTCCGCTCCGTCCGTTTCTGCACGCTCCTTTGCAGCCGCGACAAGATCCGGTGAAATGTCGACGCCGAGTACATTGCCCGCAGGCGCCACGGTCTCTGCAATCGTCAGCGTGGTCGCACCGCCTCCACAACCCAGGTCGATGACCGTCTCCCCCGACTGATAGTCGGCGCGGGCGAGCAATGCATCGCCAATCGGAGCGATCATCTCTTCGAACAGGGACAGGCTGGCCAGCCATTTCAACCCCATGTCGCCGGCCCAGTCTTCCGGTACCATTTCTTCGCCTTGCAGACCCGAATTGCCGTTATCAATACTCATGAAATATGTCCTGTCTCATAATATTCTGGCGAAGCCTGCACTGACGCTGCTGGTTGATGGTCGGTCGTCCGGCGTGCCAAATGGTGACGCTGCCTTCATGATCCGCTGCAGATCGGGTTGGTCGGTCAAAAGCGCCTCCATCGTGCTGACGCAAAGCCGTGCGGCGTCATCGGCCAGATCATAGCAAATCTGCTTGCCCTCTCGCCGCGTCTTGACAATATCGGCCCGCCGCAACTCGGCCAGTTGCTGACTGAGCGCTGGCTGGCCGATGCCCGTCGCCGCATCAATGTCGCTGACGCTGCTTTCTCCCCGCAGCAGGTAGGAGAGAATCATCAGCCTTTGGGGCTGCGCATAGACCTTCAGCTTTTCGGTCGCGACATCGGCGCGGTCCCGGCTTTCAAAAATAGCTGTCATCCGGCCTTCACCCTGCGGCAGAACCAGTCGTCTTCCCGGCTGATCTCCTTTGCCGATAGCGGCGGAATTTCGAGCACATCATCACCCGGCTGCCAGCCTTCCGGTGTCAGAACAGATTTCTCCTCGGTGAGCTGAAGCGCTGCCAATAGGCGGATCATTTCATCGACCGAGCGGCCAACATTGTGCGGATAGCAAGTCGTTGCCCGGATGATCCCTTTGGGATCAATGAAATAGCTGGTCCGCATCGCCGCGGAATCGGCGGCATGTTCATCGATCATGCCAAAGGCGTGACCAACAGTCATGCTCGGATCCTCGACGATCGGAAAGGATATTTCTACCGCAAATCTGTCCTCGATTGCGCGCACCCAAGCGAGATGGGCGTATAAGCTGTCCACGGACAGACCCAGCAAAGCGCAATCCATTGCTTCAAATCTCTCCCGATGGCGCGCCAGAGCGACAAATTCGGTGGTGCAGACCGGCGTAAAATCCGCTGGGTGCGAAAAGAAAATCAGCCAGCGGCCACGATAGTCGGACAGCTTGACCGGTCCATGGGTGGAGCGTGCCTCGAAATCCGGCGCGCGGTCCCCAATACGCAATGCTCCTGACTTTACCGGCAATTGTTCTGACATTAAATTCAACCTTTCCCGAGAATTGGCAGCCTTGGCATATTGACGCAACATATATAATGTATTACATGTTTTATGTAAATGTGAATATGAGGAATTTTCCATGACTGATTCGACATTGATTCATGCGACAGAGCAAATTTCCAAGGCACAGCGCAATATACCTGTGATCCAGTCATTTTTTGACCAGCCAACCAATACGGTGACCTATGTCGTGCATGATGCGGAGAGCAGATCTGCCGCCATCATCGATAGCGTCTTTGATTTTGATCCGGCTTCCGGTCGGACCTCGTTCGACTCTGCCGACGAAGTCATTGCCTATGTGCAAGAGCAGGGACTGAAAATTGAATGGCTGCTCGAAACCCATGCCCATGCTGATCATTTGTCGGCTGCGCCCTATCTGCAGGAAAAGCTCGGGGGCAAGATCGCCATTGGCGAGCATATCGTGACGGTGCAGGATGTGTTTGGCAAATTGTTCAATGCTGGCACGGAATTTCAGCGGGACGGGTCGGATTTCGATCATCTGTTCGCCGACGGCGATACCTTCAGGATTGGCGCTATTGATGTAACCGTGATGCACGTGCCCGGCCATACGCCCGCTTGCATCGCCTATGTCATTGGCGATGCCGTTTTTGTCGGCGATACCATGTTCATGCCCGACTATGGCACCGCCAGGGCGGATTTTCCGGGCGGCGACGCACGCAAATTATACCAGTCAATGCGGCGGATATTGTCGCTGCCCGGCACCACCCGTCTGTTCATGTGTCATGATTATTTGCCGGAAGGGCGGATGCACTATGTCTGGGAAACCACCGTTGCCGAAGAGCGGAAGCACAATATTCATGCCCATGACGGGGTGAGCGAGGACGAATTTGTGACCATGCGGACCGCGCGGGACAAGACGCTGGATATGCCGCGACTGATTCTGCCGTCGGTGCAGGTCAATATGCGCGCCGGCCACTTGCCGCCCGCGGAAGACAATGGCGTTCGCTATCTCAAAGTTCCGTTGAACGGCGTCTGATGCTCTCGGCATTTCCTCATGCAATGCCGGTGGCAGGCCTGATCGGTGGGCTGATGATTGGCGTGGCTGCCGCGATCATGCTGCTGGGTCTTGGCCGGATTGCCGGGGTCAGCGGACTCGCGGCGCGTGCCACCGGGATCGCTGATAGCGGCGCGCCGCGCAGCATCGCGATAGCCTTCATTGTCGGTCTGCCGCTCGGAGCATTGATTCTCTCCTGGATCACCGGCGGTATCGTGACCCGCTTCCCGCCCTCGATAATTCCGTTGCTGATCGGCGGCTTGCTGGTCGGCTACGGGACCCGCCTTGGCTCAGGCTGTACCAGCGGGCATGGCGTCTGCGGGATGTCGAGACTGTCGCGCCGATCGCTAATAGCCACCGCGATCTTCATGACGAGCGGATTTATTACGGTCGCGCTGATGCGTGCAGGAGGCTTCCTATGAAGCAGATTGTGGTCGCTCTTTTCGCGGGTGCTTTATTTGGTGCCGGCCTTGCCTATTCCGGCATGGCTGATCCGGCGCGGGTTCAGGGGTTTCTCGACCTTTTTGGTGACTGGGACCCGACACTGGCTTTTGTAATGGGCGGAGCGATGCTGCCAATGGCGCTGGCCTGGATCATCCAGCGGCGGCTCGACAAGCCATTTGCCGATGCGCATTTCTCGCTTCCGGACACATCGCGGATCGATCGCAAGCTGACCATCGGCGCGGTGCTATTCGGTGCCGGCTGGGGCATCAGCGGCCTTTGTCCAGGGCCTGGGCTGGCCGATCTCGCGATCAACCCCCTGCCCGCACTGGCCTTCGTGATTGCCCTGCTGGCAGGCATGGTCGCCCATCGTGTGACAAGCTGAAACAGACTGAACCGAAAAGGACGTCCGATGACAAGCAAGCCAAAAATTACCAGGCTGGACGATCGCGTGAGCGTATCACCGCAGCTGGAGCTTGAGGATGTCGCGACACTGGCGAAGGCCGGTTTCAAATCGATCATCTGCAACCGGCCCGATGACGAAGACGGTGAGCATCCCCGTTCGAGCGCGATGGCAGAGGCGGCAGCCAAAGCAGGCCTGCGTTTTGCCTATGTACCGGCGATAGCCGGTGCGATCACCGATCAGGACGGTGAAGAAATGGCGGCGGCACTCGCCACCCTGCCCACCCCGGCACTGGCCTATTGCCGATCCGGTACCCGTTCGACGCATTTGACGAAAATGACGCAGCCAGCGAGCAGCAAAAAGGCTGTTTCTTCCTCAAGATTCAATATTGTCATTGTCGGCGGCGGCACCGGTGGCATCGCTACTGCTGCGAGCATCCTGAAGCGCAACAAGAATATTACGCTCGCAATAATCGACCCGGCGGAGGACCATTATTACCAGCCCGGCTGGACAATGGTGGGGGGCGGGGCTTTTTCGGCGGAGTTCACGCACCGCAAGGAAAAGGACCTGATCCCGGACCGGGCGCTATGGATCAAGTCGGCCGTAACGGCATTTGATCCCGATCATAATTTCATCCATACGGCAGACGGACAGGCAATCGGATATGACGTTCTGATCGTCTGTCCGGGGATCAAGCTCGACTGGGAAGCGATTGACGGACTGCCCGAGACGTTGGGCAAAAACGGCGTCACATCCAACTACCGCTTTGATCTTGCTCCCTATACGTTCCGTCTGGTGAAGGGCTTGACCGGCGGGAGAGCCTTGTTCACCCAGCCGCCGATGCCGATAAAATGTGCCGGCGCTCCGCAGAAGGCGATGTATCTGTCCTGCAGCAAATGGGAAAAAGAAGGTGTGTTGGGCAATATTGACGTGCAGTTCCATAATGCGGGTGCAGTGCTGTTCGGCGTCAAGGAATATGTGCCGGCCCTGATGGAATATGTGGAGCGTTACAACGCGCATCTGAACCTCGAATCGAGGCTGGTCGCCGTGGATGGCGAAGCCCGGATTGCCACCTTCGAACAGAAACATGGCGAGGCAACCAAGCATGTCGAAGTGGCATTCGACATGCTTCATGTGGTGCCGCCACAAGCAGCCCCCGATTTCATTCGTTCCAGTCCGCTGGCAGCCGAGAATGGCTACGTCGATGTCGATCAGGCCACCCTGCGACACACAAAATATGCCAATATATTCTCGCTGGGAGATGCTTGCAGCGCCCCGAATGCCAAGACCATGGCCGCCGTTCGCAAACAGGCCCCGGTTGTTGCCGTCAACGCCCTCGCCGCACTCGACGGCAAGCCGCCGGTCGCCGATTATGATGGCTATGGCAGTTGCCCGCTGACCGTCGAGCGCGGCAAGGTGGTGCTGGCCGAATTCGGCTATGGCGGCAAATTGCTACCGAGCTTCCCCCATTGGCTGATCGACGGTACCAGGCCCTCGCGGCTGTCGTGGCTGCTCAAGGACACCATCCTGCCGCCGGTTTACTGGCATGGCATGCTCAAGGGACGCGAATGGATGGTCAAACCCCACCGCATCGGTACAGAACAAGATAGCGCATGAAAATTTCGCGCTATTTGCCAATTCTGGATTGGGGCAGTCGCTATAATGGCACGACGCTGACCAATGACGGCGTGGCCGCGATCATCGTGACGATCATGCTGATTCCGCAAAGCTTGGCCTATGCCATGCTCGCGGGACTGCCGCCCGAAATCGGACTCTACGCTTCAATCTTGCCGCTCATAGCCTATGCGATTTTTGGAACCAGCCGGACATTGGCGGTCGGGCCGGTTGCGGTGGTGTCGCTGATGACGCTGACCGCAGCCAGCGCCGTCGCTCCTCCCGGCAGCGCGGAATTTATCGCAGCAGCCTTGGTATTGGCGCTGCTCTCCGGCCTGTTCCTGCTGCTGCTGGGCATATTCAAGCTGGGCTTTTTGGCCAATCTGCTGTCCCACCCGGTCGTATCGGGCTTTATCACCGCCAGCGGCATCATCATCGCCACCAGCCAGATCAAGTCGATCCTGGGGATTCAGGCGAGCGGTGCTGCCATGCCGGAGCTGGTTTCCAGCATTGCCGCTACCATCGGGACAACCAATCTGCCCAC
The DNA here is from genome assembly GCF_041748495.1 of Parasphingorhabdus sp. Taxonomy (GTDB): domain Bacteria; phylum Pseudomonadota; class Alphaproteobacteria; order Sphingomonadales; family Sphingomonadaceae; genus Parasphingorhabdus. The sequence goes on from NZ_JBGTDD010000065.1 coordinate 23,780, forward strand.
GCTGATTATCGGCGTTTCGGCGACCGCCTTTCTATTCTGGGTCCGCAAGGGGTTGAAGCCCTTGCTGATGCGCCTTGGCATCCCGGCGCGCCCGGCGGAACTGCTGGCCAAGGCCGGACCGATCGCTGCCGTTGCCGTGTCGACCATCGTCACGATCATGTTCGGACTCGAGGCCCAGGGGGTCAAGGTGGTCGGCGATATCCCGCGCAGCCTGCCACCCTTTTCCGTACCGCTGGTCGATCTGGAGCTTTGGCGAACGCTGGCCATTCCGGCCTTGCTGCTCAGCATCATCGGATTTGTCGAATCGGTATCGGTCGGTCAGACATTGGCGGCGAAGCGGCGTCAGCGAATTGATCCCGATCAGGAACTGATCGGCCTTGGCGCGGCCAATATCTCGGCAGCCTTTTCCGGTGGCTATCCGGTTACGGGCGGATTTGCACGATCGGTGGTGAATTTTGATGCCGGCGCCGAGACACCGGCCGCAGGTGCCTTTACCGCAGTCGGAATCGCGTTGGCGGCGCTGTTTCTCACCCCACTGCTGTCTTCCTTGCCGATCGCAACCTTGGCCGCAACCATCATAGTCGCCGTGCTCAGTCTGGTCGACTTCAAGACTCCCCGGACAATCTGGCGCTACTCCAAGGCCGATTTTGCCGCGATGGCGGCGACCATCGGTGTCACCCTGTTCGCCGGGGTAGAGCCCGGCGTGATTGCAGGAGTCGCTCTCAGCCTTGCTCTATTCCTGTGGCGCAGCTCGCGTCCCCATGCCGCCATCGTCGGGCGCGTTCCCGAAACCGAACATTTTCGCAACGTCAACCGGCACCAGGTTTTCACCGACCCCCGCATCCTGACCATCCGTATTGATGAAAGCCTGACCTATCTCAATGCGCGCTGGCTCGAGGAGTTCATTCTCGAACAGGTCGCCGAACAGAAAAGCGTGCGCCACGTTGTGCTGATGTGCTCGGCGGTCAACGCGATCGATGCTTCGGCGCTGGAAAGCATCGAGGCAATCAACCACCGTCTCGAAGATGGCGGGATTTCGCTCCATCTGTCTGAAGTCAAGGGTCCGGTGATGGATCGCCTGCAGCGATCCCATTTTCTCGAGCAACTGTCAGGCAAGGTGTTTCTTTCACAAAATGGAGCTTATTCGGCGTTAATTGCAATTGCAGACGCCGAAGACAAGGCCGACAATATCACCGACGACTGGATGGCAAGAGGCATGATATGATGGAAAATGATCTCGCAATCAATCTCGCGCGGATCCAGTTCGCCTTTACCGTCAGCTTCCATTTCCTGTTTCCCGCTTTCACCATCGGCATCGCCAGCTATCTGGCGGTGCTGGAAGGTCTCTGGCTGAAAACCGACAATGGCGTCTATGCAAACCTGTATCGCTACTGGCTCAAGATTTTTGCCATAGTGTTCGCGATGGGTGTCGTGTCCGGCATCGTCATGTCCTATCAGTTCGGGACCAACTGGTCGGTGTTCTCCGACAAGGCCGGGCCGGTCATCGGTCCACTCATGGCCTATGAGGTGCTGACCGCATTTTTCCTCGAAGCCGGCTTCCTCGGGGTGATGCTGTTCGGGATCAACAAGGTCGGTCGCAAGCTGCATTTTGTCGCGACATTGGCGGTGGCGGTGGGCACCTTCATCTCCGCTTTCTGGATCCTGTCGGTCAACAGCTGGATGCAGACGCCGGTCGGCTTTGCGATCAACGATGTCGGACAATTCGTTCCTGCGGCGAGCTGGTGGGACATTGTCTGGAATCCCAGCTTCCCCTATCGCCTGGCCCATACATTGCTGGCGACCTATCTGACCACTGCCTTTGCAGTTGGTGCGGTTGGCGCCTGGCATCTGCTCAAAGACAAGACCAATCCGGGCGCGCGCAAAATGTTCTCTATGGCGATGTGGATGGCGGCCCTGGTCGCACCGGCGCAGATATTCGCTGGTGATTTGCACGGTCTCAATACGCTCGAATATCAGCCCGCGAAGGTGATGGCGATGGAAGGCCATTATCAGAGCCATCCAGAGGGTGCGCCACTGATCCTGTTCGGCATTCCCAACAGCGAGGAAAAGCGCGTCGATTATGCCATCCAGATACCCAAGGCATCATCGCTGATTCTCAAACATGATCTCAACGCGCCAATGGCCGGACTGGATACGATTCCCGAGGCAGACCAGCCCCCGGTCGGAATCGTGTTCTGGTCATTCCGGATCATGGTTGGCCTTGGCTTCGCGATGCTGGGCCTCGGCCTGTGGAGCCTGTACGCCCGCGCGCGCAGGAAATTCTTCGACTCGCCCTGGCTGCTCCGCGCTGCCGTGCTGATGGGGCCGTCCGGATTTATCGCCGTGCTCGCTGGCTGGGTCACGACCGAGGTCGGACGCCAGCCCTTCACAGTCTACGGCCTGTTGCGCACCAGCGAGAGCGCTGCCCCGCTCGATGCACCAGCGGTTGCCGCTTCCTTACTGGCTTTCGTTATTGTCTATTTCATCGTCTTCGGTGCCGGCATTGTCTATTTGTTCAAGCTCGTGGCCAAACCGCCGGAAGCCCATGAAGCAACACCGGATGACGCCCCCATCCGCACGGCAGGAATTACCCCTGCAGCCGCGATACTGGAAGGTGAAGACGATAGAGGAGTGGCGACATGAGCGGCATCGACCTGACCGTTATCTGGGCCGGCATCATCGCCTTTGCCGTGGTGGTCTATGTGATCATGGACGGCTTTGATCTCGGCATCGGTATCCTGTTTCCCAATTTCAAGGTCGGTCCCAATCGCGACACCGCGATGAACAGCATTGCGCCGGTATGGGACGGCAATGAAACCTGGCTGGTCCTGGGCGGCGGCGGCTTGCTCGCCGCTTTCCCGCTGGCCTATGCCATCATCCTGCCGGCGCTCTACGCGCCATTGATTGCGATGTTGCTGGGGCTGGTGCTGCGCGGCGTGGCCTTCGAATTCCGCTGGCGCGATCCCGGCCACCGTGCCGGCTGGGATTTTGCCTTTACCGCCGGGTCGGTCATCGCGACCTTTGCCCAGGGGATCACGCTGGGTGCCTTGCTGCAGGGGATATCGGTGGAAGGCCGCGCCTATGCGGGCGGCTGGTGGGAATGGCTGACGCCATTCAGCCTGCTGACCGGCTTTGCACTACTGGCCGGCTATGCCCTGCTCGGCTGCTGCTGGCTGATCTGGAAAACCGAAGGGCCGTTGCAGCGGCAATGTTACAGCTATGCCGGACGCCTGGGGATATTGCTGCTCGTCGCCATTGCTGCGGTAAGCGCCGCGACGCCGTTGCTCGAAGCGGAATATTATACACGCTGGCTGGCCTATCCCGGCGTCCTCGCGACCGCCCAGATCCCGCTCGCGACCCTGATCATCTCGGTGTTGTTTTTCCGCAGCCTGTCCAAACATCAGGAGGCCGCACCCTTTTTCTATGCGCTCGCCCTGTTCGGATTGAGTCTCGTTGGCCTGGCCGTCTCAATGTGGCCGGATGTGATCCCCGGCCGGGTCACGATCTGGGAAGCCGCCGCCCCCTATGAGAGCCAACTGTTCATGTTGATTGGCGCAGGCATCATGGTGCCGATCATTCTCGCTTATACGGGATGGGCTTATTGGGTCTTTCGCGGGAAGGTCGGATCGGACGGTTATCACTAATGGCTTTTGATCCCCTTTCATCGAAAGGCAAGGCAGCCGATCGCGCGCCCTTGGCCGGGCGGCTGCTCTGGCTGCTGGCTTACTGGGCAATGGGCGTGCTGGCAATCGGCGCGGTTGGCCTGTTCATCCGCTTCTGGATAAAGACCTGACACGGCCGAACGGTCACCTGGTCCATTCTGCCGTCAGCTCAATGCGCTTCGTCCCAGCTTTTGCCTGTCCCGATATCCACATCCAGCGGCACGGATAATGTGACAGCCGGTTCCGCCGCACCGGACATGACGCTGCGAATCACCTCGCTTGCTGCACCCACATCCGCCTCCGGTACTTCGAACACCAGTTCATCATGCACCTGCATCAGCATCTTCACACCGCCCAGCCCTGCTTCGGTCAACGCCGGGCCCATGCGCGCCATCGCCCGCTTGATGATATCGGCACTGGTCCCCTGAATCGGCGCGTTGATCGCCGCGCGCTCGCTACCCTGGCGTTCGGCCTGATTGCTCGACCGGATCCGTTCGAACCAGGTTTTGCGGCCAAACAGGGTTTCGGTATAGCCGGTCTCGCGGACCGACTGGAGCGTGGTCGAGATATAATGGTTGATCCCGGGGAAACGCTGGAAATAGGTGTCGATCATATTCTGCGCTTCATCCGGATCGACCTCCAGCCGTCTGGCCAGGCCCCATCGCGAAATGCCATAGAGGATCGCGAAATTGATCGTCTTGGCGCGGGCGCGGGCGTCGCGATCCTCGGTACCAAAAAGCTCCCGCGCGGTCCGGTTATGGATATCCTCGCCGGCGGCAAAGGCCTGTTTGAGCGTATCGACATCGGCAATATGCGCCGCCAGCCGCAGCTCGATCTGGCTGTAATCGGCGGCGAGGATGACATGGCCGGGCGCGGCGACAAAGGCTTGCCGGATCTGCCGGCCGATCTCGGTCCGGATCGGGATATTCTGCAGATTGGGCTCGGTCGAGGACAAGCGTCCGGTCTGCGCGCCGCTCAGTGAATAAGACGTGTGGACACGGCCGGTTTTCGGGTTGATCTGCTCCTGCAAAGCGTCAGTATAGGTGGATTTCAGCTTTGCCAGCTGGCGCCAGTCGACGATCTTCTGCGCGATTGGTTCGGCATCGCCGGCCAGCCGCTCGAGCACCGTGATATCGGTTGAATATTGCCCCGACTTGCCTTTCTTCCCGCCCTTCAGACCTAGCTTGCCGAACAGGATCTCGCCCAGCTGCTTGGGGCTGCCGATGGCAAAGCTCTCGCCGGCAAGCTCGTGGATCTGCAGTTCCAGCTTTGCCATTTCCTCGGCAAATTTGGCGGAAAGCCGGGACAGCTCCTCGCGATCGACCAGCACGCCGGTTTCTTCCATTTTCGCGATTACCGACACCAGCGGCCGATCGACCATCTGATAGATCCGGGTCGCCCGCTCCGGGACCATCCGCAAGCGCAATATTTCCCACAGCCGGAGCGTCACATCGGCATCCTCGGCCCCATATTCGGTCGCCTTGTCTAGCGGCACTTCGCCGAATCCGATCGCCTTCTTGCCAGTACCGGTCAGCGCTTTGAAGCTGATCGGCTCATGGCCAAGATGCAGCTTGCTGAGCTCGTCCATGCCATGACCATGGAGGCCCGCATCAAGGTTGAAGCTCATCACCAAGGTATCGTCAAACGGAGCGATCCGGATATCATGCTGGGCCAGCACACCCATGTCATATTTCAGATTCTGCCCGACCTTGAGTACGGCATCATCCTCCAGCAGCGGCTTCAGTTTCGCCAGCGCAGCCTCGAGACCGATCTGTTCCGGCGTCTCGCCAAACATGTCGCCGCTGGCGTGGCCAAGCGGGATATAGCAGGCCGCACTGGGTCCGGTGGCGAGGCAGACACCGACGATCCGGGCCGTCACACTTTCAAGGCTGTCCGTCTCCAGATCGACCGCGCACACGCCATGTTCGGTGGCCCGGGCAATCCACTGGTCGAGCGCCGCGACCGTCTGCACGCATTCATATCGGGAGCGGTCGATGGCGGGGGCGTCAGGCGCGGCGGCGATGGCCTGGGCCGGCTTCCGGTCGGCAACATCGGGATTTTGCGGCTCGGCATGGCCGTCACCGCCGAGCTTCTTGAGCAGGCTGTTGAACCCGTGATGCGACAGAAATTCGCGCAGCGGCGCGTCGGGAATATCCTGGATCAGAAAACTCTCCAGCGTGTCGGGCAGCGGGCAATCCTCCCGCAACGTCACCAATATCCGGGACAGTCGCGCCTGCTCGGCAAATTCGATCAGATTATCGCGCATCTTCGACGGCTTCATGTCCGGCGCAGCGATCAGCACGCTTTCGATATCACCATATTCGTTGATCAGCTTTGATGCGGTTTTGGGCCCGATACCGGGGACGCCGGGGATGTTGTCGGAACTGTCGCCCATCAACCCGAGCACATCCCCCAGCTTTTCCGGCCCGACCCCGAATTTTTCCTCGACCGTTGCCCGGTTCATCCGCGCATTTTTCATCGTATCGAGCATGTCGACGCGGCTGTCCCCATGCGGCTCGATCAGCTGCATCAGATCCTTGTCGGAGGAGACAATGGTGACTTTCCAGCCTGCATCCAGCGCCGCCTTGGTATAGGAGGCGATCATGTCGTCGGCCTCGACATTCTCTTCCTCGATCAGCGGCAGCGAAAAGGCACGCGTCGCGTCGCGGATCATCGGAAATTGCGGCTTCAGATCCTCCGGGGCTTCCGGCCGGTTCGCTTTATACTGATCATAGAGATCGTTGCGGAAACTGGTTCCCGCCTTGTCCAGAACCACTGCCATGTGCGTCGGACCATCGGCCTTGTTGAGTTCGTCGGCCAGCTTCCACAACATGGTTGTATAGCCATAGACTGCACCAACCGGCTCGCCGCGTACATTGGTTAGCGGCGGCAGGCGATGATAGGCTCGGAAAATATAGGCCGAGCCGTCAACCAGATAGAGGTGACTGGGTTTGCTGTCTGAAGTATCCGTCATAACCGCCAGCACTAGCAGCGCCAGCGGCCTTCGTCATTTCAAATTCCACGTCAGCGGAAATTTGAATGCGGCAGGGCTGGCCGGTAATCCTGCACATTATCATGAACCGGACGGGGCTTGGCGCGCATGCCGGGCTCAAATAATACCACCTGGTTGCGCCCGCGTCGCTTCGCCGTGAACAGAGCGGTATCGGCGTTCCCCAACATCGCCGCGCGTTGCTGACACGGGACGATGTCGGTCACGCCAATGCTGACGGTGATGACATGGCGCATGTTCTGATAAGGTTCAAAAATCGTATTCTCTATCTCATGCCGGATTATTTCGCCGATAATCTGACCCTCTGGCGCGCTGGTTGCGGGCAGGAATATGCCAAATTCCTCACCGCCAATGCGGCCAACCAGATCATTGCGGCGCAGAGTCTTGCGAAATATCTTGCCGAGCAGCATCAGCGCCTGATCGCCGATCGGATGTCCGAAATTGTCATTGATATTCTTGAAATGGTCAACATCGACGATCATCAGCACGCTGGATGCTTCTGCCGCACGCAATTGATCAAGCTGGCTCAAAAAGCTGTCCCGGCTGAGCAGGCCCGTCATCCCGTCAACATTGACACGCTGTTCCAGAACTTTGTTCGCCGTGCGCAACTTGGTTTGCGTTTCCTTGAGTCGGTTGGTCAGGCAAACCAGATGGAACCGTTGTTTCGACATATAAAAGCCCAGCGGTATCGTGATCACCCAGGGTATCATCAGCGACATGTTGATCGCTGGCCAGAACCGGTTGTCCATCCCGAAAAACAGCAAATAGGCCGCCGCCGTGAGCATCACCGACAGCAACGCCGCGATCGCCGAAATGATGGCGGTCTGTCGAACAGGCGACAAGCTGGACATGGTTGTGTTCATCAATCGCTCTTATGGCAGCGATATATTGAACTGCTGTGCAGATGCATGGTTAACTTTTTGTTGTGAAATGGCGCGATGCTTCGATTCAGTTCACCTGTCGCGGGCCGCGACCATCCTGCCACCATTGTTGCAGCCAGCCATAAGGACGGGCCACCGGTCGGCCACTCGTGTCTCGTGCCGGTTCGAAGCGGAACCGCGCCTCGATCAGCCGGCAGGTGGTCGCATCCAAAACAGGGTGACCACTGGATTGCCGGATCTGGCACCCGCGCGCACGGCCATCGGTGCCAACGGTGAAGCGGACCATGACATTGCCGCGATTCCCCGCCTCCCAGACGGAACGGGGGATGTCTTTGCGGCTAATCGCCCCGGACACATGGCGCGGACCGGAGACTATGCCGCCGCTGCCGGTCCCATCGCCGCTCCCACCGCTTCCCGATCCCTGGCCCTGACCACCGCTGCCAAAACCCGGACCGGGCTGGTCTGAAGCACCCGCCTGATTGTCACTTCCTACCCCGGCAACCGGTGCAGCAACCACGACCGATTCTACGTTGAGCTTTACTTCCGGTTTCGGCACAACAATCTGACTTGCCCTGGCCCGCAGATTTTCAGGCGAGGCCGCGCCTTCATCAGTTTCTGCCGGCTTCTTGTCCGGGGCCGCTTCTGGTGGCTGCGGCGGCGTGATATGGATGACCTTGAACCTTGGATCGATGCGCTCGGCAATCTCCAGGCTCATCCCGCTCAACAGCGCATAGCCGAGAGCGGCATGAATGGCGATTACCGCTGCCAGCGATTGGGCGCGGTCCTGCCCGCTGGTTTGCGTCCCGTAAGCCATCCCTCCTTTATACCAGCGGGCTTATGAATATTCGCTGGCCGACAGGCACAGTCAAAACCGATTGTTCGCGTGTATATATGGTGTTAAACAACAACCTGTTCGTGACTGGCGAGATCAAGATGGGATACCATCAGGGAGCGGACAAATTTTCAAGCCGATCGCCTGGGCATTTCTCTAACCTGGGAGTAGCCCGATGACCGATGACCCAAAACCCTTCCACATTGTCTTTCTGCTGTTCGACGGCATTACCCAGCTGGATTTCACCGGACCTGCACAGGTGCTTTCCCGTATTCCCGGTGCCGTGGTCCACACGGCGGCCAGGGAGATAAAACCGGTTCAGACAGACAGCGGCTTTGCGATCCTGCCCTCGGCCCGCTTCGGGGATTGCCCGCCAGCCGATTTGCTTTGCGTCCCGGGCGGATTCGGCATCAGGGAGGTGATTCGGGATGACATGACGCTGCAATTTTTGCGGAATCAGGCCGGTGCCGCACGATATGTGACCTCGGTCTGCACCGGTGCGCTGGCCCTGGGTGCTGCGGGATTGCTGCAGGACAAACGGGCGACCACCCATTGGGCCTATACCGGTCTCCTTGAAAAATTCGGGGCGACCTATGAAAAGGCGCGCGTGGTTCAGGATGGCCGTCTGATCACCGCTGGCGGGGTAACTGCGGGTATCGATTTTGCTTTGACGGTGACTGCGGAAATCGCCGGGCAACAACTGGCCGAGTCTATCCAGCTCAGTCTGGAATATGATCCGCATCCCCCCTTTCACAGCGGTCACCCCGATGTCGCGGATCCCGAACTGGTCGCGCAATTGCAACAGCAGGTTTACGCAAAAGCGGTTCGGCGTCTCGCCGATAGCATCGGCTAGCGAAAGCGACAGAGGACTTGCCGTTTGGGCTGCGCCATGGCTAGGTCGTCCGCTCAACGAAAGCCAGTCATTGACCGCTCCCACCGCTTCGTCTCCCATCACCGCACCGCGCCGGATCAGCGAGATCAAGCTGTTCCTGTTTTCGGCGGCCTGCGCCGTGGCGGTTGCCAATGGCTATTATATCCATCCGCTGATCGCCCCGGTTGGCGATGAATTTGGCGTGCATGGCACATTGCTGGGTCTGGTCCCGGCGTTCAATCAGATCGCGCTGGCACTGGGCATCCTGCTGCTCTTGCCGCTTGGTGACCGGATCAATAACCGCAAGCTGGTGATCCTCTTCGTCGCCGGCCAGTTTCTGGCGATGCTGGCGATGGGGCTTTCGCAGAATTTCCTGCTGTTTGTCGCGGCGTCCTCGCTGCTCGGCTTCGCCACCATCACACCCTATCTGTTGCCCGCTTATGTCACCAAGCGAGTGAGGCCGGATCGTATTGGTCATGTCACCGGGATCCTGACCGCCGGCATCACTGTCGGCTTGCTCGGCAGCCGTGCCGGAGCAGGCGTGCTCGGCCATTATTTTGGTTGGCGCGCGGCCTATGGGGTTGGCGCAGGTCTGACATTCCTGCTCCTGTGCATCATCCCGTTCATCATGGAAAAAGACGAAAAATTGCGCGATGACAGCAGTCCCAGCCAAAGCTATGCTGGCCTCATTGCTTCGCTTTGGCCGATCATCAAGGTCATGCCCGATGTCCTGATCGCCGGCCTGTTGCAAGCCCTGTCCTTCGGCTTCTTCCTGGCCTTGTGGCTCGGTATCGGCCTGCATTTGACCAGTCCTGCCATGGGCTATGGAGTCGATGTCGTCGGCTATCTCGCTCTGCTGGCGGTCAGCAATGTCTTCATCGCACCCTGGTCCGGACGACTCGCCGACCGGATCGGTCCGGAAAAGGCCCGGATGCTGTTCGCCATTTCCCAGTTGATCGGCGCGTTGCTATTGCTGATATCCGGCGACAATATCTGGATCATGATCCTGCCGATCCTGTTCAGCAATTTTGGCGGAGCGTCGATGGATGTCGCCAATCGCACGATCCTGTTTGGCCGCGCCCCGGAAATTCGGACCCGGCTGATGACCATCTATATTGTCATCATGTTCATCGGCGGCGGTTTCTCGAGCTGGCTCGGAACCGCCGTCTATGGCAGCGGCGGCTGGGACGGGCTGGCCCTGCTCTCGATCCTTCTCGCCAGCATGATCATGGCGCTGTCGATTTTCGGTATGCGCTTCAGGAAATCCTGACCAGCACCTTGCCGATATTACCGCCGGTGAACAGTTTTTCATAAGCGGTCAGAACATTTTCGATGCCGTCCGTGACATCAAAAGGCGTGTCGATCAGCCCCTCGTCGAGCCATGATTTCAATTGGGCTGTCAATCTTTCGCCCTGATCCATGAAATCGGGCGAGAAAAATCCTTCAATGCGCAGCCGCTTCATCAATATCTGATCGAAATGGTCCGGCCCCCTCCCGCGACCGTCGCCTTCATATTGGGCAAGCAGACCGCAAAGCGCGATCCGGCCGTAAAGCGCCATATTGGGCAGCACCGCATCGAGAATCGGCCCGCCCACATTGTCGAAATAGGCGTTGATACCGCCTTCGACTTTCGCCAGCTCTGCGGCGATATCGTCCTTCTTGTAATCGATGGCCTTGGTGATCCCGAGCTCCTCTTCCAGCCAGCGGCATTTATCCGGCCCACCGGCCAGGCCATAAACATTGGCCCCCAGGATCTTCGCAACCTGGCAAGCCAGCACCCCCGTGGCACCGGCAGCGGCAGAGACCAGCACATTGTCGCCAGCCTTCACGCCTGCGGTTTCCTTTATGCCCCATAGCGCGGTCCAGCCGTTGAAGCCGAGCACGCCAAAATGCTGCTTGATATCGTCGACGCTGTCATCGACCGTCACCAGCCCGGCCAGGTCCGGTTGCAGCACGCTATATTCGGCCCATTGCCCAAAACCGCGCACCAGCTCCCCCTCGACAAAGCCCTCGTGCCGGGACGCAGCAACATGGCCCAGCACCAGCCCGACCATCTTGGTGCCCAGTTGCAACGGTGGCTGATAGCTGTCTTCCCGCTCCGTCATCCACATCCGCGTGCCCGCATCCATCGACAGATAGGCCGATTTGACCAGTACCTCGCCATCGGCGAGTTGCGGCATTGGTTCGCTCTCGAGCGAAAGCGCACCGGAAACATCGCTGCCTTCGGGACGAGAATTCAGACGCCAGTATCGATTCATGGTCATGCCCTTGTCATGGCGGGAACCCATCTCCCGCTGATCCGGATAATGCCAGTTCAGGAGATGGGCTCCTGTCTGCGCAGAAGCACAGGACTGGACTCCAAATTAGAGCAAATCACTCCGTTCGATACTATCCTTATTGGCGGGAAGGCTGAACATCATCCCGTCCTTGCCCAGCACCACCGGTCCGTCATAGGCGGCATCGACACCCTTGAGATAATATTTGTCCAGATATCCCAGCGGCAGCGCCGGCACGATATGGGACAGCACCAGCATCTTCGCCTTGCCAGCCTTGGCTGTTTCCGCGGCCTCGACCGGTGTCGTGTGATAGTCTGGAATATCCGCCATTATTTTGACCAGCCGCTTGCGCCCGGCTCGGTCAAACGCCTTTTCCATCGTTCCGACCATCTCGGCATTCAGCACTTCATGGACCAGCAGATCGCAGCCATTGCAGATCGTCTCGACAATCGGCAGTTTGACCGTGTCACCGCTGAACACCACAGAGCGGCCGCCATAGTCGAACCGATAGCCGACCGCTGGCGAGATCGGTTCGTGGACCACGGAGAATGCAGTGATCTTGATCCCGTCCTGCTCGTACACAACCATCTCGTCCTGGCCTTCGGCGAAAGAATAGGGACGGGCCACGCCGCCGGCACCCGCCAGCGACATCGTCGCCTTGCCATGATGCGCAATTCGATATTGCACATCGGCGGCATAAGCGGCGTTCAGACCCTCGACGATGGGCTCGACGCCTACCGGCGCGATCACCGGCAAGGGCGCCGTGCGGCCGCCACCGGCCCAGCGCTGGAGCATCAGTTCGCCCATTCCGTCGATATGATCGCTATGAAAATGGGTGAGCAGCAGCGCCTCGACCTGCCCGGGTGCCAGCCCCATCAGGCCCAGATTGCGGACCGCACCGCCGCCGATATCGACAATGAACATCTTGCCGTCGATGATCACGGCAGAGCAAGGTCCCGCCCGGGTCGGATCGGGCAGCGGCGAACCGGTTCCGCACAATATGACATGCATGCCGTCCGGCAGATCACCGATCACATCGCGAGTGACAGCCGTCTCCACCGCCCGCGCGAATAGCCGCTCACCGATCTGCTCCTGAAATAACAGGCTCGCGCCCACGCCGGTCAACACCAGGACCAAAAGCGCCATCCCCAGTTTCTTCATCGATAGATCCCCCCGATTGACTCAGCATTCTACCAGATTGACGGCCAAGCCTCCTTGTGACGTTTCCTTGTAGCGCTCGCTCATATCCAGACCGGTTTTGCGCATGGTCTCGATTACTTCGTCGAGGCTGACCCGGTGCGTGCCATCCCCCAGGATAGACAGCCGTGCCGCCTCGATTGCCTTGACCGCGCCCACCGCGTTGCGTTCGATACAGGGTACCTGCACCAATCCGCCAACCGGATCGCAGGTCAGTCCGAGATTATGCTCCATCCCGATTTCCGCCGCATTTTCGACTTGCAATGGCGTGCCGCCCCAGGCCGCCGTCAGGCCAGCCGCAGCCATCGAACAGGCGACACCAACTTCACCCTGGCAGCCGACCTCTGCACCGGAGATAGAGGCATTTTCCTTGAACAGCGATCCGATGGCGGCAGCTGTGAGCAGAAAGGTTTCGACACCGGCGACATCCGCCTTGGGCGCAAATCTTTCGTAGAAGCGCAGCACCGACGGAACGATCCCGGCGGCGCCATTGGTCGGCGCAGTCACCACCTTGCCACCGGCTGCATTTTCTTCATTGACCGCCAGCGCCCAGAGATTGACCCAGTCCAATATGGTCAGCGGATCGGACAATGCCCGTTCCTGCTGCTCCATCAGTCGCGCATGGATCAGTGGTGCCCGGCGCTTGACGCGCAGGCCGCCGGGCAGAATGCCGCCTTGCAGGATGCCGCGATCGATACAGGCGGCCATGGCATCGGCAATCGCGCGGATATTGACACCAATCTCTTCGTCTTGCAGCCGGGTACGCTCATTGGCCCGCATGATTTCCGCGATCGACAGACCCTCGTCGGCGGCAATCTGGAGCAGATCTGCTCCCGAGCAAAAGCGATAGGGTACATCCCACAGGCCGCTCTCCGGATTGTTGCTGCCAATCTGGTCCTCGTCCAGGACCGCACCGCCACCGACCGAATAATAGACACGGCTCGCGATCGGCTGATCATCCCGGAACGCGGTGAAACGCATGGCATTGCTGTGGAAATCGAGCCGTTTCTTCTGGTCGAAGATCACATCCACTGCTTCGTCAAAAGCGATTCGATGGCTGCCGTTCAAGCGAATCTGCATCGATTCCCTTATTTCCCCGACCAGCATATCCGCGGCATCGGGTTCGATATTTTCCGGTCGTTCGCCGCTCAGCCCGAGCAGGATCGCACGGTCGGTGGCGTGGCCCTTGCCCGTCAGCGCCAACGAACCGAATAATCTGGTCTCAAGGCGGCTGACATCAGCCAACTCGCCGCTATCGGCGACCCGCTCGACAAATTGCGCCGCCGCCAGCATCGGACCCATGGTGTGCGAGCTCGAGGGTCCGACGCCAATCTTGAATAGTTCGAAGGTGCTGCAGACCATATCGCGCGTTGTTCCTCCCCATTCCCCGACGCAGTGCGGGGACCATCTCCTGATCGTCGGTCTATATCAAGCCGACCGGGCGCAGGATAGCGCTAGCGGTTGGCCGCCATCAAATATCATGTAACGCACTCCGATTTTGGCGCGTGCGAGGGAAGATTTGCTATCCTGCGTTCACGTCAGCGATCCACTGATCGACCCGCTTCTCTAGAATACCGAGCGGCAAAGCGCCGCCGCCCAATATCACGTCATGGAAAGCGCGAATGTCAAACTGGTCACCGAGCTGCTCCTCGGCACGTGCCCGCAGTTCGAGTATTTTAATCATGCCGATCTTGTAGCTGGTCGCCTGACCCGGATTGACCAGATAGCGAGCGACTTCGGAGCGCACCGCAGCTTCCGGGATCGAGCTGTTTTCGAGGAAATAAGCAACCGCCTGCTCCTCGGTCCAGCCCTTGCTGTGCAATCCGGTGTCCACGACCAGACGGATTGCCCGCCAGATCTCGCTGGTGAGCCGTCCGAATTCGGAATAGGGATCCCGATAACCGCCCATTTCCTTGGCCAGCTTTTCCGAATAGAGCCCCCAGCCTTCGCTATAGGCAGTATAGCCCGCTTGCGTCCGGAAAGTCGGAATGGCGGTCAGTTCCTGGGCAATGGAAATCTGCATATGGTGGCCAGGCAGACCTTCATGATAAGCGATCACTTCCAGCGTCGGGATCGGCATCGCCCGCATGTCGGAGAGATGGGCATAATAGATGCCGGGACGCGAGCCATCAGGCGTCCCGCTGCGATAATGTTGGGCGGCACCATCGCGTTCGCGAAACGCCTCGACGCGGCGCACTTCGAGATCGGCCTTGGGCAATATACCGAAATAATCCGGCAATTTTTCCTTCAACGCATCGATATGCCCCTTGGCCGCAGCAATATATTGATCGGCCCCGGCATCATCGTCCGAAAAGTAAAAGCGGTCATCTTCACGGATGAATTTGAAGAAAGCCTTCAGATCACCGTCAAATTCCACCTTGTCCTTGATCGCCTCCATGTCGCTGCGCAGACGTGCCACTTCGGACAGGCCGATATTGTGAATCTCGTCCGCCGACAAATTGGTCGTCGTCTGATTGGCAAGGCGATAATTATAGAATGCTTCGCCATTTGGCAGCGCGCGGACCCCTCTCGGGGACGCATCGCTATTGGGCATGTCGGTTTCATACCAGGCAATGATCCTCTGATAGGCGGGCGCAAAAACGGAGGTCAGCGCCGCTCTCGCCTGTTCCCGCAACACCGCGGCGCGCGCATCATCGATCGCACCCTTGTCCACCAGCCCTTGCAGCTTCTCCTCGGTCGCAGCCCAGATTGCCGAGGGCTCGCCGTCATCAAAAGGCGCACCGCTGATGATCTTGGTCGACTGGTCAATCACCCCTTCATAGGCGAAACGGGGTGCCCGGGTTCCCGCTTCGGCATTGGTCTGCGCGCGCGCCAGCAACTGGTCGAGTGCCGTGGCAACGCCGGACAGGCGCTGGATGAAGCCCAGCATATCCGTTTCGGTTTCAACCTTGTGCGTGTTGATCAGGAAAGTCGGGAAAAAGGATTGCAAGCCATTATGCTGGTGCAGTGCATATCGATTGTTTCGAAACGCGACGCCGGCTTCGGCCTGTTTCAGATTGTACAACCAGATGTCATAAGAGGTTTTTGCCTCGGGCGAGAGCTTGGCATAGTCAAAACGGCTTTTCATTTCCGCAACAGCGCTGCGCAACCAGGTCAGTTCCCTGTCGGCCCCTTCGACGCTGAAATCGTCGATCAGGCCATAGTCGGTCTTGCGGCCAATCATGGTCTGTTCAATCGGGCTGAATTTCAGTTCTTCCTCATATTTTTGATCGAACCACATGTTGATGCGGTCTGTTTCAGTTTCGCTGGCCTCGACCGCGTCCGCGGATTGCGAAGCCACTGCAGCGGTGGGGGTGGAGAAGGCCAGTGCAAGCAAGGCGGTCGAAAAGAGCAGCGCGGTTTTGGTCATGCAATATCATCCTCGGGACAGTTAGATTCAGGAACCAGCATGACATAACCATAATGGTTTGGAAACATGTCGAAAGCCGCAATATAAAAAAGGGCCGGAAGTTTCCTTCCAGCCCCTCTTGATTGGTTCAGCGTTAGCCGGACGAACGGGTTTAGAAACCCATTCCGCCCATACCGCCCATGCCGCCCATGTCGGGCATGCCGCCGCCGCCCTTGTCGTCTGATGGCGATTCCGCCACAGCCGCTTCGGTGGTGATCAGCAGGCCGGCCACCGAGGAAGCATCCTGCAATGCCGCACGGACAACCTTGGTCGGATCGATCACGCCAGCTTTGACAAGGTCTTCATACACATCGGTCGATGCGTTGAAGCCGAATTCCTTGCTCTTCTGATCGAGCATCTTGCCGGCAACAACCGCGCCGTCAAAGCCTGCATTTTCAGCAATCTGACGAACCGGGGCCTGCAGCGCTCTGCGAACAATGTCGATGCCGCGGGTCTGGTCGTCGTTGATGCCTTCGAGGCCCTTGAGCGCCGACGTAGCATAAAGAAGCGCAGCACCGCCGCCTGGGACAATGCCTTCTTCAACCGCAGCACGGGTTGCGTGCAGCGCATCGTCGACACGGTCTTTCTTCTCTTTCACTTCAACTTCGGACGCGCCGCCGACCTTGATCACGGCAACACCGCCGGCGAGTTTCGCCAGACGTTCCTGCAGCTTTTCCTTGTCATAGTCGGACGTCGTGTTTTCGATCTGGTTACGGATCGCTTCGACGCGCGCCTTGATGTCGCTCTTCTTGCCAGCGCCATCAACGATCGTCGTGTTATCCTTGTCGATCGTGACATTCTTGGCTTCACCGAGCATGTTCAGCGTAACGCTTTCCAGCTTGATGCCGAGGTCTTCGGAGATCATTTCGCCCTTGGTCAGGATCGCGATATCTTCGAGCATCGCTTTGCGACGATCACCGAAACCAGGAGCCTTGACCGCTGCGATCTTGAGTCCGCCGCGCAATTTGTTGACCACCAGGGTCGCCAGCGCTTCGCCTTCAATATCTTCGGCAATGATCAGCAGCGGACGGCCGGCCTGAACAACAGCTTCCAGAATCGGGAGCAATGGCTGCAGGTTGGTCAGCTTCTTTTCATGGATCAGGATATAGGGGTTGTCAAGTTCGGCAACCATCTTGTCCGGGTTGGTAATGAAGTAAGGCGACAGATAACCGCGGTCAAACTGCATGCCTTCGACAACGTCGAGTTCAAAGTCGAGACCCTTGGCTTCTTCAACCGTGATCACGCCTTCCTTGCCGACTTTTTCCATCGCTTCAGCAATTTTCTCGCCGACTTCGCGATCGCCATTGGCAGAAATAATGCCGACCTGGGCAATTTCTTCGGTGCCCTTGACGTCTTTCGAGCGCTTCTTGAGATCCGCAACCACGGCCAGAACCGCCTGGTCGATGCCGCGCTTCAGATCCATCGGGTTCATGCCGGCAGAAACGGATTTCATGCCTTCCTTGACGATCGCCTGAGCCAATACGGTGGCCGTGGTGGTGCCGTCGCCAGCAACATCATTGGTTTTCGATGCCACTTCACGAAGCATCTGTGCGCCCATGTTCTCGAACTTGTCTTTCAGTTCGATTTCCTTTGCAACCGAAACACCGTCCTTGGTGATGCGCGGTGCGCCAAAGCTCTTGTCGAGCACAACATTCCGGCCCTTGGGACCGAGAGTGACTTTAACGGCGTCAGCCAGCGTGTTCACACCCTTGAGGATGCGTTCGCGAGCGTCGCGACCAAATTTTACGTCTTTAGCAGCCATGATATTTTCCTCTGCTTAAATGATTGAAATATTGATGGAAGAAAGCGCCTATTTCTCGATAATGCCGAGAATATCGCTTTCCTTCATGATGATCAGTTCTTCGCCGTCGACGGTGACTTCCGTGCCCGACCATTTGCCGAACAGGATCTTGTCGCCTTTTTTGACGTCGAGCGGCGTGGCTTTGCCATCATCGTCTTTCAGGCCATTGCCAACGGCGACAACCTTGCCTTCCGAAGGCTTTTCCTGTGCACTATCCGGAATGATGATACCGCCTGCGGTTTTTGTGTCCGCTTCTACGCGGCGCACCAATACACGGTCATGTAATGGACGAAATTTCATAGATTTCCCTTTCTTGTCCAATCCAAAACTCACCCGACCAGCGGTTTGCCGCCAGTCGGAAGAGCAGAATCTGTGTGAATTAGCACTCTCTCCTTTCGAGTGCTAACAGATGCCATGTAATGGTTATTCATCTGCCGTCAAGGGAAAGGGCGGAAAATATTTCTTCCCGTTTTTGTCGGATTTCCAAGGGATTGCGATTCGTTTCACGGGCAATCTCTATTGTCAGGGAAGGATGATGTAACCGGATCGTCGAACATTGCGAATGTCCTTTCGAGCCCGGATTGGCGGGTTCGGACCCGTTCCCCATTTCTAGAGAGGAAATTTAATGTCAGCCTTGATCAAGACTACCGCCGCTGCCGCCGCCCTCGCTGCGGCTGCAACCCTGTCCCTTTCGGCGACCGCTGCGCAGGCGGCGGGTGCGAAAGAAAAATGCTATGGCGTCGCGCTTGCCGGCAAGAATGATTGTGCCGCCGGACCGGGCACCAGCTGTGCGGGCACTTCGACCGCCGATTATCAGGGCAATGCCTGGAAATATGTCGGCAAGGGCGAATGCGTAAAAATCGGCGGTACGCTGACCGCACACAAGGGCAATGCGAAACCGGTTCCCAAAAAGAGCTGAACGCGCTAATTTCTGGGGATGACCGCAATTCCTGACCCTGATGTTTCGTCGGCTCTGCCTATGCCGCGCTCCCTCCCTCCATCGGGCGGCATAGGTCTCAAGTCGGTGCATTATCAGAATGTGCTGGGCGATGCCGCACAGGCGAAACGCCCGTCCTGGGTTGAGGTTCATCCACAGAATTACTTCGGCGATGGCGGCCCGGCTCATCGCTGGCTCACCGCCATCGCCGAGGTCTATCCCTTGAGTTTCCACAGCGTCGGCCTGTCGCTGGGCAGCGCCGACGGGCTGAACGCCAGCGATCTCGACAAGCTTGGCGCGCTCTGTGACCGCTATCAACCGGCGATGGTTTCCGACCATCTGAGCTGGAGCGGCAACGCCCATGATCGCTACCCCGATCTGCTCCCCATTCCCTATACTTACGAAGCGTTCGACCATCTTGCCGGAGAAATCGGCAAGGTTCAGGACCGGCTGCAACGGACCATCCTGATCGAGAATCCGTCCCGCTATCTCAGCTATCGTGACGACGAAATGAGCGAGACGGATTTCATCCACGCCTTGTGCCGGCGAGCGGGCTGCGGCCTGCTGTTCGATATAAACAATGTCGAGGTCACCGCCACCAATGTCGGCCTCGACATGGACGCCTATATCGACGCGATCGATCCGGCCCTTGTCGGCGAGATCCATCTGGCCGGCCACGCCCGCGAAGATCACGAGAGTGGTCCGCTGCTGATCGACAACCATGGTTCGATCGTCAGCGAAGTTACCTGGCACCTGTATCGGCGCTTTATCCGGCGTGCCGGCGCGAAGCCGACGCTGATCGAATGGGATAGCGATATCCCGGAATATGCTGTGCTGATGGCCGAAGTCGCCAAGATGGAGCCTATCCTCAACGATCGGCAAGCGATCGAAATGCACCATGCCGTCGCTCGCTGAAGGCCAGGCGCGCTTCGTCGCCTGCCTGCAAAAAGGGCCTGGCCATTTTCCCGCCGACCTGTTTGCCGAAAGCCGGGATCGCGCACTGCTCGGGCTGAAAGCCCATGCCAATACGATTTCCCATGCCCGGCTGGTGGCACTGGAACAGGCCTATCCCGAATTACACGAACATCTGGGGCACGAGACGTTTCATGCCCTGTCGCGCGATTATATCGAGCAGGACCATATATTGACCTGTGACATGAACAGCATCGCCGCCGACTTCGCCGCATTTCTGAAGAGCCGAGATTGTGACAACAGCGCTGTGGATCTTGCCCGGATCGAGTGGGCCTGGCTGGAAAGCTATCGCAGCGCCGAAGCCGTGCCGGTTGCCCTGAACGACATCGCCGCCTTCGCCGAAGCGGAGCTGCTGGCCTTCCCGCTTGCACCCCATCCCGCCCTGCGTCTCCTCGCCCTCACCGGACCATTGTCTCCGCAACTCCCCGAACTGGCGGCCAGCAAACCGCACGCGCTGCTGATCGCGCGCCCGGAAGAACAGATATTATTTTATCCGCTGAACATGGTGGAATATGCGATTGCGGAAAAAATCCCCGAAAGCCGGACCATGGGTAACCTTTTGCAACATGCTCTCGAACTGGGTGAGGAAGCAACAGCGATGCAGCATCTCGTCATGCTGATCGAGGCTGGAGCATTGACGCGAATTCAGGGATAGAAGCATGATCGAAAAACTGGTCACTCGGCTAAGCGGCCCCGTCGCAGAGGGAATCGCGCTGCTGTTCACCCGCATCGCCCTCGCCGGGATTTTCTGGCGCTCGGCCCGAACCAAGGTCGAGGACGGCAGCTTTCTGACCATCAAGGACACAACATTCTTCCAGTTTTCGGATGCGCCGTTCAACCAGGTGCCCATTCTCAACGGAGATCTGGGTGCCTATGTCACAACCTACCTGGAGCATTTCCTGCCCCTGTTGCTGCTGCTCGGACTGGCGACACGGCTCGGAGCGCTCGGCATTTTGGGCATGACGCTAGTGATCCAGATCTTTGTCTTCCCGGAAATGGCGGTCTGGTGGCAGACCCATATTCTCTGGGTCGCGATGGCGCTGGTCCTGATCGTGCGCGGTGGCGGCCTGTTTTCGCTCGACCGGTTGGTTGGCCAAAGGCTGGGCTGACCCGATGATCGCCAATGAAGAAACTTTTCGGCATCTGATGATCAAGGCGCAGGCTGGCGACAAGCACTGCTATTCCAGTCTGCTGGTCGAATGCGAAAAATGGCTGCGCCGCTATTATGCGCGCAAGATCAATCCGGCGGCAATCGATGATCTGGTGCAGGAAACGCTGATCTCGCTGCATCGCAAGCGCGCAAGCTACGATCCCTCGAAGGCGTTTCTTCCCTGGCTCGCCGCGATCGGTCGTTACCGCTGGATCGATAATCTGCGTATGATTTACCGGCACGAGCATGACCAGCTCTACGAGGAAATGGTCGCCGATCCACAGGACGGGGACGTGACCGCCAAAGTCAGTCTCGAACGGCTGCTCGGTATGATCCCGCAAAAACAGGCGGATGTGATCAGCCTCGTCAAGATCGAAGGCCTCAGCATTATCGAGGCCGCCGCCAAAACCGGGCAGTCTGAATCTTTGGTCAAAGTGAATATCCATCGGGGACTCAAGAAAATGAGCGCCCTAATCGAGAGTGAGTGAAATGAGTATATCTGCAAATAGTCTGATCGAAGGGCTGGTCGAGCAACTGGAGCCGGTCCGGACACTGAAACCGAAAGTCGGGCTGGCGATGGTTGGCGGCCTGACCCTTTTGGCTGCGGTCGCAGTGGCGGTCTTGCTCGGCGTGCGTAACGATCTGAAGACGGGTATGGCAGACGAGATGTTTTTCCTGCGCAGCGGCGTTCTGCTGATGCTCGGCCTTGCGACCGCAATCACGGTGGTCAACATGGCGCGGCCCGGGGTCGGCAATTTGAACCGCGGGTGGATCTGGGCGGCGGTCAGCGCCGCGCTGTTTCCGTTGACCGCAGCGATCATGAGCGCAATCAACATGCCGCCGGTGGAAGCCCTGCGCCCGATGGAAGGTCTCAAATGTCTGGCCGTCAGCGGCATCGCGGCGCTGGCGATCGGTAGCGGCCTGACCCTGTGGCTGCGGCGCGGGGCACCAACCTCGCCGGCCCGCGCTGGCTGGCTGGTCGGGATCGCCTCAGGCGCGCTGGGGGCGGCGGCCTATAATATCTACTGCCCGTTCAACGATATATATTATGTCGGCCTGTGGTTCACGATTCCTGTCCTGGTAAGCGCCGCTGCAGGGCGGTTGGTCGTCCCCCGCCTTATCCGCTGGTAATTTCCGGTTCCCATCCCATATAGGACGAGTCAATCCAGTCTGAACGGGAATAGATATATGCAATTTGCGCGGGCGGCGTGGAAATTTCTGGTCGCAATAAAGGACGGCATGGTGCTGATCGCCATGCTGTTGTTCTTTGGCGCCCTCTATGCTCTGCTGTCGTCGCAGCCCAATGGCGCTGCGATCCGTGATGGTGCCTTGCTGCTCGACCTGAACGGCGTGATCGTCGAAGAACCGGCAGCCCCTAATTTCGAAGATTTCCTGGCCAGCAATAGCGGAGAGACTCCACGCGAATATCGCTTGCGGGATGTTGTGGCTGCCATTGACGCGACCGTGGAAGATGATCGGGTCAAAGCCATCGTCCTGGATCTCAGCCGTTTTGCCGGTGGCGGCCAGACCAGCCTGACCGATGTCGGCGAGGCACTGGCCCGGGCCAGAAAGGCTGGCAAACCAGTCTATGCATTCGCCAGCTTCTATAGCGACGACAGCTACCAGCTCGCTGCCCATGCAACAGAAATCTGGATGGACCCGATGGGCGGTATAATTTTTGCCGGGCCCGGCGGGAATCGGCTTTATTACAAGGGCCTGATCGACCAACTCGGGGTCACGGCCAATATCTACCGGGTCGGCACTTATAAGAGTGCGGTCGAACCCTATATGCGCGCCGACCAGTCCCCCGAGGCGCAGCAAGCATCCGAGGCGCTCTATGCCGTGCTGTGGGACAGCTGGTTCGGCGAAGTGACAAAGGCGCGGCCACAAGCAGTGATTCAGCCCTTCGCCGACGACCCGGCCCGTTTCGCCAGAACCGCCGGCGGTGATTTGGCGAAAGTTGCCATGGAGCAGAAACTGGTCGACAAGCTGGGCGACAAAACCGCCTTTGACCGCTTTGTTTCGGAGCAGGCCGGTGTTGATGAAAAGCCTTCGCCGGACAGTTTCAAGAGCATCGATTTTGATGCTTATGTCGCCGCCAACCCGGTGGATAGCACAGGCTCTCCTATTGGTGTGATAACCGTTGCAGGCGAAATTGTCGGGGGTAAAACCGGCCCTGGCATGGCTGCCAGTGGTCGGATCGCGGAATTGATTTATACCGCCCTGGATGATGAGAAGATCAAGGCGCTGGTCGTCCGCATTGATTCACCTGGCGGCTCGGCCTTCGCCAGCGAAGAAATCCGCCTCGCCCTGCTCGAAGCCAGGAAAAGAAAACTGCCGATTGTCGTTTCGATGGGCGATGTTGCGGCCAGCGGCGGCTATTGGGTCGCTACGGCAGGCGATCATATCTTTGCCGAACCACAAACGATCACTGGCTCGATCGGGGTCTTCGCGGTTCTGCCCAGCTTTGAAAAAGCCCTGGCCAGGTGGGGCGTGACTGCAGACGGCGTCCAGACCACGCCGCTGTCCGGAGAACCCAATTTTGTTGGCGGCTTTGGCGAGGATCTGAATGTCATTTTGCAGGCCGGAGTCGAAGACAGCTATGGTGATTTCGTGACACTGGTTGCAACGGCACGCGGCAAGACCCCTGCAGAGGTCGACACCATCGGTCAGGGTCGGGTCTGGGATGGCGGCACCGCGCGGCAACTCGGGCTGGTCGATGGTTTCGGCGGCATGAAGGAAGCACTCGCGGAAGCAGCCAGACGCGCGGAACTGGCAGAAGGCGATTATCACCCGAAATATCTCGATCCTGCAGCCCGTTTTTCTTGGCTTCCGTTCGGTGGCATTCCTTTTGTCCGCCAGGAAAGCGCACCGGTTACCGGCATCGTCGGCTGGGTCGCACAGCGTCAAAAGGCGGTTTTCGGGCAGGCACTGGCTACCGCCCAGGGCCTGCTGGCGCGTGAAGATGTGCAAGCATTATGCCTCGAATGCGGGGTCGTTGCACCTCGGAACACCAGCACATCGACCGGCTGGATCAACCGGCTACTCAGCTATTCTTTCTCTTCCGCTCCGCGATAGGCAGGGAGCGACAGGCCCTTGACGATGGCCAGCGCGCGCAGCGCGAAACCGGCGACAAAGGCGATCAGGGCGGCAATGAAGCCCGCTATGCCGAATTGTACGAGCAGAACGAAGCTGAAGGCAGACAGCGCGCCAGCGGTTATATAAAGTTCCGGGCGAACAATGATCGACGGTTCTCCCGATATCAGATCGCGGATCACCCCGCCGACGCTGGCGGTGATCACCCCCATGATCGCCGCTGGTACCGGATCGATCCCCAGTTGCAGCGCCTTGGCGGCACCGAACACCGAATAGGCGGCGAGGCCAACAGCGTCGAACCAGTCGACTGCTGCCGGTCGCCAGAATCTGACGGGCGTGACCCACACCAGCAGCGCAATCGACAGACATAATATCGGTACCCGCGCGTCTTGCACCCAGAATACCGGGGCGCCGATCAGCAGATCACGCACGGTACCCCCGCCCACCCCGGTAACCAGAGCAAAAAAGGCAAAGGTCACCAGCGTTTGCCGGTTGCGCGCTGCCACCAGCGCACCCGATATGGCAAATACTGCAATCCCGAACAGGTCGAGCCAGCCAAGCGCATCAAATAATATGGCGGAATTCATGAGGGCCTTCGCCGTCTGCGGCGGCGGCGGGTAAACAGCATGACAAAACCGAGTATCGATCCCAGCAGGGCGATGGCTGCCGAGCCAATCAAGATCGGATGGCTGGTGTCCTCGCGCGTCTGCAGGTCCATGATATGCAGGCCCCACATCAAATCGAAGACCCGCCAGAATTTGGTACGCACCGCGATCACTTCACCGCTATCCGCATCGATATAAAAGCGTACATCATCGTCGAAGGTGACCCGCCATGATGGCCGGCCGCTCCGCTGGTCCATTGGCGCGTCTTCCGCCGCGAAGCGCGCAACGGTTTGCACGGCCGCCACATCGGATCGGGCTGCACTAGCCAGCATGCTGGCCTCGCTGGCTGAGACCGGCGGAAGCAGAGCACCGGTCAGGGCATCGGCTCGCCGCTTGCGACCATCGGCATAGGCAATCACCCAAAACGGGCCAGCTTCATTCTGCTGCAGGGTCAGACTCTTTGCCTGCCGCCCTTCCAGCAAGGGCGCGACGGGCCTGATCGCATCCAGCGCAGGAGTTTCGCTGCGCAAATGATTGCCGCGCACGGTATCGATCGGCTGCACCACCATCAGCAATCCGCTCGCGGTCCAGATGATGATCGGTACTCCGATCAGCCAGCCCAGCCAGACATGCCAGCGCATGAGTTTATGATGTTTCATAATATGTGCTCCGAATGCTCCCCGGCGCAGGCCAGGGCCCATCTCCCCATCGTTCCGATCAGAATTCTAGTTCGTTATCGACGTCAGGTCCCGCAATAAATGTCCAATGGCCTTCGGAAAGAGGCCGGGGGATGGATCCCCGGCTGTGCGGGGGCACGGTGCGTTATTTTCTGATTCCAAAGACCCTACATATGAATCGGCTTGCCCTGGACCGCCATCGCCGCTTCCTTGATCGCTTCCGAATGGGTCGGATGGGCATGGCAGGTATAGGCAATATCCTCGCTGGTCGCGCCAAATTCCATCGCCTGGGTAACCTGGGCGATCAAGGTCCCGGCCAGCGACGAGATGATATGGGCACCGAGCACCCGGTCGGTTTTCGCATCCGCGATGATCTTGACATAGCCCTCGGTGTCGCGATTGGTCTTGGCGCGGCTGTTGGCGGCGAACAGGAATTTGCCCACCTTATATTCGGTGCCGCTGTCCTTCACCTCTTCCTCGGTCTTGCCGATGCTGGCAATCTCGGGATAGGTATAGACCACGCCCGGGATCAGGTCATGATTGACGATCCCCTGCTGGCCGGCGATGAATTCCGCCGCGGCAATGCCTTCATCCTCGGCCTTGTGCGCCAGCATCGGCCCGGGCGTCACATCGCCGATCGCGTAGATTCCAGGGACCTCGGTCTGGAAGTCATGGCCGACCTCGATCTGCCCGCGATCATTGGTTTCCACGCCCGACTTGTCGAGTTCTAGACCGTCGATATTGGGCTTGCGGCCAATCGCCACCAGCACGACGTCGGCTTCCATCGTCTCGCTGTCGCCCCCCTTGGCCGGTTCCATGGTCAGCGTCGCCTTCTTGCCCTTGACGCTGCAGCCGGTGACCTTGGTGCCGGTCCGAATCTCGAAACCCTGCTTCTTGAACATCCGGTTCGCATCCTTGCGGATATCACCGTCCATGCCGGGCAGGATCTGGTCGAGATATTCCACCACCGTCACTTTCGCACCGAGCCGCAGCCATACCGAGCCCAGTTCCAGACCAATCACACCGCCGCCGATCACGACCATGTGCCCCGGCACCTTCGGCAGTTCCAGCGCGCCAGTCGAATCGACCACGACATGCTTGTCATTGTCGACCTCGACACCGGGCAGCGGCATTACCGAAGAGCCGGTCGCGATCAGGATATTCTTCGCGCTGTAACTCTTGTCGCCGACCTTGACCCTATTGGCATCTTCAAACGCACCGCGCCCCTCGATCCAGTCGACCTTGTTCTTCTTGAACAGCATGGAAATGCCGCCGGTCAGCTCTTTCACGGCCTTGGATTTCTCCGCATGCATCTGCTTGAGATCGAGCTTGGCGCCGGTCAGCTTGACGCCGAATTTCTCCAGCGCACCACTATGCGCTTCATGATAAAGCTCCGACGCGTGCAGCATCGCCTTGGACGGAATGCAGCCGACGTTGAGGCAGGTGCCGCCCAGCGTCTCGCGGGCTTCGGCGCACGCAGTCTTCAAACCCAGCTGCGCCGCCCGGATGGCGGCAACGTAGCCTCCGGGCCCTGCGCCTATGACGAGGACATCGTAGTTATAATCAGCCATGTTCTTTTCGCTCCAGCGGCATCGACCGAACGACGCCTCCTACTTCGATGACGGTAAAACGGGACATAGGGTCGATCGCCGCGTCCCGGAACAGCGCGAGGAAAGTATCCGCGACAAGAACCGCGTGTTCGGGACGGCTGCGCATGTAGACGACGCCCGGCGGTGGCGGGCGGAGTTCGTGGAAGATCATTCGGCTGAAGTCGGAGTCGAACGTCACGAGTATGCGCTCCTCGCGACGCGCTCTCGCCATGATGTCAGGATCGGGCGCGCGGGCGTCGGTTTCCGCAATGACCAAGCAGTCGTGCCCGAGTTGCCGCAAGGCACGAGCCACGAGGAAGGGTACGTTCTCGTCAATCAGGAACTGCAAAGGTCAGGCAGCTTTCGGCACCAGATCGTACAGCTGCTCCGCGACGATCTCCCGGGTGAAGGAGAAGATCGCCTTCAAGGCTTCGGGAGAAAGCCGCGGGTAGTTCTCGAACAGCTCCGCTTCGGACCACCCTGCCGCAAGCCAGTCCAGAACGATCTCCACCGTTATGCGCGTGTCGCGCACGACCGGCTTGCCACCCATGACATCGGGCCTGATCTCGATATGGTCGCGCCAATTCATGAAAGCACCTAAAGATCGATCAGCAGCCGTGTCGGATCCTCGATAGCCTCTTTCATGCGGACGAGGAAGGTGACGGCTTCGCGGCCGTCGATCAGGCGGTGGTCGTAGGACAGCGCCAGATACATCATCGGTCGCGCGACGACCTGACCGTCCCTGACCACGGGCCGCTCCTCGATGCGGTGCATGCCCAGCACGGCGCTCTGCGGCGGGTTGATGATCGGGGTGGACATCAGCGATCCGAACACGCCGCCATTGGTGATCGTGAACGTGCCGCCCTTCATTTCGTCCATCGTCAGCGTGCCCGCCTTGGCCTTCTTGCCGAAGTCGGCGATCGCCTTCTCGATCTCGGCGAAGCTCAGCTTATCCGCGTCGCGGATGACTGGAACGACGAGCCCGCCCGGCGCTGAAACCGCGACCGAGATGTCGGCGTAATCGCGGTAGACGATTTCCTCGCCTTCGATCGACGCGTTGGCCGACGGGATGTCCTTGAGCGCCAGCACCGCGGCCTTGACGAAGAAGCCCATGAAGCCGAGCCGGATGCCGTGCTTCTTCTCGAACAGCTCCTTGTAGCGCGTGCGGGCCTCGATCACGGCCGTCATGTCGACATCGTTGAACGTCGTCAGGATCGCGGCGGTGTTCTGCGCTTCCTTGAGGCGCTTGGCGATCGTCTGGCGCAGCCGCGTCATCTTGACGCGCTCTTCGGAACGCCCCGCAGCAGGCTGCAGGGCGGGTGAAGGAGAAGTAGAAGCGGCAGGAGCGGCTTGAGGCGCTTCAACGAAAGCACCGCTCGCAGCGTTGAGGACGTCGCCCTTGGTCAGTTGCCCATCCTTGCCGCTGCCCCTGATTTTCGATGGATCGAGTCCGCGCTCCAGCGCCATGCGGCGGACGGATGGCGGGATGCCGAGCGAGCTCAAATCGTCCTCGGAAATGGTCGCGGCATCCGGCTTGGCGCCGCCGGCGCTGGCCTGCGCCGCCTGATCCTCGTCGCTGCCCTTGATCTTCGATGGGTCGAGCCCGCGTTCGAGCGCCATACGCCGGACGGAAGGCGGAATGCCGAGCCCGGCGAGATCGTCCTCCGACAGCGCATTGGCGGACGGTGTGGTGCCACCAGCACTTTCCTGCCCCGCCTGATGCTCGTCGCTGCCCTTCA
>NZ_JBGTDD010000066.1:0-3655 GCF_041748495.1 Parasphingorhabdus sp.
GCGGATCAGCCCCTGGATCGGCCAGGCCGCTGCATCGCCGAGTGCGCAGATGGTATGACCCTCGACCTGCTTGGTGACTTCATAGAGCGTATCGATATCGGCGATTTCGGCATCGCCGTCGCGCATCTTTTCCATCACCCCTTCGCGCGCCTTCTTGACCATTTCGCTGTCGGTGCGGATTTCCTGTCCGTCAGCGGCGGGCAAGGCACAGCTCGCCTGCGGCTTCGGCGGCCCCGGCTTCACCTCCACCAGACACATGCGGCAATTGCCGGCAATCGACAGCCGTTCATGATAGCAGAAACGCGGGATTTCCTTCCCCGCAAGCTCCGCCGCCTGCAACACGGTCGCGCCCTGCGGCACTTCGATCTCGATGCCATCTACGGTGACTTTAGGCATTATACGCCTCCAGCATCGGCTTCATATCCACCGCTACCTTTCTGGTATTTAGAGCGATCTTTAACTTCCCAATTATTTTCAGGCTCGGGCTGTTCAGGCTCCTCACCCTTCGTGAAAAAAGCTTTGATTAAAACCACCACAAGCGCAATCGCCGCCAAAACCATAAAAGCTGAATAAAAGGTCACTCCGCCGCCTCCGACAATTCGGCATGCTGGTGAACCGCCCGATATAATCCATATGCCAGCATCGCCCGCAAGGAAGTCTTGTCGAACGACACTTCCAGTCCATCCGTCACACAGGGACTCAGCAATGGCACGACCGCCTGAATCGCTGCGCCTTCCTGCTCCGAGTCAGGAATCGTATCTATCAGATCGTAAATCCTTTCACCCCCGGATCGCACAACACAGCGACCGAATAATTCTTCGGCGTTCCGCGGCTTCATGATATCTTTTTGCCAATCGAGATCGGTCAGCTTGCCAAGCGCTTCAATATCTTCCGCTTTATAGTGCCGCAGCAGGAAGAACTCGGCGAAAGCGCCTGCTACGGGACCGGTTGATACACTGTAGCGGATATCCTTGGCGAGACTGCAGCGGTCATCATATTCGACCTGCCGGAAAATCCTGCCGAGCGATTCGGTCTGTTCCTCGCTCATATAGCGATGGGACAGCGTGTTCAGTGCACGGGTCCGATCATTCTCCGCCCGGCAACGCATCATCGCATTCAGACCGGCACGCGGTGAGCTTCGGACCAGCGGGTCATGAAAGCCGGTCATGCCCTGGCGGGTGCGGTCAATACGGGACCCGGTTTCCGGTTGCGCAAAGGCAGTTTCGGAACAGACCAGCGCCAGCATCGCTGCACAAACAGCTATGATATCCAGCTTTTTCATTCCGCCGCCTCCATCACTTCGGGCATGGCCTCTTCACCCTTATGCTCGCGAATCCGTCGCTCCATCTCTGGCCGAAAATGGCGGATCAGCCCCTGGATCGGCCAGGCCGCTGCATCGCCGAGTGCGCAGATGGTATGACCCTCGACCTGCTTGGTGACTTCATAGAGCGTATCGATATCGGCGATTTCGGCATCGCCGTCGCGCATCTTTTCCATCACCCGCCACATCCAGCCGGTGCCCTCGCGGCATGGCGTGCACTGGCCGCAGCTTTCATGCTTGTAGAAATAGCTGAGCCGCGAAATGGCGCGGACGATATCGGTCGACTTGTCCATCACGATCACCGCCGCCGTACCCAGTCCTGAGCCGAGATCCTTCAGCCCGTCAAAGTCCATCGGCGCGTCCATGATCTGCGCGGCCGGCACCAGAGGCACCGACGATCCGCCCGGAATCACCGCCAGCAGATTGTCCCAGCCGCCGGTAATCCCGCCGCAATGTTTCTCGATCATGTCGCGAAACGGGATCGACATCGCTTCCTCGAACACTGCCGGCTTCTCGACACGGCCGGAGACCTGGAACAATTTCGTGCCATGGTTATTCTCGCGGCCGAAGCTGGCGAACCAGGCGCCGCCCCGCCGCATGATCGTCGGCACCACCGCGATACTCTCGACATTGTTGACCGTCGTCGGGCAGCCATAGAGACCGGCACCGGCCGGAAAAGGCGGCTTCAGCCGCGGCTGGCCCTTCTTGCCCTCGAGGCTCTCGATCATCGCGGTTTCCTCGCCGCAGATGTAAGCCCCGGCGCCGCGGTGGACGAAGACGTCGAAGTCATAGCCGGACTTGGCGGCATTCTTGCCGATCAGCCCCGCGTCATAGGCCTCCTTGACCGCCGCTTCCATGATCTTGGCTTCAAAAATATATTCGCCGCGAATGTAGATATAGGCGGCGCGCGCGCGCATCGCGAAGCCGGCGATCAGCGCGCCCTCGATCAGCTTGTGCGGATCGTTGCGCAGGATCTCGCGGTCCTTGCAGCTGCCCGGCTCGGATTCATCGGCGTTGATCACCAGAAAGCTCGGCCGCGGATTGCCCTGGCTGTCCTTCGGCGCCTCCTTGGGCATGAACGACCATTTCAGACCGGTCGGGAAACCCGCCCCGCCGCGCCCGCGCAGGCCGCTGGCCTTCATTTCCTCGATGATCCTGTCGTTGCCGCGCTTGATGATGTCGGCGGTCTTGTCCCAGTCGCCGCGCTGCTGCGACGCCTTCAGGTCCCATGACTGGAAGCCATAGACATTGGTGAAGATCCGGTCCTTGTCCTGGAGGAAATCAAAACTCATTTCTTGCTCCTGCGGCCCCAGAGGCCGCCGATGATACCAATCGCCACGACAGCGAGCGCGATCCAGCCTGCATATCCGTCGAAGATCACGAAAAACCTCCGTTCATCAGCACAAACACGCCAACGACAATCGCCACGATAACCAGACCCACCGACCGCAGGATGCCCTTGAACACCTTCCAGACGATGATGATCGCCAGCAGCGCGAGCGCAAGAGCGACGAGCAATCCCATCACCATTCCCCCCGATAGTCGTGATTGTCATCAACCATCGCGTGCAGGTTGGTCGGCCCGCCCACAGCCTCGCTGGTCTTCCGGCCGATTTGCGAGCCCACCGGAATATCCTTGCCCCCCGCCAGATCCTCGAGGATCCGGGTCATGATATCATAATCGAGATCTTCGTAATTATCGTCGTTGATCTGGACCATCGGTGCGTTCGAGCAATTGCCCATGCACTCGACCTCGGTCAGCGTGAAAAGCCCGTCCGGCGTGGTCTTGCCCTTGTTCAGCCCTTTGTTCTTGCACGCCGCCATCACATCGTCGCTGCCACGCAACATGCACGGCGTGGTGCCGCACACCTGCACATGATAGCGGCCCACCGGCGCCAGATTATACATGGTGTAGAAGGTCGCGACCTCATAGGCCCGCATATAGGGCATATCCAGATAGGCGGCGACATATTCGATCACCGGGATCGGTAGCCAGCCTTGGGTCTTGGTATCTACCCCAACCTGCCGCTGGGCGATGTCGAGCAGCGCCATGACCGCTGATTTCTGGCGACCAGCCGGATATTTCGCGATCTGCCATTTGGCGAGTTTCTCGTTTTCCGCCGTGAAAGCAAAATCGCTCCACTGGGCACGGGTTTCGATTTCGTCGGGGATCGTGGGTGCTTCAGCCATGACGATCACGCTCCGTGTACACGCGTTTGAACAGATTACAAAAAACGATCATCAGACCGAACGGCGCGACGACGCTTGCGATGCTACCAAAATCATATTGTCCGGATGTCAAAAGCTCAAACAACCGGGTACCGAAAAGAAGTAC
>NZ_JBGTDD010000067.1:0-7216 GCF_041748495.1 Parasphingorhabdus sp.
GTCGGCAGCGAAGCCCCGCGCGAGATGATCGGGCAATATGTCGCCGCGCTGACACCGGGCGGCGGCTATGCCGAATATTGCGCCGCGCATTGGCAGCATTGCCTGCCCGTGCCCGAAGGGATGATGCTGGCCGAAGCCGCCGCGTTGCCCGAAACGCTGTTCACGGTGTGGCACAACCTGTTCGAACGCGGGCTTGCGCGCGATGGTGAGCGGGTGCTGGTGCATGGCGGCACTTCGGGCATCGGGACAATGGCGATCATGCTGGCCAAGGCGTTCGGGATGGAGGTGATCGTGACCTGCGGCGACGAGGCCAAATGCGCCGCCGCCCGCCGCATCGGGGCGGATCTGGCGATCAATTATCGCGAAGCCGATTTCGTCGAGGCGGTGATGGCGCATACCGGGGGCAAGGGCGTGCATATTGTGCTCGACATGGTGTCGGGCGATTATGTTGCGCGCAACCTCAAATGCCTTGCCGAAGATGGCCGCCACGTCACCATCGCGCTGCTGGGCGGGGCCAAGGCGGATTTGAACATGGCGTTGGTGATGATGCGGCGGCTGACGCTGACCGGATCGACCTTGCGCCCGCGCACGGATGCATTCAAATCGGCGCTGGCGGACGAGATTACCGACAATGTCTGGCCGCTGTTCGCGAGCGGAGAGCTTTCCCCGGTGATGGACACCACTTTTCCGCTGGCCGAAGCCGCCGCCGCCCATGCGCGGATGGAAGCGGGCGAGCATGTCGGCAAGATCGTGCTGGAGGTTGCAGGCGGCTGATCTGCCTGCAACAATTCCGTCATAAGGCCGGTGAAGTGACTCCAAACCGTCACTGGCCTGTGAGTCCCCTGTAACAATCGGCTGTTACCTCCCCGTCGTGACCAGACATGACACTCGGGGAATTCCAGTGACCGGTGCCGATCTTTCCGACCTCATCAGCGATAATGTCGCCAACTTCCCGCTCAGCGTGCCGCGCACGCCCGAGCCGGAGAATGCCGAGCGGCGATCCTATCGCACCATCTGGATCAGCGATGTGCATCTGGGCACCAAGGGCTGCAATGCCGGGATGCTGATCGACTTCCTCGACCGCACCGACAGCGAGACCATGTATCTGGTTGGTGACATCATCGATGGATGGCGGCTGAAGAAGAAGTTCTACTGGCCCGCGGCGCATAATGATATCGTGTGGCGGATCATGAAGCGCGCCCGGCGCGGCACGCGGGTGGTCTATATCCCCGGCAACCACGACGAGATGTTCCGGCAGTTCACCGGATTGAATTTTGGCGGAATCGAAATCCGCCGTGCAGCGTTCCACGATACCGCCGATGGCCGCCGGTTGATGGTGCTGCACGGGGACGAGTTCGACGCGGTGATGCTGTCGCACCGCTGGCTCGCCTTCGTGGGCGATCATGCCTACCACTTGATGATGAAGCTGAACGTCACGGTCAACGCCGTGCGGCGCTGGCTGGGCAAGCCTTACTGGTCACTGTCGAAAGCGGCCAAGCACAAGGTCAAGAATGCGGTCGAATTTATCGGACGCTACGAGGAAACGGTAGCCAAGGCGGCCGAAAGCCGCGGCGTCGATGGTGTGGTTTGCGGCCATATCCACACCGCCGAACATCGCGAAATCAAGGGCATCGAATATTATAATGACGGCGACTGGGTCGAAGGCTGCACCGCTCTGGTCGAATGCGACGACGGCAAGATGCAGATTCTCTACTGGGCCGACGAAATCAAGGCACGCAACGAACGCGAGGAGCAGCCGGTGAAACTGGTCTCGGTAGCGGGCGATATGGACCAGGCCGCGTGAAGATCGCGCTGGTCACCGATGCCTGGCACCCGCAAGTCAATGGCGTGGTGCGAACCCTGGAGACGGTCGTCGGCTTGTTGCGCGACAGCGGCCACGAGGTGCTGGTGATCTCTCCCGACCAATATCGATCAATCCCCGCGCCCAGCTATCCCGAAATCCGTCTCGCCTTTGCCCGGGCCCGCACGATCGGCAAGCGGATCGAAAGCTTTGGTGCCGACGCCGTGCACCTGGCCACCGAAGGCCCGCTCTGTATCCAGGCCCGCCGCTGGTGCCGGAGAAAAGGTCATCCATTTACAACCGCTTATCATACGCAATTTCCGGAATATATGGCCAAGAGAACCCGATGGTCGCCGCGGATATTCTGGCCCTATATCCGCTGGTTCCACCGCAAATCGGCAGCGATCATGGTCTCGACCGAAAGTGTTCGCCGGCAGCTGTGCAGCGAGAAGCTCACCCAGGTCCACCACTGGAGCCGCGGTGTAGATTTGCAGAATTTCCGTGCGGATACACCGCCGCCTGCAGCCTATGAACAACTTGCCCGGCCGATCCAGCTCTATGTCGGACGGGTAGCAATCGAGAAAAATATCGAAGCTTTTCTGGAAAGCAACCAGCCAGGGTCGAAGGTCGTGGTTGGCGACGGACCGGCCTTGGCACGCTTGCAGGCGCGCTATCCCGAAGTTCATTTTGTCGGTAGAAAATCAGGCCTCACTCTGGCTGGCTATTATGCTGGTGCCGATGTGTTCGTGTTTCCCAGCAAGACCGACACATTCGGTCTGGTGATTATCGAAGCTCTCGCCTGCGGAACACCGGTCGCAGCCTATCCGGTCACCGGCCCGATCGACATCCTGACTGCGAACAGCGGCGCCATGGACGAAAATCTCGATGCAGCGATCCAGCGCGCTTTGACGCTCGATTCCGCCGATTGTATCGCGCATGGTCGGCAGTATAGCTGGGATGCCAGCACCAGCCAGTTCCTCAACGGCCTGGCTTCCCAGGATCTGCGAATGCACTGCCACGTGTCGCGGCGGCTCTGGGCAAAGGCGCTATTTGCGCGGGTCTAGCCAAATATCTTGCCGACTCTCTCCAAACATCCTACATAAGCTTCCAACAGGCCGTCTCCGCAAGGGGGCGGCCCTTTATTTTTATATTCCGCTGGACGCGAACCGCCAGCTATTGGAAGGATGCCATGATGGCCGAACAAGCAACTCCTCTTATGCAGCATGCCACCGCCAGCTGGCTGGTCGACAATACGGCCCTCAGTTTTGAGCAGATCGCAGAATTTTGCGGCATCCATATTCTTGAAGTCAACGCGATGGCGGATGATCTCGCCAGCTCCAAATATACCGGCCGCGATCCGGTGCAGGCGCACGAACTGACCCATGCAGAAATCGAGAAAGCCGAGAAAGATCCGGCTTACCGGATGGTCATTCAAAAGGGACCGGATCAGGTACGCCGGACCAAGGGCCCGCGCTATACGCCGGTTTCCAAGCGTCAGGACAAGCCCGATGGTATCGCCTGGCTGCTCCGCAATCACCCGGAAATTTCCGATGCCCAGGTGGGCAAGCTGATCGGCACCACAAGGACAACGATCAACGCCATCCGCGATCGCGAGCACTGGAATATCGCCAATATCGCGCCCAAAGATCCGGTGACCCTTGGCCTCTGTTCGCAACGCGAACTGGATGCGGTCGTTGCCAAGGCTGCGAAAAAAGCCGGTATCGAGCCTGAAGTGGCGGATGACACGAAATTCGGCGGCGACAAGGAAGCGCTGCTCGCCGAACTGCGCGAAGAACGTGCGCAAGCGGTTCGCGATGCCGAGGCCGCGCTTTCAGGTGAGTCAGACGAGGATGACGCACCGGTCGAACATACCGCAGAAACATTGTTCAAGGACCGCTGATCCTCGATCAGTGGGCGTCAACAATTGGGGAGGCACATATGAATGAAGGAAATCCTGGCAGGTTGCGGCTGATGAAGCTGGGCGCAATCGCAGTGTTTGGAGCGATGGCGTTGGTTTTTGTCTTCGTCGTTGGGGTGAACTGACGCCCGCCAAGCGGCTATAGCTAGCAATTTAACCAGT
The DNA here is from genome assembly GCF_041748495.1 of Parasphingorhabdus sp. Classification (GTDB taxonomy): domain Bacteria; phylum Pseudomonadota; class Alphaproteobacteria; order Sphingomonadales; family Sphingomonadaceae; genus Parasphingorhabdus. The sequence continues at coordinate 3,882 of NZ_JBGTDD010000067.1, forward strand.
CGATTAAATCGGGTTGCGTTTCCGGTCGGCAAGGGTCTATGGCATGAACCATGGATGCGCCCCGAAAACCCCCCGCCTATGACGCCATGCTCGCCGATCATGGCTTTGACCCGATTGAATCGGATGGCCTGACCTATCCGCTCGGCGACTATGAACCCAAATTCGGCGAATATTTTGAACTGATGCCCGGCATCGGCTGGACCCGGACACCGGTGCCCGGCCCGCTCGGCCATATCAACAACTGGGTGCTGGCCGACCGCCACGCCGATGGCAGCGCCGGATTTGCGATCGCCGACACCGGTCTGTTCATGCCCGAGGTGATCGAGGCGTGGAAACATCTGTTCGACGCGGGCGCCTTGCGGGGGCAGAGCGCGACCAGGATCATCGTTACTCATTATCATCCCGATCATGTCGGCTGCGCCGGCTGGCTGGCGAAGCGGTTCAAGGCACCCTTGCACATGAACCGGACCGAGTGGCTGCTCACCCGGATGCTGCTCGCCGACAAGCGCGACGGTGTGCCGGAAGAGGCGCTCGACGAATGGCGCTTCTGCGGCTGGGACCAGCATCTGATCGACGAATTTGCCAAGAAGGGCTGGGGTCGTTTCGCCCGCGCCGTCTCCGACCTGCCGATCGGCCATGTCCGGATGGAAGAGGGAACGCGCCTGCGCACCGGTGACCATGAATGGCGGGTGATGATCGGCAATGGCCACACGCCCGAACATGCCTGCCTGATCGACGACACGGCCAAGGTGATGATCTCCGGCGACCAGATCCTGCCGCGGATCACCTCCAATATCTCGACCATGCTCAGCGAACCGACCAGCGACCCACTGGGTGAATGGCTGGCGAGCATCGACCGGTTCCGTGCCGAACTGGACAATGATCTGCTCATCCTCCCGGCTCACGGTCGTCCGTTTCAGGGCGCGCATCAGCGGCTGGACGCGCTGGCCGATCGCCACAATGAGGCTCTGGATGATCTGGAACAGGGCCTGCGCGAAAGCCCGAAACGGGTGGTCGACAGTTTCCCCTATCTGTTCCGGCGCCCGATCACGCCCGATGTCATCGGCATGGCCAGCGGCGAGGCGATGGCGACGCTCCGCCATCTGCAATATACCGGTCGCGCCCGGCTTGAAATGAAGGATGGCACGGCCTGGTACAGCGCCAGCTAACCGGTCGCGATACCCATGGCCTCTGGATGGCTCAATCGGTCACGGTCTGCGCGTCCGGCGGCGGTTCCGCGACCTCGCCGGTACAATGCAGGGCATAGCCGCGCAGAAATATTGCCAGCGCGCACAGGCAGATGATGCCCGCCAGTCCAAACGGAGCCCCGGGCAGATAATATAATGTTCCGGCAACCGTGAAGGCGGCAAACACCGCCGTGAACAGTGGCGGCCCGACGACCGAGGCGATGCTCTGCAGACTGGCCACCGCCCCCTGCAATTCGCCCTGCGTGTCTTCCGATACCGCCTGGCTCATCAGGCCGTTGATCGACGGCTGGAAGAGACCCTGCAGCGCGCCGATGGGAATGGCGATGAAGATCAGCCAGCCCTGGTCCGGCCCGGCGATCACATAGGCGATGCTGCTCACCGCCATGCTCACCGCGCCGATGATCACGCTATTGCGTTCGCCGATCCGCGGGATCAGCACCCGGATCAGCAATCCCTGGACGATTGCCGCGCCGATGCCGACACAGGCCAGCGCCAGTCCGACGGTCAGCGCGCTCCAGCCAAAGGCTTCCATGGCGTAAAAGGCAAAAACGATCGGATAGACCACATGCGCGGTCATCCACACGGTGAGTGCAGCGGCATACCAGATAACGATCTTGTTCTGGCCATGAAGCCCCCTGAGTGCCACCAGAGCATTGGCCCGGGCCATGTCAAACCGGCGTCTCTTCTCCGGGGGGAGACTCTCCTTGAGCATGAAGAAACCGAACATCAGGTTGAGCGCTGCCAGACCGCCCGCGGCGAAAAAGGGCAGGCGGGTGCCATATTCACCCAATATTCCGCCGAGCGCCGGCCCGAAGATGAAGCCCAGGCCAAAGGCAGCGCCGATCAGCCCGAAATTCTGTGCGCGTTTTTCCGGCGGCGTGATATCCGCGATATAGGCATAAGCGGTGCTGAAACTCGCGCCCATGATGCCGGCAATCACCCGTGCGACGAACAGCCAGAACAGCGTCGGCGCAAAACCCATCAATATATAGGCGATGGCATAGCCGCCCAGCGCCCCCAGCAACACCGGCCGCCGGCCAAACCGGTCCGAGAGATTGCCGACAATCGGACCGAAGACAAATTGCATCGCGGCATAGGCAAAGGCCAGCCATCCGGCATAGACCGCCGCCCCGGACAGCGAACCGCCGGTGATGTCGGTGATCAGGGTCGGCAATACCGGCATGATGATGCCAAAGCCGAGCATGTCGATCAGCACGACCAGAAAGACAAAGACCAGCGAGGACTTGGTTGCAGGGGTGGAATCGGTTTCTGCCATGGGATTTCGCCCTATACGCTCGGTAAAAATAATGGGAACCAAATATCGCGGAATTTTCATTGTCAGTTCACACCGCTTCACTTACACAATTGTCAATGACTGAAACACATCCTGACCAGCCCCCGATCTGGAAATCGCGCTATAATCATCCCACCCAGTGGGACCAATTCTATCCGCCGCTGTCGATGCCGGGAATGTTCTTCCGTTCGGCGGGTCGGCGCGGCGATGCCAATCTGCTCGACTTCATGGGACGCAAATATAGCTATAGCGAAGTGGCCTCCGGGGTGGTCCGTGTGGCCAAGGGGCTGCAGGACCTCGGCATCGGCAAGGGCGACCGCGTCGGCCTGTTCCTGCCCAATGTCCCGCATTATGTCAGCGCCTATTATGGCGCGATGGCAATCGGCGCGACGGTGGTCAACTTCTCGCCGCTCTACACGGTCGATGAACTGAACCATCCGGTCGAGGACCGCGGCACCCAAATCCTGTGCACGCTCTCTGCCACCGCATTATTCCCCGCCGCCTATCAGGTGCTCGAAGAATCGAGTCTCGAACGACTGGTGGTCGGCAGTGTGGCTGGCGCGCTGTCAGGGGGCAAGGCGCTCCTCTATTCCCTGTTCCGACGCAAGGAAAACAGCCCGCAGCCCGAGGATGACCGGATCACGCCCTTCTCGGACCTGATTGACAATGACGGAAATTACAAGGCGCCCAATATCCGGCCGGATAAGGATATTGCGCTGCTGCAATATACCGGCGGCACCACCGGCACGCCTAAGGGAGCGATGTGCAGCCACCAGAATCTGACCGCCAACGCGCGCCAGATCAACAGCATCGACCCCTATATCGACGAGGTC
>NZ_JBGTDD010000068.1:0-6317 GCF_041748495.1 Parasphingorhabdus sp.
CATATTGAAGAAAGAGGGCGGCACCAGTGCCCCTGCGGAGGCAGGGGCCCATCTCCCGACCTCTGATCCTGACGCAACGGTCCGTGATGGACCCCTGCCTGCGCAGGGGAACAATATTCTTTCCTACACGCCCGAAAAAGCCGAAAAGGCTCTGATCGACGCGCTCGACGCGACGCAACCGCAAGTGACCGCTGCGATCGAAGCAGAGCGTTTTGAAGCCGCCATGACCGCGCTCGCCGCGCTGCGCGGACCGATTGACCAGTTTTTCGAGGATGTGACCGTGAATGATGATGATCCCGCAAAGCGCGAAGCCCGTCTCGCCCTGCTGGCGCGGTTCCGCGATGCGGTGCATCAGGTGGCCGATTTCTCGCAGATCGAGGGCTAGCAGGGATTTGATTCATAACTGTGTAAAGATTGTAAAGAATAGCAGCGAGCTTTTGCGCAATTGGTGATCGGAAATAGCCCTCTCCCCTTCAGGGGAGAGGGTTGGGAGAGGGGAAGTCTCTCCATATTTTAACTGAATTGGCCGGCACGGAGGCTTCCCCCCTCTCCCCGGCCCTCTCCCCTGAAGGGGAGAGGGAGATAATGATGACCCAATATGTATATCGTTTCGGTGGTGGGATCGACGCAGATGGCGCGCCGTCTGACAAGACCGAGGCCCGCAACCTGCTCGGCGGCAAGGGGGCCAATCTCGCTGAAATGGCCAATATCGACCTGCCGGTACCACCCGGATTCACCATCTCCACCGCGATGTGCACGAAATATTATGCCGATGGACGCGTCTATCCCGACAGTCTCGACGCCGAAGTGGCGCAGGGCATTGCCCATATCGAAGGTGTCACCGGCAAGACGTTCGGCAATCCGGCCGATCCGCTGCTGGTATCGGTCCGTTCCGGTGCCCGCGCCTCGATGCCCGGGATGATGGACACGGTGCTCAATCTCGGCTTGAACGACGACACGGTCGAGGGTCTGGCCAAAACCTCCGGCGACGAACGCTTCGCCTGGGACAGCTACCGCCGCTTCATCCAGATGTACAGCGATGTGGTGCTCGAACTCGATCATGACGCCTTCGAAGAAGCACTGGAAATAATCAAGGAAGACAATGGCTTCTTCACCGATACTGAGATGGAGTCGAAGCATTGGAAAGCCCTGGTCGCGGAATATAAGGGCCTGGTCGAGAAGCTCTGGGGCAAGCCGTTCCCGCAGGATGTGAATGACCAGCTCTGGGGCGCCGTCAGCGCCGTCTTCGGCAGCTGGCAGGCGGAACGGGCCAAGGTCTACCGCCGTCTCAACGATATTCCCGGCGAATGGGGCACCGCGGTCAATGTCCAGGCGATGGTGTTCGGCAATATGGGCGAAACCAGCGCCACCGGCGTTGCCTTCACCCGCAATCCGTCGACCGGCGACAGCGCTTATTATGGCGAATGGCTGATCAACGCGCAGGGCGAGGATGTCGTCGCCGGTATCCGCACGCCGCAATATCTCAGCAAAGCCGCCCGCGAGGAGGCCAATGCCAAGCCGCTGTCGATGGAAGAGGCGATGCCGGAGACCTACAAGGAGCTGACCACCGTCTTCGATTTGCTCGAACGCCATTATCGCGACATGCAGGATATCGAATTCACCGTAGAGCGCGGCAAATTGTGGATGCTGCAGACCCGCTCGGGCAAGCGCACCGCCAAGGCGGCGCTGAAAATCGCGGTCGACATGGCCCATGACGGCCTGATCACCGAGGAAGAGGCAGTGATGCGCGTCGATCCGATGGCGCTCGACCAGCTGCTCCACCCGACGCTCGATCCCGATGCCGTGCGCGATGTCCTGACCACCGGCCTGCCGGCCTCTCCCGGCGCTGCCAGCGGCCTGATCGTGTTCGACAGTGACACCGCCGAACGGCGCACGGAAATGGGCGATGACGTCATCCTGGTGCGGACCGAAACTTCGCCCGAGGATATCCACGGCATGCATGCCGCCAAGGGTATCTTGACGGCGCGTGGCGGCATGACGTCACATGCCGCCGTGGTTGCCAGGGGCATGGGCAGACCTTGTGTTTCCGGTGCCGGCACAATCTCGATCAACAATGAAACCAAGGTCATGAAGGTCGGCGACCGCGAGCTGAAGGAAGGCGACATGCTGACCATCGATGGCAGCAATGGCCAGGTGATGGCGGGCCGGGTCGACACGATCCAGCCGGAACTGGTCGGCGATTTCGGCGTACTGATGGTCTGGGCCGACAAGGTCCGCCGTCTTGGCGTCCGCACCAATGCGGAAACCCCGCTCGATTGCCAGGTCGCCCGCGATTTCGGCGCCGAGGGCATCGGCCTGTGCCGGACCGAACATATGTTCTTCGATGCCGCCCGGATTACTGCCGTTCGCCAGATGATTCTGGCTCCAGACGAAAAGGGCCGCCGCGCCGCCCTGGCCAAATTGCTGCCCGAACAGCGCGACGATTTCCGCCAGATATTCGAGGTCATGGTCGGCCTGCCAGTGACTATCCGCCTGCTCGATCCGCCGTTGCACGAATTCCTACCGCATCACCAGTCGGAGTTCGAGGAAGTCGCGAAAGCCGCCGATGTCGGCGTGGACACGCTGAAACAGCGGGCCAATGAACTGCATGAGTTCAACCCGATGCTCGGCCATCGCGGCTGCCGTCTTGGCGTCACTTATCCCGAAATCTACGAAATGCAGGCGCGGGCGATCTTCGAGGCGGCCTGCGAAGTGGCGGAAAAGAGCGGCGAAGCCCCGATACCCGAAGTCATGATACCGCTCGTCGCCACCGCGCGCGAGCTGGAACTGATGAAGGATGTCGTCGACCGGATGGCGAAAGAAGTCTTCGCCGAAAAAGGCCGGGAGATTGAATATCTCGTTGGCACGATGATCGAACTGCCGCGCGCCGCGCTGATGGCCGGCGAGATCGCTGCGCATGGCGAGTTTTTCAGCTTCGGCACCAATGACCTGACCCAGACCACGCTCGGCGTCTCGCGCGACGATGCCGGCCGCTTCCTGACCCAATATGTCGACAAGGGCATTTTTCCACGCGATCCGTTTGTCAGCCTCGATATCGAGGGCGTCGGCCAGCTGATCGAAATCGCCGCGGAGCGGGGCAGGGCGGCGCGCCCCGACATCAAGCTGGGCATTTGCGGCGAGCATGGCGGCGACCCGGCTTCGATCGCCTTCTGCGAGAAAACCGGGCTCGATTATGTCAGTGCATCGCCCTATCGCGTACCGATCGCCCGGCTCGCCGCGGCCCAGGCGGCATTGACTAGCAAATAGGTCATTTCGCCAAATATCGTCTGCCCACCTTGTGGATGGCTTCACAGTCTGTCAAATTGGGGCAACTGGGGGTGGGCCATGTTCCGATATTGTCTGATATGTGTTTTCATATTTCTTACGCTGACGGGAACGGCGGAAGCAAAGCGCGTTGCCCTGATTATCGGCAACGCCAACTATGCAAATACCAGCATATTGACCAATCCGGCAAATGATGCGCAGCTGGTCGCGGCTGCGGCGGATCAGGCAGGCTTTGATGATGTCACCATCGTCCAAAATCTGGCGGTCACGGACTTTCAGCTGGCGCTGCGCGATTTCCGGAAAAAGGCAAATGGCGCGGATGTCGCGATGGTCTATTATGCCGGGCACGGTATCGAAGGGCAGGGAAAGAACTGGCTGATCCCGACGGATGCTGCACTGAATGACGATTTTGATCTGCCCTACGAAGCCATCGCGCTGGACCGGGTGATGGAATCATTGGCTGGCGCGCAGATACGCATGGTGGTGCTGGATGCTTGTCGCAACAATCCGTTCGCGCGATCCTGGAAATCAGGCACGCGTGCGGTGAATCGCGGGCTGATAGGTATTGAGGCGGATGATGTTCTCGTGATCTATGCCGCTGCCCCGGGTCAGACGGCCGCTGATGGGGACGGCAAAAACTCGCCTTTTGCGGAGTCTCTGGCGAAAAGACTGCCCCAGCCCAATCTGCCCGTGCAATTGCTCGGCGGTTCGGTTCGCGATGATGTGCTGACGGCGACCGGTGGAACCCAGCGACCCTTTGTCAGCGCCAGCATCACCGGCACGCCCATCTATCTGGTTGGCGGTGAGCAAGGCGCTGCGACGGATACGCCGACGGTCACCGAAACCAATCCAGTGCTTGCTTTGGATGAAACCGCACTCGATGCCCTGGCTTGGCAGGGTGCTCTCAGTGCGAATAATCTCGCCGCATTTGCCAATTATCTGGAACAATTCCCCGGCGGCAAATTTGCTCGTCTGGCGAGTGAGAATATGGCGAGTCTCCGCAAAGGGGGAAAGGGTAATGGCGCCGCGCAAAATACCGGTTTAATGAAAGCCATTTTGCCTGACCGGTACGCGGTCGAGCAGGGCGATAGCTTGCCGATTGACGGAATCTGGAAAATTTCTTCGATCAAGAAGAGGATCCGGATTGAAAAAGGCCGGGCCTTCGTTTTGGATGGCTGGGTACACGCATTGATCTTCGCCATCACACCGGACATGGTTGTCCTCAAAGATTTCACCAGGACCAAAGCGGGCCAGTTTTCCGCCTATGACTTGCCGCTCAATGGGAAGGCGGAAATGACGCTTCGGCCCGATGGAAATCTGAATGTGAGGGTTAAAACTTTCCCTTTTCCCATAACCTATACGCTGGTGAGGGAAACGCTCGATGATGCTGCGGCAATGGCAGCCGAGCAGGCCTTGTTGGTCGTAGAAAATTGACAGAAATGGGTTGCCAGCGGACTAATCCCCGCCTATCTGCACCGTCTGGTTAGCGCCCATAGCTCAGCTGGATAGAGTACTTGACTACGAATCAAGGGGTCGGGAGTTCGAATCTCTCTGGGCGCACCATTTTCCTTCTTCATCTGACATGTCCCAAGGTGCACTTGCGCATCGGTCCCCGCTGGCCTATTTTGTTGGCATTGCACCTGCTGAAGTGAAGGACCTGCCTTGGCCGATTATTCCAACTCCATTGTCGATGCGCTCGCCGAGCGCGAATCCCTGAAACTTCCGGTACCCGACGAGGTCCAGGAAGCGGTGCGGACGCTGCTGCGCTGGGCCGGAGACGATCCCGAGCGCGAAGGGCTGATCGACACCCCGAAGCGGGTGGCGCGGGCGTGGAAGGAATATTGCGAAGGCTATGCCGAAAACCCGGCCATGCATCTGGCGCGAACCTTCGAGGAAGTGGGCGGCTATGACGAGCTGGTGCTGCTCAAGGACATCCCGTTTCACTCTCATTGCGAACATCATATGGCACCGATCATCGGCAAGGCGAGCATCGCCTATATGCCGACCGACAAGGTCGTCGGCATCTCCAAGCTGGCCCGCGTGCTGCATGGCTTCGCCCGGCGACTGCAGGTACAGGAACGGCTGACCGCCGAAGTCGCCGAATGTATCTGGGACAATCTCAAGCCGCACGGCGTGGCGGTGGTGATCGAGGCCAACCACAGCTGCATGACCGCTCGCGGCGTCCGCACACCCGGCGTGGCAATGATCACCAGCCGATTGTTCGGCTGTTTCCTGGATGATGCCCGCAGCCGCAAGGAAGTGTTGAGCCTGATGGGCTATTGATCAACGACCTGATCAGCGCATCCATTTGCGCATCAGATTATACTGGACCGCCTGCAAACGGGTATAATTGTCGTGCGCCATATTGAGCCCCTCAAGCGCCGCCACTTCGTTCAGTTCGTAAAGCAGATTGCGCTCGGTGACGTCCGGGATCTTGCTCTGGATGAAGGTGATGGCGACCATGCGTTCGCCAGCGGTCACCGCTTCGACTTCGTGCAGGGTTGAGGACGGATAGACGATCGCGGTGCCTGGCAGGCCCTTGAACCGCATGCCCGCCTCGCCCTGTGTCACATGCAGGGCACCGCCCTTGCAGTCGTTCACATCGCTGAGGAATATCGTGCAGCTCAGGTCCGAACGGAGCGGGCCCTCGGGCAGCGGGATGACCGCGCTGTCGGCGTGCAGCCCGTAGTTCATGCCCGGCTCGTATCGGGTGATCAGCGGCGGTGCGACTTTTTCTGGGAAAGCGAAGTCGACGAATTCTCGGTTGCCCATCAACGCGTCATGTAGGATCTTTGACGATTTCTGATAGCCTTCGACATCGTGCAATTGCAGATTATTCTTCACCTTGCTGTGCGGATTGCTGATCTTGCCGTCAACAAATTGCGCCTTGTCGGCAATGTTTTTCAGTTCGTTGACCTGATTCTGGTCGAGTAAGCTGAGTTGCTTGAACATTATCTTGTCGATTCCGCTGTTGCTTTCGCGGCAGCGATTTTCGTGAAGCGCCGCGCCAATTGATCGACCCATAGCAGCGT
>NZ_JBGTDD010000069.1:0-19635 GCF_041748495.1 Parasphingorhabdus sp.
GCGGCTGAAGGCGGGCGAACTGGACCTGCTCTACGCTGCGCCGGAACGCGCGTCCCAGTCCCATTTCCGGGAGTTGCTCGAGCAGACCGATATTGCGCTCTTTGCCATTGATGAAGCCCATTGCGTGTCCGAATGGGGTCATGATTTCCGGCCCAATTACCGCCTGCTCCGCCCGCTGCTCGACCATTTCGCTGCCGTGCCGAGGCTGGCGCTGACCGCCACCGCCGATGCCCATACCCGCGACGATATTTTGCTGCAGCTGGGGATCGAAGCAGATGGCCTGATCCTCGCCGGCTTTGACCGTCCCAATATCCGCTACAGCATCAGCCCCCGCGTGGGCCTGACGCGACAGATCGGCGATCTCGTCGATCGAACCGCGGGACCGGGCATAATCTATGCCCAGACACGGGCTGCGACGGAGAAAATGGCCAGCCAGATCGCCAGCACCGGCCGCAGCGCCCGCGCCTATCACGCCGGCCTGCCGCCGGAAATTCGCCAGCAGAACCAGCATGATTTCGTGGCATCCGAGGATATGGTGATGGTCGCTACCATCGCCTTCGGCATGGGCATCGACAAGCCGGACGTGCGCTTTGTCGCCCATGCCGGGCTACCGAAGTCGATCGAAGCTTATTATCAGGAAACCGGCCGCGCCGGCCGCGATGGCGACCCGGCCGAGGCGCATATGTTCTGGGGCGCGGAAGATTTCGCCAAGGCGCGGCAACGGCTGAGCGAGGTCGACCAGAGCCGGCTCGACAGCGAACGGACCAGGCTAGCCGCATTGGGCGGTCTGGTCGAAACCGCAGGGTGCCGCCGCGCGGTGCTGCTCCGGCATTTCGGAGAAAATCCGCCAGATTCATGCGGCAATTGCGACAATTGCCTGAACGCTCCGATTACCCGCAATGTCACCGAACTGGCGCGCAAATTTCTGTCCGCCGTCTATCGCACCGGGCAAAGTTTCGGCGTCACCCATCTCGAAGCGGTGCTGACCGGACGGCAGGAGGAAAAAATCCTGTCGCGAGGACATGACAAGCTTTCAGTCTTCGACATTGTCGGGGAGGAGGAAGCGCCGCTGATCAAACAGGTATCCCGGTCGCTGTTGCTTCGCGATGCCCTGCGCAATACCGATCATGGCGGCCTGATGTTCGGTCCCGAAGCGCGCAAGATCCTCAAGGGCGAACAGGAAATCGCCATCGTCGAACCGCCGAAGCGGGCCTCACGCAAACGGCGGGGCGGCAATGCGTCCCCCAATCCCTTTGGCGATCCCCTGTTCGAGGCGTTGCGCGCGAAACGCATGGAACTGGCCAAGGCGCTGGGCGTCCCGCCTTATGTAATCTTCCACGACAGCGTGCTCCGTGATATGACCGGCCTGAAACCCACCAGCCTCTCGGCGCTTGGCGAACTTCCCGGCGTCGGCGCGGCGAAGCTGGAGAAACATGGGGAGGCCTTTCTGGCGGTGATCCGCGAAGTGACCGAAGCAGAGCATATATGAACTATTCATTCATCCTATTGCCCATTGCGTTGATCGGCTGCAGTGCTGCGACCGCCAGCGATACAGACATTCCGACAGAGGAGATCCAGAGCATGTTCCGGAAAATCAACGACACGATCAGCGTTTCCCCCCAGATAGACCTGGAGGATATCGCCGCGGCGAAAGCGGATGGCGTCACATTGATCGTCAACAACCGCCCTGACGGGGAAGACCCGTCGGCACCGCAGAGCGCAGATATCGAAGCGGCAGCGCGCGCGGCTGGCCTGAAATATATCGCGATTCCGATAACCCACAGCGGCTTTTCCGGGCCGCAGGTCGATGCGATGATCGCGGCGCTCGCGGATGATGACAAGATTCTTGCCTATTGCCGCTCCGGCACGCGTTCGACCCTGCTCTGGTCGCTGGCGCAGGCGAAACAGGGCGTCGCACCGGACGAGATTGCCCGGCTGGCCGGCAATGCCGGCTATGACATCACGCCGGTCCGGGCGATGGTGGATGCGCTCGCTGCGGGGAACTGATCAGCCTATCTAGACAGCCACTAACATTCGTGTAAGTAGAGTCGGTCATGGAAAGTCTGCCATCCCCGACCGACTGGGCGGTCCCGTTGTTCATCATCACCGTGGCCATGGAATGGCTGTGGAGCCGCAAGAACAAGAAGATACGCTATGAGACCAGAGACGCGCTGACATCGCTGGCGCTGGGAACCGGCAGCGTGGTCGCGGGCATCCTGACCGGCGGAGCCGTATTGGCGCTCAGCCTGTGGATCTATGAATATCGGCTGTTCGATTTCGAGATCAGCTGGGCCAACGCGCTGTGGCTGGTGCCGCTGGCCTTCATCCTCGATGATCTGGCCTATTACTGGTTTCACCGCACCGCGCACCGGGTCCGATGGTTCTGGGCCGCGCATGTCATCCATCATAGCAGCCAGCATTATAATCTGACGACCGCGCTCAGGCAGACCTGGACCGGCTTTTTTGCCCTCGGCTTCCTGTTCCGCATGCCGCTGTTTTTCATCGGCTTTCCGCCAGCGCTGATCTTCTTCCTCGCCGGTCTCAATCTGGTCTATCAATATTGGATCCATACCGAGGCGATCGACCGGATGCCCAGATGGTTCGAGGCGGTGATGAACACGCCGTCGCACCACCGCGTCCACCATGCCACCAACCCGCGCTATCTCGACCGCAATTATGCCGGGGTCTTCATCGTCTGGGACAGGTGGTTCGGAACCTATGAACCGGAAACGGATGAAGAGGATATCCGCTATGGCATCATCAAGAATCTGGAGAGTTACAACCTGCTCTGGGCTGCCTTTCACGAGTGGGTGGGCATTGCCAGGGATCTGTGGAGCGCGCCGTGGCGGCACAAGTGGAACTATCTCGTCAGGCCGCCCGGGTGGAGCCACGACGGCAGCCGCGAGAGCAGCGAGACGATCAAGCAACGCTGGAAGGAAGGCCTTTGACTGCGGACGAGCGCCGGATTTCCGTGACGTGCATTTCCCCAAAAACAAGGACAGCGAGATAGAGGGCCGGGCAAGGTCGATTTTGTTGCACGGGCACGGTTGGAGAAATCCGGCATGGCTAACCCAAAAATAATGCGCGAAGCGCGAATATGGAGAGAGATATAATATGGCAGAATTTGATATCATCGTCATCGGCGGTGGCTCGGCTGGCAGTGCGGTCGCGGGACGGCTGAGCGAGGACGGCAAGCGCACGGTCTGCCTGATCGAGGCGGGCGGTCGCAATAATAATTTTCTGGTCAAGACACCGGGCATGATGCCGTTCCTGCTGAAAAACGCCAACTGGAAATTCGATACGGTGCCGCAAAAGGGTCTCAATGGCCGCACCGGCTATCAGCCGCGCGGACGCGGGCTCGGCGGATCGAGCGCGATCAACGCGATGGTCTATATTCGCGGCAACAGATGGGATTATGATAATTGGGCGGCGATGGGCTGCGCCGGCTGGTCCTATGATGACGTCCTGCCCTATTTCAAGAAATCGGAAGGCAATGAGCGCGGCGGCGATGCCTATCATGGCGGCGACGGACCGCTATCCGTCTCCGACCAGAAATGGCCCAATCCCGGAAGCCTGGCCTTCGTCGAAGCGGCGCGCAATCTGCAGCTGCCGATCCTCGACGATTTCAATGGCGAGAAGCAGGAAGGCATGGGCATCTATCAGGTGACCCAGAAGGGCGGCGAACGCTGGTCAGCGGCGCGCGCCTATGTCGAGCCGGCCCGTGGTCGTGCCAATCTGACGATCAGGACCAAATCCCTGGTCGAGAAACTGATCATCAAGGACGGCCGGGTCACCGGTGTGCAGATCAAGCGCGGGCTTGGCCGCGAAACCATTTCGGTGCGCGGTGCCGTGGTGCTGTCGGCCGGTGCATTCGGAACACCGCATATCCTGCAGCTGTCGGGCATCGGACCGGCAGCGCATCTCAAGGACAAGGGTGTCGATGTGATTCTCGACAAGGCGCAAGTCGGCGAAAATCTGAAGGACCATATCGATTTTGTCTCCGGCTATCAGACCCAGTCAAATGAGCTGATCGGCGATTCGCTTGCCGGTACATGGCGGATGGCGAAGGCTATCCTTCAACACCGGATCAAGCGGACCGGAATCATGACCACACCTTATGCCGAAGCAGGCGGATTCTGGAGCAGTGGTCCGGAGGTTCCGGCGCCGGACATCCAATATCATTTCGTGCCGGCGATGCTGGAAGATCACGGCCGCGAGGCGGTCAAGGGTCATGGCTTCAGCTGCCACGCCTGCGTATTGCGGCCGCATAGCAAAGGCAGTGTCCGTCTGCACAGCGACGATCCGGTGGCGCCGCCTGCCATCGACCCGAATTTCCTCGATGACGAGCGGGATATCGCCACCCTGCGCAAGGGGGTCCGTCACATGAAGCGAATTCTGGAAACGCCGCCGCTGACCGAATTCTCGCCGACCGACCGGCATCCGATTGACATGGATGATGATGCTGCTCTGGACTCGCTGATCCGCGATCGCGCCGATACCGTCTATCACCCGGTCGGCACCTGCCGGATGGGTGCAGATGATGAGGCGGTGGTCGATCCGCGCCTGAAATTCCGCGGGCTGGACGGGCTCTATATTGCCGATGCGTCGATCATGCCGGAAATCATCAGCGGCAACACCAATGCCCCGAGCATCATGATTGGCGAGCGGGCGGCGGAATTCATCCGGGTGGATCTGGGCTAGGCGAGACCGGCCTCGCCCGGCCCGCCAGCGCTGGCCGACAAAAAAATGGCCGGGATGTTTTCACATCACCGGCCATGAGTTGTTTGTTCGCAGGAGGAACAAGGTGAGGCGCCGACCGGGATTTGGGAGGAGAAGGCCGGCGCCAAACTGGTTAACCTTTGGCAAACTCCGGATAGGCTTCGACGCCCACTTCGGAGATGTCCATTCCGAGCGTTTCCTGCTCTTCGGTAGGACGGACACCAATGGTGAATTTAATAGCATACCAGATGATCGAGCTGGTCAGCATCACGAACACGCCGACCGCAACAACACCGGTCAATTGTGCAAGGAACGGCACTTCGGTGTTGGAGAATGGAACGATCAGCGTACCCCAGATACCGGCGAGAAGATGAACCGGTATCGCACCAACGACATCATCAATCTTCAGCTTGTCAAGCAGTGGTACGGCGAAGACCACAATGGCACCACCGATTCCGCCGATCAGGAGAGCTTGGGACACGGACGGTGTCAGCGGCTCTGCCGTGATCGAAACAAGGCCGGCCAACGCGCCATTGAGCGCCAATGTCACGTCGATTTTCTTGTACAGGACCTGGGTCAGGATGATCGCGACCACGACCCCTGCCGCAGCGGCCATGTTGGTATTGACGAAGATTCTGGAAACGTCGCTGATATCAGAGATCGTACCCATCGCCAGCTGCGATGCGCCGTTGAAACCAAACCAGCCGAGCCACAGGATGAACGTACCCAAGGTCGCGAGCGGAATGCTCGAACCTGGCATCACGGTAATCTTGCCGCCGACATAGCGTCCGAGACGGGGCCCGACAATCAAGGCTCCGGCCAGTGCAGCCCAGCCACCCGTCGAGTGAACCAGCGTGGAACCGGCGAAATCACTGAAGCCCATCGCATCGAGCCAGCCCGCGCCCCATTCCCAGCTCACGACGACGGGATAGATGAATCCGGTCAGCACGAACACAAAAATGAAGAAGGGAATGACCTTCACGCGTTCCGCCACGGTGCCGGAGACAATCGATGCCGTTGTCGCACAAAAGACCATCTGGAAGAACCAGTCAGAGGCGACCGAATAGCCGGTTTCGACGTCTGCTTCGCCTACGCCTTGCATGGCATATGGGAAGTCGGCGATGCCGAAATAGCCGCCTTCAAATCCCGGATAGGCGATCGAGTAACCGATCACCCAGAACATGATGCCGGCGATCGAATAGAGGCCAATGTTTTTCAGACATTGCATCGACACGTTCTTGGAACGCACCAAGCCGGCTTCGAGCATCGCAAAACCTGCGGCCATCCACATGACAAGGAAGCCACCGATCAGGAACAGCAGAGTGTTTAAAATATAGGCGGTGTTGGCGCTAGGGTCGGCCACTTCAGCCACTTCCTGCGCTAGCGCGGGAGCAGCGGCCGCCATGACCGCAAGTCCCGCAGAAATCGTCAAAAATTTTCTCATTGTCATGCTTCCCCGATTATATTGCTGTGTCGCCGGTTTCACCGGTGCGGATGCGGACGGCATTCTCGAGCCCGAGAGTGAAAATCTTGCCGTCACCAATCGATTCCGTGCCCGCGGCGGTCTGGATCGCCTCGACCGCCTGGGCCGCGACTTCGCTGCTGCACGCCACCTCGATCTTCAGCTTCGGCACCATGTTCGTGGTATATTCCGCACCGCGATAGACTTCCGTCTGGCCCTTTTGCCGACCGAAACCTTTGACTTCGGTTACGGTCATGCCGGACACGCCGACGCCGGTCAGCGCTTCACGAACATCGTCAAGCTTGAACGGTTTGATTATGGCTATGATAAATTTCATTACGCCCCCTATTGTTATTGCCGGGGAAGGCCTCGCAAGCCCCGTGCCAGAATCGGAAGGCTTTGGATTCAATGGGTTTTCAGGAAATCCGGCGTCTTAACAAAGAGTAAATTTTGTGCATTGCAGCACGAATGCACAAAATTTAGGCATTAGTATACTTGACAAAGCAGGGAATGATTCGCATGACTGTTGCGCGTGACAGGCTGGTGTATAATTTTGGACTAGAAGGCGATTTTGTCGAGAAACATAGTTCTCGGGGGCATGTCGCCTCTTGCGACGAGTATGTCCTCAAAGCTCGTGTGAGAACGCCCGACTTCTTCGATCATAGAGCGGAGGAAGGGCACCAACGGTTTGCCGCAGAGGGATGGGCCGACATCGCCAAGCGTTATTTGGCCGGACGCCTCTATTTTCGAATCGGGGCGATTTGGCGTGATGGTTCCGCGCTCACCAAGGTCCGAAAACACTACGCCATCATTAAGGTCACCAGGCCCGGAAACAATGAGGCCGGTATGGGCATTTTCAATAGTGAAGTCGTCGAAGAGCGAAATGCCGCCGGTAGTTCCGATGGCGATCAATTCCATATGTTTGTCGATGTTCGACATGAGAAAGACGGACCGGAGAGTCTCGTTCCCTCCACTGTAAGGCTTTGTTCGAAGGATGGCTTTTCGCAAATTGCCATCGAAGTAGCAGAGAAAACCAACTCGGTTTCCATGTTTGTCGAAAGTTCCGCATTTGCTTCTGAAATCTTTCCAACTATCTCCGGTAGGGAAGTAAACCTTTTTGGGGTTAATCTTAGCGGCGCTCAATCTCGCGAAGGCGACGGCAGTCTGATCGAGGGCGGATCGAAGCTGGTAGATAAGTTCTCCGGCGAGAACGTGCATGATTTCTGGCGGACGCGCATCGAGAACGACTTTCGCGAGTTTGTGTCCGGTTTGCGGATCAGGATCGATAACGATCCTGCACAGGTTCGTATCGAAAAACTCCCGCTCGGTGCGTTCAAGTTCGATGAGATGGTGATTTGCTCGGTCTAATTTGATACGAGGACCTAGTAGAGGATCATTCATGGCAGATACCGATCAAAAAAAAGAAGATGAGGTTCTAAAGCGGATGCTGAAAACGCCGCCCAAGCCTCATAAGCCAAAAAAGGATGTCACCGATGACAAAGCCCAAAAAGGTCGGCCCGATCATCGGTGACGGCAATTCATCAAAGTTTGCGTTATGGGGCAAACCATATCTGATTGATGGCGGCGATAAGCGGCTTGTCTCCGGTGGAGACAATGCCGCCCTTGGCGTCGATGACCACAAGGCTGTCATTAGCGTCTATAAGCCGTTGAATAGCGGCGTAGGCCTCATTGGGACTGTAGATGGTATTCACGTAGAATAATGAATATTGGAACTGGTGCCACTGGCCGAGTTTTTTGATGGCGTCCCTGACCGCCTCATATTTTTGTCCCGGTTCGTTCAGGTCGTATGCGATGAAAAGATTATAAGCCATTTAGATAGTCCTGTTGTTACGGACAGGCCTTGCAAAACGGCTGAAAATGTGGCATACAGAATTGTCAAATCGGAAACACCACGTTTCCAAACGCTTTGGGTTTGGCGGCCTGTCTAGGGTTAAATGCCAAACTCGAATCGGGGGGTGTCTGTGTGATGCCCCCCGACTCATTTTCCATAGCACATACTTTCCAAAAAGTCGAGTCTGTGCTTGGTTTGTTCTTGGTGGGTGATTCAGCGATAATATCGCTTGCGCTTTTCCCCGATCCGGGGCGCTGTAAGCGTATATTTAGGCTGTCGCTCTAACAGGCCGCCGATAGGTCAGGCGCTTTCCACGAGCACCCAGAAGGGCTTCTGTGGAGCGTTCAAAGTCGGTTAACTTACGGGTGTTATAGCGGAAGTCGAACTCGACAGCATAGCGCTTCAGATGCGCTTCGCTGACATGGTGATAAACACCGATGATGCCGCGCTTGAAGATGGAAAAGAAGCCTTCAATCGTATTGGTGTGAAAGACACCAGCGCGGCCATATTCGCCAAGGCTGTGCTTGACTACGCCGTGACCGACATACTCTTTACCGACTGCTTTGTAGCCATTGTTATCGTCAGTCATCAGCCAGCTACCACGGTGGGCATTGGTAACGAGAACTTGGCGCAATAGAGGGCCAGTCACTTTGGCAACGTGAAAGCTACGAACCTTGCCGCCGCGTTCAACTAGGGAAACAACAGGTTGTTTGCCGCTGAAAGGGCTTTTCTTCTTTCCGTCACGCTTGCTTGCATGACGGTTTTTGAGTTTGCCGCCAATATAGGTCTCATCGGCTTCCACGGTCTTGCCGTAGCCGCCCATAGGGCCTTGGTCAGTGTCTTTCATGGCTTCACGGATGCGGTGCATCATGAACCACGCTGTTTTGTAGGTTACGCCGATCATACGGGCAATCTGGTGGGCGCTCATTCCTTTCTTGGACGAGCACAGCAGATGATTGACCAGCAACCATTTATTTAAAGGCACTTTTGAGCGTTCAAAGACAGTGCCGACAGTCACGGTATATTGCTGGCGACAGTCATTGCACTGGACAACGCCCTTACGGACAGATCCGCCGGGATGCGCCTTTGTAGGCTTACGCTTCTGCGGTGGCAGCCGTTTCGCATTGAATGAACCACAGTGAGGGCAGACAGGACCGTCTGACCAGTGAAGGGCCTCAAGATGCTCACGGGCAGCGTCTTCATTGCTGAAGCGAGGGGCGAAGATGTCGATTGCGTTTTCCATATGATTGTAATGCAGCAATGGGGCTGCTTTGTCAAGTATACAATTGCCAAAATTTAGGCAGCGCGCTCCGCCAATCGCTCCAAGATCTGCGGTATCACCTTTTCGGTTTCCCGCCGCCCGATGGCGATCAGTTCCTCGGCGCGGGTGAAATTCTGGATGTCGATATGGCCGACCGGCGGGGACATCGCGAAATCGGGCGGGTCGAGCGCCAGCGAATAGCGGCCGAGATTGCGCAGGGAGAGGCCGACCGAGGCTTTCACAATGGCCAGGCTGTTGGGTTCCTTGCCGCCGTCGTTGTTCGCGATGCCGGCCGCGATCGCGCGGTTGATGAAATCATCCTGCAGGTTGACCGACAGGCACAAGGCCTCGGGTGCGAGTTCGCGGGCCGGGGACACCGGAACCGGCAAGGCAGCACCGCCATCGACCAGCAGACGGCCTTCATGCTGGACCGGCTTGAAGATACCGGGCAGCGACATGGAGGCGCGGATCGCCGGGACCAGCTGGCCGGATTTCATCACGATCGTGTCGCCGGTGCGCAGGTCGGCGGCAACCGCCGCGACCGGGATCGGCAGATCGTCAAAGTTGAGATGGCCGAGTTCGGTGTGCAGCTCCCGTTCGATCGCGCGCGCGCCCATCATCGCACCGCGCTTGAAATGGGGATCCATGAAGCGCAGCATGTTGCGGAAATTGACGTTGCGGGCCATGTCTTCCAGATAATCGAGCTTGCCGGCGGCATAGCTCGCTCCGGCAATCGCGCCCATCGAGGTGCCGGCGATGGCAGCGATTTCCAGCGGTGAATCGTCGATCGCGCGGAGCACGCCGATATGGGTCCAGCCGAGACCGGCGCCGCCGCCCAGAGCGAGGGATATTTTTCCCACGCCGGTCATAGCGATACATCTTCCGCCAATATGGCTCTGGCTTCGGCCAGATCCTCGGCCAGCACCATCACCCGGGCGGGCAGCGCGATGCCGGCGCCTTCAACAATATTCACGCCGCTGTCGAAACAGACCGCACCGATCCCGGCCGCTTGCAGCCGCCCGCGGATGATCTCGGCTTCGACGCCGTGCATATGCCGGGACAGTTCCACCAAGCTCATGAGTGCTTATCCGCCAAAATAGCGATCCGTCGCACGCGTTCGCAGACCATCGATGCTTTTCACCCGGTCAGCGGTTTTCTTCATCCAGGCATCCGGATCGGCCTGGCGGTGATATTTGACCAGCGTCTCGCGGTCTGCTTTCATTTCCATCCGCGGCACACCCCAGCCGCAGCTGGTCTGCACATTGTCGACCGCAATATCGAAAATCTGGCGCGTGCCGGGCAAGATGTCGAAAGATGAAGCCAGCTCGTCCCAGTCGGCATCCTGGGGCAAGACCGGCTTGCCGGTGCCGTAGAGCCGCATGATCAGCGCCGGATTGGCGAAATTGTTGAACATGATGGTGACCCGGCCATCGGCGACCAGATGGGCGTGAGTCTCGTTGCCGGAGCCGCCGAGATCGAGATAGGCGACCCGCTTGGCGCCGAGCACGCGGAAGGCGTCATAGCCCTTGGGCGAGAGATTGATCCGGCCGTCCGATGCTGCGGTGGCGACAAAGAACATCGGCTGCCTGGCGATGAAGGCGACATGGTCATCGTTCAATGCATCAAAAAATTCCATATTTCACCCTCTCAGTAAAATGGTCCGCCAAACAGCAGCTTCCAGAGCACGACCAGCAACCAGTGGATCAATATCACCGGCCACAGGGACTGCGAAGCAATCCGGATATGGGTCAATACTATGGCCAGGATGAACGTGGCAAACAGAAATGACGGTTGCAGGAAAATGGCCGCCCAGGGCGGACCAAAGGCCAGCGCCTGCACCGGGTGCCAGAGCACGAACAGGAGAATCGAGAGCCAGTTGCCGAGACGCTGGGAAAAGCGAGCGAACCAGGACAGCAGAACACCGCGAAAGACCAGCTCTTCGGCCAGCGCGGGCACGAAAAACAGGATCAGGGCAGCGATAAGGGCGGAGGGGAGGTCGGTGACGGGATCAAGATAGAGCCAGCCACCGAGATATCCGGCCAGGGCGATGATTGCCATGGTCGGCAGCGCGAGGGCCGCGATGGCTTTCCAGCGACCGGCTGCTGGCCAGACTTTCAGGGCCCGCCAAGTCTGTTTTATCGGAACAACCATATGACTAACTAACCAATGATCCAGACATTTTTTGGGTATGACTGATCCTTCAAAAATATGGCAGTTTCGGTGACCTTTGTTATCTTCAATTGATTTCTATGCCAATTCGCTTTCGGTCATCGCTCCAGTAAACGAAAAGCGTATAGCCGACGATGCGATCACGAGAAACAACACCCAATCCCAAAGGACCTTCTACACGACTGTCAGCCGACAGGTCTCTGTTGTCTCCCAAGAAATAATATTGATCGTCACCAAGTTGAATTGGCCCCACATCATCCAAATAATTAGCACCACAATCTACCACAAGATGTGACGTTTTGGTTCCCGGCAGCGTTTCCTGCATGATTTCCACTGAATCGCTTCCGGCGACGTCACAGATATCTTCTGCAGGCAGAATGCTCGTTTCTTCATATTTGGCCACGGAGCCATTGATCAGGACCTTGCCTGCCTTTAACTCCAAATTATCTCCCGGTAATCCGATCAATCGTTTTACATATTCGGAACCCTCGTTTTTGACGATCAGAATATCGCCCCTGCGGAGTTCGCCAAAATCAGACATTTTGGCAAGAAATCGATCATTAATATCTAGAGTTGGCCGCATTGACTCCGCTGGCACATAGAAATTTCGATAGTGGGCACGCATATTCGACGCAGCAACCTCTTGGATTCCGAACCAAACCAAAACACCGGCGACGATGATATACCATCTACTCCACCACTGGCGCTCAGAAACATAATGTCGACTTCTCAAAAAAGTGATGATTGATGATCCTAGTTGGCAAATCAGCACAACAGCTAGACCGATGATCAAAACGATGGCCCATGATCCAATGGTCAACGTGGGGCCGAAAGCAAAATAACCGACCAGTAGAAACAAAAAAGTTAAATGGAGCGCAGCAAATTTTATCCCAAGTGCCAGGCTTCCTGCACGAATCAGGCCTAATCCTGGAACCAAGAGACTTAACAGAGACAGGCCAATACGCGCGAAAATGCCGCGAGATTTATCTGCGATCGCTTCAGGCTCGCTCAAGCCGTCCCGCCGACGGTCAGCTTGTCGACCAGCAGCGTCGGCTGGCCAACGCCGGCCGGGACGGATTGCCCGCCCTTGCCGCACATGCCGATGCCTTCATCGAGCGCCATGTCATTGCCGATCCCGGTCACCTTGGTCAGCACCGTCGGACCGTCGCCGATCAGGGTTGCGCCCTTGATCGGAGCGCCGAGCTTGCCATTTTCGATTCTGTAGGCCTCGGTGCAGGAAAAGACGAACTTGCCCGAAACGATGTCGACCTGGCCGCCGCCAAAGCTTTTGGCGTAGATTCCGTTCTTGACCCGGCTCATCAGTTCGGCCGGATCGTCCTGGCCGCCGCGCATGAAGGTGTTGGTCATCCGCGGCATCGGGGCATGGGCGTAGCTTTCGCGTCGCCCGTTGCCGGTTGCCGGCACGCCCATCAGCCGCGCGTTCAGCCGGTCCTGCATATAGCATTTCAATATTCCGTCCTCGATCAGGACATTTTCCTGAGTCGGCGTGCCTTCATCATCGATGCTCAGCGAGCCGCGCCGTTCGCGGATCGAACCGTCGTCAACGACGGTCACGCCGGGAGCCGCCACGCGCTGACCGATCTTGCCAGAAAAGGCACTGGTGCCCTTGCGGTTGAAATCGCCTTCCAGGCCATGGCCGATCGCCTCGTGCAAGATGATGCCGGGCCAGCCAGGGCCGAGCAGGACGGTCTGTTCGCCGGCCGGCGCATCCACGCTTTCCAGATTGACCAGCGCCTGCGCCAGGGCTTCATCAATCGCCCGGTTCCAGCGCACCTCTGCGAACAGATCGTCATAGAGATAGCGGCCGCCCATGCCGAAGCTGCCGCTTTCGCGGCGGCCATTTTGTTCGGCGACGATCGATACGTTCAGTCGCACCAGAGGCCGCACATCGGTCGCGACAAAACCATCGGGACGGACGACTTCGACAACGCTCCAGCTGCCGGAAAGCCCTACAGAAACCTGCGATACGCGGGGGTCGCGTGCCCGAGCGGCGGCATCGATCTGCTGGCAGAGAGCGACCTTTCTGGCGAAAGGAATCGCTTCGAGCGGATTGGCCTCGCCATAGAGATGCCGGTTGTTGCCACGCGGTGGCGGCGCTTTTTCGCCCATGGCCGGATCGAGTAGTTGCAGGGTCTGGGCGGCGCGGCGAATTGCCGCCTCGCTGATTTCATTGCTGTGGGAAAAGCCAGTCATCTCGCCCGACACACCGCGCAGGCCAAAACCGCTGTCGGTGCTGTAATCGGCGGTTTTCAGACGGCCATCGTCAAAGCCGAAACTCTCCACCGCGCTATATTGCAGATAGAGTTCGCCATCGTCGCAATCGGAGAGGCTGCTGGCGACCAGTGCTTTGGCGCGTTCCGGGTCGAGGCCATCGGGGCGATAGAGAAACGAGCGGGGATCAGGATTTTCAATCATCCTGTCCATATAGAAATATATCGGGGGCCTTGCACCCCCTATGTCGGATTATTCTTCCGTTTTTACAGGCGCAAGGTCAGCGGGACCACCGGCCAACACGAATCGCCGATCGCAATAGCCGCAGTCGACATAGCCTTTTTCGTCAATCTCGAGCCATATACGGGGATGGCCAAGGGCCGCGCCACCCGGGATATCGGTGGCACCATCGCAGGCATTGCGTTTTCGGGCAGTTCTGACAATTTCCGGGGCGTCGATCATACCAATGCGATTAGCAATGGATCAGGTGCCGCGCAATCCTGCAAATATCAGTAATAGTTCATCGTGATCGGAAAACTTGCTTCATAAACGCCGGCCTGCTGGTTGGCGCCCACGTCCAGAGTGGCACCGACCCGCAATATGATCACGTCGGTGGAAGAGATGCGGAAGAGGCCGGGAAAGAACAAGGGCGTGAGATTATCGGCCTGCAGAGTCAGCGACCGCATGGTCATATTGGCCCCGCCGCCCACACGGTTCAGGGCGTAACTATTCGATGAGGTGCTGATATAGACAAAGCGGTTACGGGTGCCATAGCCCCGAAACTCGGCGTTGCTGACCGTGCCTCCT
The DNA here is from genome assembly GCF_041748495.1 of Parasphingorhabdus sp. Taxonomy (GTDB): domain Bacteria; phylum Pseudomonadota; class Alphaproteobacteria; order Sphingomonadales; family Sphingomonadaceae; genus Parasphingorhabdus. Next base: position 14,503 of record NZ_JBGTDD010000069.1, read on the forward strand.
GCCGCAACGACCGATCCGGTCACGGAGCGGGAGCCCGCCGTGCTGACAACCGCCGTCCCGCCAGCGCTGCCGGGGATCAGATTGCCAAAATTGAGATCCTCGACGGAGACAAGCGAAAGCGGACTGACCACGACGGCATCTGTCTCGCCCGTTCCGGATTGCGCAAAGACCGCCGGCGCGCTTGTCAGCAAGGCGAGCGCTAGCAACAGGCCGCCGATCAGGCGCGGGAAGAAAAGGTCTCTGGTCATCACGAAAATGTCCTAGATGGATTGTTGTAATTTAGCATTGACCCGCATGGTTAATTTCATGGTAACGCAATACGGCCGAATGAGAGATCATTGATAATCAATGCTAATATTAAAACTTCCCACATAGGCCCCACTGACCTGATTGGGATTGATGGTAAGCCTTCCCCCGAGTCTGTAGGTGACCGAGCCGCTGGCATCGAGCATCCGGTTGCGCGTCCCATTACCGCCGTCAAAGCGGAATTGATCGACCCGCATCTTTTCCGAACCATTGACGCGGGTTAGATCGATCTGGTTCTGGCTGACGGTTATCCGCACCGTTTCAAGCGGAGCGCCGAAAGCGGTGAAAGATGCAGCTGTCCGTGTTCCTCCCAAGGATACGGCATTGCCATTTAGCGGCAAAATGGCACCATTGTCCGCGTTCAGGCTGAACCGGCTTTGCGTCGTCCCGGCGATAAAATCCCCAAAATGCAGATCCGCATTCTTGATGATGGTGACGCCCCGGTTGATATTGGTTTGCGTTTGACCGCTGCCGGAGGCAGCTTGGGCGGTCTCGAGTGGAACAAGTATCGACACGCCGAGCGGCAGCAATGCCGCGAACGATAGCCCGAACCCCTTGGGTTGCTTCAAAATATTTCTGTATTTCAAGCGCAAAGCTATAGCGGCCAAGGGCATATATATTGTTGAGTATCGTGGTTAACCGGCGGTTTACCTTTGGCGCAACATCGCAGTAAATTCACCGGAATATCTAGAAATAATCGATCGATACGTCGAACGAACCGCGATAGGTGCCTGCCCGCTGGTTCGCGCCTATTCGCAATTGCCCGCCGATACTGAAGGTCTGTTCACCAGCCGCATTCAGACTTTTCAGGCGGCGGTCGAAGCGGAATCGGTCTATCCGCATCGTCTGCGGGCCGCTTGTTCGCCGGATCAACAGGCTTTGCATCCCGGCCGAAATCTGCACACGCATCAATGCGGTGCCGGTCACTTCAATCGAGGCCAGCGTTTGCGTCCCGCCCAGGGACAACGCATCCCCGTTTTGCTGGCTAAGCAGACCCGAACGCGGGTTGATGCGAAACACGCTGTCGGTGGTTCCGGTCGCGAAATCGCCAAACAGGAGATCGGCCCTTTTGGTCATCGTTACCGGCTGGCTTATCGTCACCCGGGCCTGGGCTGATTTTGACGCCGCCGCAACCGGACCGGCCGCGCATAGTGTAATGGGCAGCAGTACCGCCAAAAGCAAAGCCGTTCGTGAATGATCATGGTTTCTCTTGTTTTTCATATGAGCATAAGTAGCAGGAACATAAGAAATCTTTGCCTAGTTTGACGGTTAACCGGTCATTAGCTTCGATCCAGTCAAATGCAGCAAAGCCTTTGATTGTCCCGAACAAGATGTTTATGCGAAGCGCATGACAAATGCAGCCATCTCGATCCAGAATCTCTCGAAAACCTACGCCGACGGCAAACAGGCGCTCGACGATGTCAGTTTTGACGTTCCACGCGGCTCGATTTTCGGGCTTCTGGGCCCCAATGGCGCCGGCAAATCGACGCTGATCAATATCCTGTCCGGGATGGTCCGCAAGACCGGCGGTAGCGCCAGCATCTGGGGATTTGATATCGATGACAGTCCGCGCAACGCCAAAGCGTCGATCGGGATCGTGCCGCAGGAAATTATTTTCGATCCCTTCTTCACACCATTTGAGGCGCTGGAAGTGCAGGCCGGCCTTTATGGCGTTGGCAAAGCCAACCGTCGCACGATGGAACTGCTCCGTGCGGTCCATCTGGAAGATAAAGCCAATGCCTATGCACGGACATTGTCGGGCGGGATGAAACGCCGGCTGCTGGTCGCAAAGGCCATGGTCCATTCGCCGCCGATTCTGGTGCTGGATGAGCCAACCGCAGGCGTCGATATCGATCTCAGGCAGCAACTCTGGGAATATGTCGTCGAGTTGAACAAGGCGGGGGTGACCATTGTGCTGACGACCCATTATCTCGAAGAAGCGGAGAATCTGTGCGACCGGATCGCGATCATCAACCACGGCAAGTTGATCGCCAATCAGCCGACGCCGGAACTGGTCGACATGGCGCGCGAAAAACTGGTGGAACTGACGCTCGACCGCGACATCAGCGAGGCGCAGGATGCGGTTTCCTTCGCCAATGACCTGTTCGAAAAAGCCGAGATTATCGGGCCGCGCACCGTCGCCGTGACCTATAACAAGGACCGCACCAATGCCGGCGGTGTGATGGCAGCGATACAGGATCGCGGCTTTGCCATTGTCGACGTGACCACAAGAGAAGCGGATCTCGAGGATGTATTTCTCAACCTGACCCGCGCCAAAGCGGCGTGAATCACGAAGTTATCATTGTCGGTTCCGGTGCCGCCGGGCTGACCGCGGCGATCACGCTCGCCCGCACCCACAAGGTGCTGGTGCTGGCCAAGGGCGAGCTCACCGGCGGCTCCACCGCCTGGGCGCAGGGAGGGATTGCGGCCGTGCTCGATGCGGGCGACACGTTCGACAATCATATCAATGACACGATGGTCGCAGGTGCGGGCCTGAACCGCCGCGAAACCGTTGAATTTGTAGTAGAAAATGCGCCGGCATCGATTACGCGTCTGGCCGAAATGGGAGTCCCCTTCAACAAGGAAGCGGAAGTCCTCCATCTCACGCGCGAAGGCGGCCACAGTCACCGGCGGATCGTCCACGTCGATGATGCAACCGGCTGGGCGGTCCAGGAAGCATTGCAGAAGACCGCTGCTGCCCATCCGAATATCACGCTCAGGCCGCATATGGCGGCGATCGACCTGATCGTCGACCGCAATGCCGAAACGCCGACCGGCGCCAAAAATGTCTGGGGCGTCTATGCGCTCAACAATGCGACCGGCCATGTCGAGACGCTGACCGCGCGCGCGACGATCATGGCGAGCGGCGGTGCCGGACGAACCTATCTGTTCTCGACCGCGCCGCGCGGGGCGACCGGCGACGGTATCGCCATGGCCTGGCGGGCGGGCGCACGGGTGTCCAATATGGAAATGATGCAGTTCCACCCGACCTGCCTGTACAATCTTGACGTCAAGAATTTCCTGATCACCGAGGCGGTGCGCGGCGAAGGCGGGCATCTCAAACTGCCCGCAGATGCGGACGATGAGGCTGGCGATCGCTTCATGGATCGCTTTGATCCCGAACGCATGGAACTGGCGCCGCGCGATATTGTCGCGCGCGCCAATGACCATGAGATCAAGCGGCTCGGGCTCGACTATGTCCATCTCGACATCTCCCATCGCGATCCGGATTTTGTGAAGGGCCATTTCCCGAATATCTATGACAAGCTGATCGGCCTGGGCATCGACATGACAAAGGAGCCGATCCCGGTGGTGCCGGCCCAACATTATACCTGTGGCGGGATACTGATCGATCTGGCCGGTCGCACCGACCTGCCCGGCCTTTATGCCGCAGGCGAAGCCAGTGAAAGCGGGCTGCACGGCGCCAACCGGCTTGCCTCCAACAGCCTGCTCGAATGTTTCGTCTTTGGTGATGCGGCAGCCCGGGACATCGCCGAACATTGGGAAGAATTGCCAGAACCACCCGCCATCCGGCCGTGGGACGAGAGCCGGGTCACCGACAGCGACGAAGAAGTGGTGATCAAGCAGACCTGGACTGAAATCCGCCGCTTCATGTGGAATTATGTCGGCATTGTGCGCACCACCAAGCGCCTGGAGCGCGCCGCCCGCCGCATCGCGCTGCTCGGTCAGGAGATCGACGAGTATTACGGCGCCTTCCGAGTCACCACCGACCTGATCGAGCTGCGTAACCTGCACCAGGCCGCGGAGCTGATCGTGCAGTCGGCGCTGAAACGCCACGAAAGCCGCGGGTTGCACTATACGCTGGATTTTCCGCAAACCGATCCGGTGGCGGTGGATACGGTGCTGGTGCCTTGAGACTGCCAATAGAGCACGTCCCGATCGATCTCGGTTTGGAAACATCCGTTCAGCCAAACGGGAAGCTGAGGCTCGTCTACGAAACAGACTGGGACGACGACGACGAATCTGTTGAGGAGAAGCTGATAGCAGAATTCGGTATCAGCGATTGGCTGTTGTCAGCAATTCGGCTTGAGTTCGCTGGCCCCCTCATCATACGTGTCACTGACGAAACGTTTGTCAGCACGGCCACCGACTCTTTGCGCTGGACGGGTGATCTCACGACATTTGCCCGTGAAGTACGTGGCGATGATTTCGCGGCGATGCACAGTCTCTTTTTTGATCTGTGTCCTGAAGCTAAACACCTTCAGTTCGTCACATGCTGCGCTTGCTTAGACGTCATCGCCGTCACCCGGCCCCACGCAACGCTTATTAAAGCGAAAGCTCCCCGCACAGATTGAGTTGGCTAGTGCTGTCCGCTGAGCAGCAGCCCGCCTTGGACTCGCTCGCGTCGGCCACGCGCGCTACGCCGGTTCGAATTACGCCGCGTGCTGGCCGAAGCGGTCGGGCAGGAGGCGGCCGAAGCGGTCGCGCAGCCCCACGTCTTCCAGCCCGGCCTGGTCCACCGCAGCGAGGAAACGCACGGTGGCGGGGTTGATCTCGCGCTTGAAGGCGAGCCCGAGATGGCCCTGACGAGCCCAGATCACGCGCGCGGGCACCACCACCCCATCGACCAGTTCAATGTCGAGATCGTCGCCGGTGGAGGCCGAGAGGCCATCGTCGGCGATCATGCAGCCCAGGCGCGAAATGTTGCGGCAGATGTGCGAGCGCCGGTTGCCCTGTTTGCGCGAATGAACCAGTGTCTCGCTGGTCAGTCGTTCGGCCCTGCGCTCGTCCATGCTCATCGTACCGCCGCCCCGGATAAATCCGATCCCCGCGCGAGCCGCGACTTCGGCGGCCGTGCCCCCGCTG
>NZ_JBGTDD010000070.1:0-35413 GCF_041748495.1 Parasphingorhabdus sp.
GCTGGCGGCGCTGCCCAGGTTGGGCATCATGCGCTCTTCCGCTGCTGCCGACGCAGGCACGGCCAGGCCGACAGCGTTGAATAGCAGCAACATAAAACTTGCAATATATGCGTTCATGGACAAGGCACCCGTCAATATCAGCGCGTTCTATCAAAACACTGGATAAAGGCAAGTTAAGTGTCGGACAAAGTTTCGCCTCTGGCGCCAGCAAAATCTCCCCCATTATCCGCCATTAAAGGCGTGACCTGCCGGATTGCCCGTGCCCGGTACAAGGACTGGGACCGCTGCGATCTGACCTTTGTCGAACTGGCAGCAGGAACCACGGTCGCTGGCGTGCTGACCCGCAGCAAATGTCCGTCGCCGGAAGTCGAATGGTGCCGGGAGGCGTTGCAGGGCGGCAAGGCCCGCGGACTGGTGGTCAATGCCGGCAATGCCAATGCCTTTACCGGCGCGCGCGGCAGGGAAGCGGTGCAGCTGATATTGTCTCTGGCGAGCGATCATCTGGATTGTGCAGCGGCGGAAATATTCGTTTCCTCGACCGGGGTGATCGGCGTGCCGCTGCCCACCGACAAGGCGGAAGCGGGCTTGCAAGCTGCCTTCAACGCACAGCCGTGCGGCTGGGAAGAAGCAGCGGCCACGATCATGACCACCGATACCTTCCCGAAAATGGCCACTAGCAGTGCCGTGATCGGCGGCCACACGGTCCATCTCAACGGAATAATCAAGGGCTCGGGCATGATCGCGCCGGACATGGCGACGATGCTCGGCTATATTTTTACCGATGCCACCGTCGATGCAGACTTTCTGCAGGAAATGCTCAGCGCGGCGACGGCAGGAAGTTTCAATTGCATCACCGTCGACAGCGATACCTCGACCAGCGATACGGTCCTCGCCTTTGCCACCGGACAGAGCAAAGCCCCTGCCCTGACGTCCTTCGATGATGATGGCGCCGATGCCTTTCAGGCGGCGCTGAGCGATATCTGCATGCAGCTGGCGCATCTGGTGGTGCGCGACGGCGAAGGTGCGAGCAAGTTCATCGAAATCGCGGTGACCGGGGCGGAGAGCGACGACAGCGCCAAACGGATCGCCCTGTCGATCGCCAATTCTCCGCTGGTCAAGACCGCGATTGCCGGGGAAGATGCCAATTGGGGCCGGGTGGTCATGGCGGTTGGCAAGGCCGGGGAGCCGGCGGACCGCGACCGGCTGGCGATCGGCTTTGGCGGCGTGACCGTGGCCCGCGACGGGCTGGTCGTGCCGGATTATGATGAAGCACCGGTGGCAGCGCATCTTCGCGGCAGCGAGATCGATATTGCTGTCGATATCGGACTCGGTGATGGCAGGGCAAAAGTCTGGACCTGCGACCTGACCCACGGATATATTGATATCAACGCCGACTACCGGAGCTAGGTCTGTGCACCCGCTCTATCGGCCTGTTCTGGAGATATTGGAGGCGGCATCGCGAGATATCGTGCTGCCTTATTACCAGAATTTGCAATCGCACCAGATCGATGAAAAGACTCCCGGTGATCTGGTCACGGTCGCCGACAAGCTCAGCGAGGAATTTATCGCCCGGGCACTCGCGGCGCTGCTGCCGCACGCAAAGATTGTTGGCGAAGAAGCCTTTGCCAGCGACCCTGCGGTTCTCGATCAACTGGCCGACGGTCAGGTGTGGATCATCGATCCGATCGACGGCACCGGCAATTATGCAGCCGGACGGCCGCCTTTCGGAATCATGATTGCATTGGCCGAGGAGAATGAAACCCTGGCGGGCTGGCTCTATGATCCGCTCACCGTGCGCATCTGCCATGCCGTTAAAGATGGTGGTGCCTTTGTCGATGGGGAGCCGGTCACGGTCCCGCAGGATCATCCTGACCGGCCTGTAGCCGCCCTGGCGACCGGGTTCATGTCGTCTGAACAGCGGGACACTCTAATCGCAGCGGCCCAGCCCGGTTATGAGATTGTCGACATTCCGCGCTGTGCGGCCGAGCAATATCCGCGACTGGTGCTTGGCACCAACCATGTTTCGGTGTTTGAGCGTACCTTGCCGTGGGACCATGCTGCAGGAATATTGTTGTTAAATGAAGCGGGCGGGAAATGCGCCCGCTGGGACGGATCGGCCTATCGGCCTGCAGATCGCAGAAAGGGTCTACTCGGCGCCTCGTCGCCAAGGCTCTGGGACGGAGCTGCCGAGCAGCTTGGGGATATTTTCAGAACTTAAGCGGGCAGCGACTGTTCCAGCCATTGCTTGAGTTGGCTTTTGGGCGCTGCGCCAACCTTGGTTTCGACTGGAACACCATTGTGGAACAGGATCATGGTCGGAATACCGCGTACGCCATATTTTGCGGGCGCATCGGGGCTGTCGTCGATATTGAGCTTGGCGATCGTCACCTGACCGCTCATCTCGTCGCTGATCTCTTCCAGAGCGGGACCGATCATCTTGCACGGTCCGCACCATTCCGCCCAGAAATCGACCAGAACGGGGCCGTCAGCCTTCAGGACATCGCCTTCAAAACTTGCGTCGGTAATTGCTTTGGTAGCCATAACGAATCTCCAATTGTTGGACACTATCTAGGGATGCTGCTGCCTGCGCTCAAGCATATTGCCGGAAAGGAATTTCATATCGGCTCAAAGCCGGGCTTGTGCTGATCGATCAGGCCGGGAGAAACCTCGAGCATTTTCGGTCCATGCGAATAGAGCAGTCCCGCCCGGATCGGCCGCGACGGGAAAATCTTTTCCAGCGCAGCCACATATGCGGCCATTTGCCGCAGATAGGATATCGGGGCTTGCCCGGCATGGTCGGGCACCCGGCGACCGGTTTTGAAATCCACGACAAAAATCCGGTCGTCTGTGATCAGCAGGCGATCGACCGTGCCGGATATGACATGGTCTCCGACCATCGCCGCAATCGGGGCCTCGGCCAGGCTTTCCGGTCCGAACAGGGCGGACCATTGGGGATTGTCCATGACGGCCAGAACCGTTTGGATGATCTCCGCACGTCTGGCCGGATCCGTGATCTGCTTTTGCCTTGCAAGCCAGCGGTCCGCTACATCGACCCGCTGTTCCGGTGCAATATCGGGCAAGCGCTGAAACAGGCTGTGCAGCAATATGCCGCGCTCGGCCGCATCGCGCATGGTCAGGCCTGGCGGCGGATTGCTCGCATCATCGGGTCCGAGATGGGAAGGAGTCAGGGGCCGTGGAGGCCGCGATTCCTCTGGTGCCGCACGGAATAACCAATCCGGAACCGCTATCATGTCATGCGGCGGTGGATTGTCGTCATCGCTGGCAGACGCCGCAGCAGGCGGGTTCCGGCATGCGATCCGATATTCCCGCACGGCAGACCAGTCCCGGTCTTCCCGCCACTCCGACCCCAATGCAATCAGGCCGCGTTCGATTGCGCCATACCAGCTCTGTTCCGGTACCTCGCCGCGCGCCCTGGGTCCCAGAACACCGGCGACCACCAGATGTTCCTCCGCCCGGGTCATCGCAACATAGAGCAGCCGCCAATGTTCCTCCATTTCGATTCTGTCGGCATGAGCCGCATGTTCGGCGAGCAGACCGACGCGTTCCGCCTTGCGGAGCGGGACGACCGGATATTCAAGTTCCAGGCCGGACCCCTCCCCCAGCTTGATGGCAAAGCCGCCGCTTTTCTTGCTTGCCGGATCGAATGTTGCGTTGGCCAAGATCACCAGCGGCGCCTGCAGTCCCTTTGCGCCATGCACGGTCATCAGGCGCACCTCATTGCCGCCCTCGACCTGTTCGCGCTTGATTTCGACATCGCCCCGGTCAAACCAGTCGAGAAAACCCTGCAAGGTCGGGATATGATCCCGCTCAAAGGCCAGAGCCGTTGCCAGCAGTTCGTCGAGCGGATCGACCGCGGCATGGCTGAGACGCGCCAGTAAATTACGCCTGCCCTGCATCGGCCCCGACAAGATCGTTTCGAGAAACTGATAAGGCGTGTTGAAATCCGCCATCGCCAGCAACTGCATCAGCGGGCTGATTTCGTCTTCCAGACCCTTCTGCCTGCGCAGATACTCCCAGAGTCTTTTGCTGGCGTGATCCTTGCTCCGGTAGCCTCGGGCAAGCAAGTCTTCCTGCGTCCAGCCGAGCAGCGGCGATACCAGCAGGCTGGCAAGATTGAGATCATCATTCGGCTGCAGAACGAAACGAATCGCGGCCAGCAGATCCTGCACCACCAGTGGCTGGTTCAGACGGATCCGGTCGATACCGGCCACCGGAACCGCTTCCGCAAACAGACGAGCGACGATCAGGGCGCTGAGTTCATCGCGCTTGCTCACCAGGATCAGCACATCTTTCGGTTGCAGCGGCCGGTTTTCCCGATCCAGCCATAGCGGGTTGTCCGGTGCCAGCCATTGCTTGATCTGGACCGCCAGCCGCTGGGCAAAGACCCGCTTCTCCTCGCTGGCCCAGGATTCTTCATCCTCTTCGTCGTCGCCGCTTATATTCGCGATCGGCTTCCACAGCGTCACGCTGCCACTGGCTTCCGGATAGTTGCTGCGATGGGCGGGAATGCGTTCGATCACTCCCAGTTGCTCGTGGCTGAGCTGTTCCAGGGTGGCATCGACAACGTCCAGAATCGGCGGTGTCGAACGGAAACTGCGGTCCAGCGACAGATCGCCGAACGATTGTTCCGACGACGCTGCCAGGGCAAAAAACTCGGTTCTTGCATTGGCATAATTATGCGGGCTCGTGCCCTGGAACCCGAAGATCGCTTGCTTGAAGTCGCCAACCGTAAACAGCGTCCGGTGCCGTTCCGGGTCCGCGCCCATACCGGCAAAAAACTCGCCGGCCAGCGCCCGGACGATATCCCATTGCGCGAGATTGGTATCCTGAGCCTCGTCGATCAGGATATGATCGGTGCGCTGATCGAGCTTGAAGCGGATCCAGGCCGCCATATCGCTTTTCTGTAGCAGCCGGGCGGTCATCCGGATCATGTCGTCAAAGTCGACAACACCGTGCAGCTTTTTGGCGTCGCGATAGCGGTAGTAGAAGGCGCGACCGGCTTCCATTGCTCCGGCGAACAGATCCGCATAGGCGAACAGCACCGTCTTTTCGATCAAGCCATTGCTCCATTCGAACAGGGAACCAGCGATGAAATCATAGCCCGGTAGCGCTTTCAGCAGCCCCTTGGTCGCCTTGGGCGGCGCTCCGGTGGTCTTGGTGGCCCAGGCCAGATGGACGTCCGGCAAGGCGGCGGCGCGTTCCTGCGGACTGAGAGTCAGCCATAGACGGATCGCCAGCTGGCGTTCCTGCTCTTTCTTGCCACCAGATTCGGCCATCGCATCGCGCAATCGCGTCATCGCCCGGAGATCGATCGCTTCGTCCGTGCACAGATCGGCGAGCCAGGATATCGCGTCGCCTTCGATCGGCAGTCCCAGTAACCGGCGGACAAAGGGCAGCACGCCAGTGGGCAGATTGTCCATCGCATCGGCCTTCGCCGCACAGGTCATCAGAAACTGCTCGGTGGCCTCTTCCCCCATCCGCACGCTGAGCCGCTGGATCGCTTCGATGATCTCTGGCCGGCCCGACGCTTCCTCGTCGAGCAGCAGATCGCCCAAGGCCTCGCGCGCCAATATCTTCTGGTCGCGCGCCTCGATCGGCTTGAACATCGACGCGATACCCGCCTCTTCGGGAAAGGAGGCGAGCAGCGACTGGCAAAAGCCGTGGATCGTCATGATCCGCAGGCCGCCGCCCTGAGCATCGAGAACGCGGGCAAACAGGGTCCGCGCACGATCACGGGTAACCGGTCCGGTCGGTGCGCCGATGGCCCGCAAGTCGTTTTCCAACTGCATGTCGTCCATACGGACCCAGGCGGCGAGCTGGCGATTGATCCGTTCCGCCATTTCGGCCGCACCGGCCTTGGTGAAGGTCAGGCACAGGATATGTTCCGGATCGACCTTCTCGGTCAGCAACAAGCGAAACACCCGAGCGGTCAGGACCTGGGTCTTGCCGGTTCCGGCGGAGGCACTCAACCAGATGTGGGACGAGGGCTCCACCGCGTCAATCTGCCGGTCCTTGAGTGGAAAGATTCTTGGCTTGCCGCTACTCATGGTCGGTCGTTTCCGCCGGTGCGCGGCCATACCATTCTTCGAGCCGCATCAGCTGGTCATAATCGGCATAGCGGGCATATTCCGGATGCAGCTTGGCTCTCATCGGGTCCGAGCCCAAGAGATAGCGATCCGCCGCCTCGTTGAATCTCGCCACGGCATGGTCGACCATCGCGTCCGCCGCTATGATATTGTCTCCGCGCCCCTGGGTCGGGGAGCGGACATGGCCGAAACTGTCGGTGCCGCCCTTTTTGGCCAGAGACCAATATTCGAAGGCCACGGCCTCACCGGCGATATCGGAAAATCCGCCTAGCTCGGCGATGGCAGCCAGCAGGCCGAGTTGCAGATTATAGCCCTCGATCACTGCTCTGTTGCTGGGCGCTCCGCCGGTCTTGTAATCGACAATGGCGAGCCCGCCATCGGGCATCCGATCGATGCGATCGGCAATGCCGGACAGCTGGACACCGGCGATCTCGGCCTTGCCATATATCTCTGATGCAAGCGGCTCCCGGCCGGTCCTTCCTTGTTCGGCGAGGGTGTCGGCGATCCAGTCCAGCCCTTCCAGCAGACGCGGTGCCCAAAGACTGCGCATCAGCGGGTGCAAGCCAGGGTCGCTGAGAAATTCTTCCGCCCGTTTTCTCAGCGCTGCGGGTGCATAATCGTCCTGCCGGGCCCATTGGTCGAGAATGTCATGAATGACTGTCCCGCGCCACGCAGCGCTCGGATCGGCATCGATCATGTCGAGTGCGGCAAAACCCATGATCTTGTTCGCGTAGAAAGCAAAAGGATCCGCGATCAGACGATCGACCTGCGTCACCGAGATCGGGATATGTCGCTGCTCGGCACTTGGCCGCGGAGCGGGACGGATATAGGGAGGTGATGGTTTGCGCGGCCGGTCGACCGCACCGGTCCAGGCCCGGGCATCGGGATGTTCCTTCAGATTGTCGCCGCACATCCCTTTCAGCCGGAGCAGGAAGCGCGAAGCGATCGCCGGACCGGAATCATCGCGGCGAGCGCGCGACAATATGACCTTCCTTGCCCCCAACGCGCCGACCAGATCATGCGCCGACAGACCGATCTGCCGCTCCTGTGCGGGTAGTCCGAGGGACTTGCGGATCATCGGCGCGAGCCAGGGATCGGGCGTTATCGCTTGCGGCCAACTGCCCTCGTTCAGGCCGCAGCAGATGACCAGTTCCGACTGTTGCAATCGCGCTTCGAGCAAACCATAAAGCGCGATGCGCGGATGGCCGCCATAGGCCGGGCGCACCGATATGTCGGACATCAGTGTCTCGAAATAGCCCGCCAGTTCATTTGCCTTGATGCGCACGGGGCCCATGTCGGTACGGATTTGTAGTTTCGCCAACAGTTCGCCCAGTTCCCGGCCCGCCGGGCCCGCCCAGATCGCGCCGTCGGTCAAAGTATCGGCCAATAGCCGCAACTGATCCAGAAGATGAGGCCAGTCCAGCGGCACGGCGAACAGACTTTCGATTTGCACGAACATGGAGCGCAGCGATTTCCACCAGGGTGCGATCGCCTTGCGCAATTGTTCGGTCCGGTAATTTTCCGCCTTCAGGAGTGCGTCCAGGCCGGCCAGTCCCGGTGCCGGACGCGGGCCACGCAGCAGCAGATCCAGCCGGCGCACCTGCTCGAGCCATGCCAGCCGCTCTTCCCCCCGCTGCACCAGCGGATGCTTGAGCAAGGCGAGAAATTCGGCAGGAGGAAACCCGTTCGCAACCGCCGCCAGCAGATTGAGGAAGAATACCCCTTCCGGCAGTTTCGCCAAGGGCTGGCCAGCGGTATCATCAACCTGAATATCCCAGCGCTTCAAATGCGCAGAGATCCGGATCGCCAGGGAACGGTCAGGCGTCACAATCGCGATCCGTTGATGGGGGTCTTCCAGAGCCTCGCGCGCAAGCAGGGCAACGATCTGCGCCTCTTCGGCGCTGTTGCTCGCCTCGACCGTCTGCACCCCGGCCAGGCTGCGTTCGTTGCTTTCCAGCGTCTGCCAGCGCGCGGTCAGTTTCGGAATCGCGAAAGCATGGCTCAGCGCCCGGCTGCGCTTGGCCGCCGCGCCGCTTTCGCCGGTGCGCGGCCAGCGCATCACTTCGCCGCGCGCGATCGACATCCGGTCGAGCAGCATTTTCATATGATATTGCGGATGGGTTTCCTGCGCCCGCGCTGCAAAGCCGGTTTCCCGATCCGGCTCGAACGGGCCCAGCAAATCCCATTCCTCGTCCGGCATGATCAGGTCGAGATCGGGCAGGACCACCATACCGGACGGCATGAACGATATGGTTCTCAAAAACCGAGCTATAGCGGGCGCCGATGTGGTGATGCCGGCCGCTACGATAAAATGACCGGGAGGCGATTTTTGCCAGCGTTTCGCGATATGGTCGAACAATGCGTTTCGGCGCACGGCCTGGTCAACCCGCTGCCATTTCTCCAGCTGCTGTCGCCATTTTTCCGCGATGATCAGGAAGAATCGATAGGAATCCTGCCAGTGACTGGACAGGTCCAGACCTTCCGGTTCCGTCTTCATCAGGTCGGCCAGCGAAATTTCCTCGACATTCAGCTGATCGAGCGTGCGGGCGAATTCGCGCGCCAGCCGCAGCGCGTCCTTCGCCAATATGGCGTCTTCGCGCAGCCGCACCTCCTTCTGGATCAGCTGCGCCAGAATGAGCAGACGGTCCATCGGATCGACGGCTGGCGGAATATCGAGCGCCAGTTCCCCGGAATCAAGCGCCACGCCGATCGATTCATCCAGATCCAGATCGCCGATCACTGCCATTTGCGGGAGCAAGAGCCCGTTTTCGCTGAGCCGGACAAAAGCTTCCTGCAGCGCCCGCTGGGCACGATTATTCGGCAGCAGGACGAGACCGCGGGCAAGCCCGAAAATATCCTTGGCAAAGCGGTCGATCAGCCCTTGCACCAGGGCATCGGCAAATCCGCCATGTGCGGCAATATTGTAGATCGATGGTCGGCGGCGGTCAGGCACGTGCCAGCGCAGCTTCGGTTGGCGCTATCGCGTCGGGTGACCCGACCTCGAACCATTCCCCCTGATGGACCAGGCCAAACAGCCGGCCTTCACCGATCGCCCGTTCCCAGAAAATATTGGTGGAGAAGGGACCGGCAGGCGCGTCGCGCAACAACCGCTTCGAAATCAGCTGGATGCCGGAATAGATCAGCGGCGCCTCTTGTCCGGCAAGCCGGCGCGATATCCGCTTCTCCTCGTCGAGATGAAAATCACCGGCGCCCCGATAATTATGGGCAGAAGCCCGCGGGACCAGCAGGAGCAGTCCATCCATCCTGTCCTCGTCCCAAGTCTCCGCCAGTTGCAGCAGACTGTTGGCAGGTCCGTCGGTCCACAAATTATCGCTGTTGATGCAGAAGAAATTATCTTCCTCGATCAGCGGCTCCGCCTGCACCAATCCGCCGCCCGTCTCCATCAACTGCCCCCGCTCGTCGGAAATCCGGGTTTCGATCGGATGGGACAAGCCAGCGAGATGCGCTTCGAGCATGTCGGCCAGATAGTGGACATTGACCACGGCCTTGCCGATCCCCGCTTCGGCCAGCTTGTCGAAACAATGATCGATCATCGCCTTGCCGGCCACCTTGACCAGCGGCTTCGGCAGCGTTTCGGTCAGCGGTCGCATCCGCTTTCCCAGCCCCGCCGCCATGATCATCGCCGTTTCGATATTCTTCATGGGGCTTCGTTCACCAGCGGGATCGGCCGGTGCCGGACTTCGTCAGGGATATTCCGGTCAAACCAGTTGGTGATCGGTTCCAGAGCGGGATGCTGCAGGTCTTTTTCGAGCAGGCGCCACATTCTCGGCAGAAAATCCAGATAACGCTGCTTGCCGTCGCGCACCGACAGTCGGGTGAAAATGCCGATGATCTTGGTGTTTCGTTGCGCTCCGAGAATGGCATAATGGCTGCGGAATTCCTCTGCCTCATCCTTGCCATGGTCGGTCAGATAATGAGCGAGCATGCGTGCCTCGAGCTCGTCCGTTACATCGCGCCGGGCATCCTGCAGCATCGACACCAGATCATAAGCGGGATGGCCGATCAGGGCGTCCTGAAAATCCAGCAAGCCGAAACCGCCATCTTCGAGCAGCATGATATTTTCGGCGTGATAATCGCGCATCACGGTGACCGGAGGGTTTTGCGCATTGACAACAGGTTGCAATATTTCTCGCCAACCCGCCTCGAAACTCTCGACATCGACATCCAGTCGCTGCGTCGGACAATACCATTCGGTCAGCAAATTCGCCTCCCGCAAATATTGCGCCTGGTCATAGGCGGGCAGCGATGCCGCCGGCACCTGGTGCAACGCGCGCAGCAGATCGACGGCCTGCCGGTAGATCGCGTCCTCGTCCTCCGGATGGTAATCGAGATGCTCGCGCATCCTTTGGTCCCCGAAATCCTCCAGAAGCACCAGGCCCCGGGTCAGGTCGCGGGCAAAAATCCCGGGCGCAGCGAAGCCCGAATCTTTTAGATATTCGGCAATGGAAATGAACGGCCTTGGGTCTTCGTGCGGCGGCGGCGCATCCATCAGGATCGCCCGGCGATCGCCGTCCCGGACGCGGAAATAGCGGCGGAAAGACGCGTCTCCTGCGACCGGCGACAATATTGCATCGCCCCATCCATGCTGATTCAAAAATTCTGCCGCAGCGGCGGGCGGTTTCATGTCAGTGGCCATCGACTGTTCCAAGCGCTCCCGGCGGTCCAAGTCAACCGGCGATTGCCCTCGCCGGTGATTTCCAGCATGATCTGGAGCGCATCCTGCCAGAAAGCATCGGGCATGCGGTCCGGCCATTCGACGATCATGGCACCATCGACCAGCGTGTCTTCCAGACCGAGTTCGGGAAGCTCTTCCGGCTCTTCAATCCGGTACAGATCAACATGGGCGACCGGAATTCTGGTCTCGGGCGGCTCATATTGCTGAACGATCGCAAAGGTCGGACTGGGGACTTCCCCGTCATAACCCAGTCCCGCCAATATGCCCCTCGCCAGGGTCGTTTTCCCGGCCCCGAGCGTGCCGTGCAGCGCGATTTTGTCTCCGGCTCGAAGCAAGCCGCCCAGCTTTCGACCGACATCGAGAGTCGCTCGCCCATCCTCCAGATTCAGCATGATTTCATTGCCGCGGCAGATGCAGGGTCACCAGGGTTCCCTGCCCCGGTTCTGACGTCAGAGTCAGATCGCCGCCATGCGCCCGGACCAGCTGCCGTGCCAATGGCAGACCCAGGCCACCCGATTTGTCATTCGTCTTCTGGTCTTGCGAGCGGGCGAAACTGTCAAACACCTTGGACTGCTCGCCAGCGGTCATCCCTGGACCATTGTCGGATATATGGATCAGCGCCTGCTTCACATTGCCTGACCCATGGACAAGCACCCGGCCCCCTTCACCGGTATATTGTATCGCATTGTCGACGATCTGGGAAATCGCCTGGCCAAGCCGTTTCTTGTCGGCCATTGCCGATCCCAGTTTTTCATCGAGCTGCAATTCCACCTCGATTGCCTTCGCTTTCGCTTCGGCCGCGAAATGGCCGGTGACATCCTCGATCAACCGGTTCAGATTGACCTTTTCCTTGGCGATCGGCAGCGCGCCGGCTTCGCTCTGGCTGAGATCCAGGACATTTTCGATCTGGCTGCCCAGCCGTTTGACCGACTGCAGGATCGCGCGCACATAGTCATGGCCCTGTTCGGTCAGCGGACCGGCAATACCCTGATCCAGCAGCTCCGCAAAGCCGCCAATCGAGGTGAGCGGAGTCCTGAATTCGTAGCTCATGTTGGACAGGAAGCGCCCCTTGATCGAATCCGCCTCGACCAGCGCCTCGTTGCGTTCGCGCAGCGCCTGTTCGATGCGGTAGCTGTCGGAGATATCAAGCATGGTGAACAAGGCGTTCCCGTCGGGCAGCGGGATCGCCGCAAATTCGAACCGTCGGCCATCGGCGAAGTTAAGCCGTCCGCCTTTTTGCTCGCGCTCGGTCGTTGCGCTGCGCACCATTTCGCGCACTTCCGAAATGCGGGCGGGCTGTTTCAATTGTCCGGCCATTTTCTGCATCAGCGAATCCACCCGCGGATGCTTGCCAAGATCCTCTTCCGCGAGGCCCCAATTACTGGCAAACTGATGGTTCCAGATGTTCAGTTTTCCATCGGCGGCAAAAACCGCGAGGGATTCGAACAGATTGTCGAAAGTCGCTGTCCTGACCCTGAGCAGGGTATCGCGGGCACTGGCCAGCTGAACCTGCTCGGTCCGGTCTTCAAAAATGACCAGCAGACCGCCATCGGGGGTGGGATTGGCCAGCACACGCAAATGGGTGCCATCGGCCAGCAGCCAATTTTCCTCGATCGCATTGGTGGCCCGAAACCAGCCGCTGCGTTCCTCCCGCCATTCCGGAAAATCGCGCACTTCGGGAATGCGGTTCATTTCGCGCATCCGGTCCAGCACGCGAGGAAATTCCGGCCGCTCCGCTATCCATTGCTGGCGCATGGAAAAAATCCGCTGGAAAGGAAGATTGCAGAATTTCAATGATCTGTCGGCATCGAACTGGGCTACGCCGGCGGAAATCCTGTCGAGCATGTCCCGCTGCGATTCCCCGAATCGTCGCTGCTCCCGCCGGGCGTCTTCCAGGTCCTGAATATCGATGGCATAGCCGGCAATGCCGGACTTTCCGAGCGGCACATCGACCACCTGAGTCATCCGTCGTTGCCCACCGACGGTTGTCGCAACGATCCGCTCAAAGGGCTCGCCTTTGGTCTTCGCCCGGGCGGCGGCATCCACCGGGCTGAACCCGTCGATCGTTTCCACCAGCTCGATAGCATCGGCGACCACCTGTTCGCCATTTTCGGCATCGACAGCGGCGACATAAGCACTGTTGACCAAGGTCA
Organism: Parasphingorhabdus sp.; assembly: GCF_041748495.1. Lineage (GTDB taxonomy): Bacteria > Pseudomonadota > Alphaproteobacteria > Sphingomonadales > Sphingomonadaceae > Parasphingorhabdus. The sequence continues at coordinate 12,957 of NZ_JBGTDD010000070.1, forward strand.
GGCGGAGGTCGGGCGAGCGATGCCACATCGGTACCGGAGCCGCCTCGATCAACGCAGACAGCGCATCAAAGGCCGCGCGCGCCGCTTCATTCTCGTCGCGCAGCTTGGCAATCTGGCCTTCGCTGTCGGTCGCATCGAAAATCCACAGGAGGGCGCTGCCATTCGGAGCGATTTTCTGATCCGCCAGACCTCCACGGATCAGCAGCGCCTTGTCCGAACCGCTGACCTTTATCGCGCGAACAAAACTGCTTCCGGTTTTCTGCGCCAGATTGACATCCTGCATCAGGGCATCCAGATCCTGCCGCATCATGCCGCGGGTTTCCTCGTGCAGTTCGGAAATATGCGCCGGGAGGTGATCAAAGCCGAGCCAGTGCATCAGGCGCTGCGAAGCCTCCAATTTTCCGTCGGACCGGACCAGCAAGGGCAAGGCGGGCGATGTTTCGAGCAATCGGCCCAATCGTCCGGATTGCCGCAAGATCGTATCAGCCTTGCCCTTCATCGCCAGGCCGGCCCATATTGCCCAGACGGCAGCTCCCAGCCAGGCCGCAAGAATGAGACCCAATATTACAGCTGTGAGATCCGGGACGTTCGACATTGACTGATGGGATTAGACGGATAGTTAACCTGCGCAAACCCCTATTCTTTATGACTTGGATAAGCGCTGCAGACTAGGCTATTCTTGGCGTCGCAATAAAGCGGAGAGCTATCATGCCAATCGACGAAAGCCGGACCTTCAAACCGATCAATATTGCGCTGTTGACCGTGTCCGATACGCGGACACCAAAAGAAGACACATCTGGTGACATATTGGCCGAACGGATCGAGCAAAAGGGCCATATATTATTGTATCGGAATTTGCTGAGAGACGAGAAATCCATCCTGATAGCTCAGTTGCACCAATGGATTGACGACGAGATGGTCGATGTCATCATCACCACCGGAGGCACCGGCATGACCGGCCGCGACATCACCCCGGAAGCGCTGAATGCGGTCAAAGACAAGGACATTCCCGGTTTCGGCGAGCTGTTCCGCTATCTGAGCATCGACAAAATCGGTACGTCCACCGTCCAGTCGCGCGCTTGCGCGGTGGTCGCACGCGGCACCTATATATTCGCGCTGCCCGGCTCCAATGGGGCGGTGAAAGACGGCTGGGACGGGATATTGGACACCCAGCTGGATAGCCGCCATCGCCCCTGCAATTTTGTCGAGCTGATCCCCAGACTGCTTGAAAAATAGCGATTCAATTCATTTGTTCTTTATATGTTCTCATAGTATGAAGCGCATATGCGGTCCAGAGACTATATATATTCCGAGACCCGGAAAGGCCGCGGTGCGCCAACAAATGCCGTGTCGCAGCGATTCAACCTGCAAGACCGGGAGATGGACGGCGACTGGCTGGATGAGCGCGACCGGATCGGAGACGCGGCGGCAAAGCTGAAGACCGATGTCACCATCGAATTTCCCAAATCGATCATCAATTACAATCAATCACCGGATTTGCCGTTCGACCGTTCGATCAATGCCTATCGTGGCTGCGAACATGGCTGCATCTATTGTTATGCGCGGCCGACTCACGCCTATCATGACCTGTCGCCGGGGCTTGATTTTGAAACCAGGCTGTTCGCCAAACCCAATGCTGCCGATCTGCTCCGCCAGACATTTGCCAAACCGGGCTACCAGCCGGCGACGCTGGCGATCGGTACCAATACCGACCCCTATCAGCCGATCGAGAAACGCTATCGGATCACCCGGCAGATATTGGAAGTGATGCTGGAAACGCTGCATCCGGTTGTCATCACCACCAAATCCAATCGCGTGCTCGACGACCGTGACTTGCTGGTGCAATTGGCCGAACGACAGCTTACGGCCGTGGCGATCTCGGTCACCAGCCTCGACCCGGAGACCGCCCGTCTGCTGGAGCCCAGAGCGCCGGCTCCCGCCCGGCGGCTGGAAGCGGTGCAACGGCTGAGCGAGGCGGGGATCCATGTCCATGTCAATATCGCACCGGTGGTCCCCGGCATTACCGATCACGAGATTGAAGCCATCGTGGCGACGGCCGCAGATCATGGCGCGAAAAGCCTGTCGTTCATCCCCATGCGACTGCCGCATGAAGTCGCTCCCCTGTTCGAGCAATGGCTCGAAACCCATTATCCCGACCGCAAGTCCAAGGTCATGAGCATTGTCCGGCAAATGCGCGGCGGCCGGCGGAATGATCCCGCTTTCCACAGCCGGATGCGCGGACAGGGTCCATGGGCCGACCTGATCCGCACCCGGATTGTCATTGCTTCGCGCAAAGCCGGACTGGAAAAAGCGAAGATCCTCCTCAGAACCGATCTGTTCCAGCGTCCGCTGATCAGCGGCAGCCAGATGGAGCTGTTCTAGGCGTCGGCCAAAGTCTTCAGCTTATAGCTCTTATATTCGTCGCGGAGCGAGCGTTTGAGGATTTTGCCGGTCGCCGTGTGTGGCAGTTCGTCGACGAATTTGACTTCATCGGGTAGCCACCATTTGGCAACCTTGTCGTCGAGATAGGAGATGACGTCGGCTTCCGAAACATCGCTGCCCGGTTTCCGGACGACCAGCAAGAGCGGCCGCTCATCCCATTTCGGGTGATAGACACCCACGGCCGCCGCTTCGGCAACACCGGGGCAGCCGACCGCGGCATTTTCCAGCTCGATCGAGCTGATCCACTCGCCGCCCGACTTGATCACGTCCTTGGCCCGGTCGGTGATCTGCATAGTGCCATCGGGATAAAGGACCGCTACGTCGCCGGTATCGAACCAGCCATCCTCCTCGACCGCATCCTCGTCGGCCCGAAAATAGCGCTTGATGATCCATGGCCCCCGGATTTCCAGCGTACCGCTGGTTTTGCCGTCGCGCGGCGCGATATTGCCTTCCTCGTCGATCACCCGCAGTTCGACACCGAAAGGCGGGCGTCCCTGTTTGCAGATGACATCGACCTGCTGTTCGAAGCTCAATTCATCCCAATTGGCCGGCAGCGCCCCGGTCGTGCCGATCGGCGAAGTTTCGGTCATCCCCCAGGCATGGGCGACCCGGATACCGTTTTTCATCAGCCGTTCGATCATCGAGCGGGGACAGGCGGAGCCGCCGATGACGACAACCCCCAATTTGCCATAGTCACCGCCATTGGCGTCCATATCGGCGAACATCGACAGCCAGACTGTCGGCACACCGGCGCTGTGGGTCACTCCCTCCTCGCGGATCAGTTTCCACAGGACCTGCGCTTCGTTGGAGGCCGAAAAGACCATTTTCGCGCCGACCGCGGCGCAGGCAAAGGGCAATCCCCAGGCGTTGGCGTGGAACATCGGCACCACCGGCAGCATCACCGAACGGGTCGCCAGATCCATCACGTCGGGCTGGACTTCGGTGATCGCATGGAGGACGTTCGAGCGATGCTCGTAGAGCACCCCTTTCGGGTTGCCTGTCGTGCCGCTGGTATAGCAAAGACCGCAGGGATCATTTTCCTCGACATCGACCCAATCAAAATCCCCGTCTTCCGCATCGATCAGCTCGCGAAAGGTTGGATAGTCACCTTTCTCGCCGTCAAACTGGATATAATGTTCGATAGTCTTGAGTTGCGGCTTGAGCATTTCGATGATCGGCGTGAACATCTTGTCGAACAACAGGACCCGATCTTCGGCGTGGTTGATGATATAGACCAGCTGCTCCTCGAACAGTCGCGGATTGACCGTGTGCAATATGCCGCCAATTCCTGCGGATCCGTACCAGCTGATCAGATGATGCGCATGATTCATCGCAATCGTGGCAATCCGGTCGCCACGCGTCATCCCCAGACGGTGCAGGGCCTGGGAAAATTTGCGCGATTCCAGACCAATCTCGGCCCAGTTACTGCGCGTGACATTGCCATCGGCCCAGTAGCTCACAATCTCGCGGGTGCCATGCTCCCTCGCGGCATGATCGATCAAATTGGTAATCTTGAGCGCGCTCGCTTGCATCGCACCGGCCATATCATCTCTCCAGACAAGTTAAATTTGGCTGGTTTCTGGTATGTTTAGCGCTAGCTGACAAGCCTTAATTTTGGTTTCTCGACCCGCATCGGTCGCGCCGGACCCAAACGGACGCCGGAGATGCCGTTGAGACGTTGCAGCAGCTCTACCGTTTCCGCATCCAGACGGAAAGACCGCCCCAGACAGACTTTGACCGGATCGCCATCGGGCCCGGCCATGCTGGCCACCAATTCGCTCTGCCCGCCGACCAGCGGCGCCAGCATATTGGTCAGTTCGTGCAATCCGGCGATATCATGAACCTCCAGTTCCATCCGGGTCCGGGTGGTTTTTTCCAGCTCGTCAAGCGGCTGGACCCGCCGGATCGCTACGCGCGGATTCTCGTCCTCCGAACGCTGGTCAAGCTCGACATTCAGCAGGGCACAGCGCCCCTGATCGGCGAGCTCTGCCAATATCTTGCACTGGTCCTCTTCGAAACAGCTGGCAGAAAACTGGCCGCTACTGTCGGACAGGTCGGCGAGGGCAAAACGGTTTCCCCTGCGGCTGTCGCGCCACCGGACTTTTTCGATCAATGCAGCCATGACCGCCGGCTTGCGCACCCCTTCCCCGATCGGCCCTTCGCTGCACAGGGCCGCGTGGGTCAGCGCGCCCAGCGAAGCGGTAACCGCCTGGAACTGGGACACCGGATGCGCAGAGAAATAAAAGCCGAATGCATCCCGCTCGTGAATCATGATTTCACCAAGCGACCAGCTGCTGTCCGCCGGCAACCTTATAGCCTGCATGTCACCGCCGGCGCTCCCTTCGCCGAACAGCCCACCCTGCCCGCTCTCGCGCGCATCGGCGGCGCTATTGGCGACAGACAGGATCATTTCCGCTCCGTCATGGATCGCCGCGCGATTGGGTTCCAGATCGTCAAACGCCCCGGCCGAAGCAAGACTTTCCAGCTGACGCTTGTTAAGACCGTGCGGATCAATCCGGTTGGCAAAATCCTCGATTGACGAGAACGGACCCTTTTCCGTGCGCTCGGCTACCACCGCCTGCATCGCTTTCTCGCCGACATTTTTCAGACCGGCCAGTGCATAGCGGACAGCAGGCGATGCATCGGCCTGCTGCTCGACTGAAAAATTCGGTCGACTCTTGTTGATCGCCGGTCCCAGCACGGCAACATCGAGCCGCTTCATGTCATCGACAAAAATGCTGAGCTTTTCCGACTGGTGCATATCAAAGCACATCGAGGCCGCGTAAAATTCATGCGGATAGTGCGCTTTCAGCCAGGCGGTCTGATAGGCCAGCAGCGCATAGGCAGCGGCGTGACTCTTGTTGAAACCATAGCCGGCAAATTTATCAATCAAGTCAAACAGTTCGTTGGCCTGTTCGCCGTTGAGGCCGTTCTTCGCCGCCCCCGCAACGAAGATACTGCGCTGGGCATCCATTTCGGCCTGGATTTTCTTGCCCATGGCGCGGCGCAGCAAATCTGCTTCGCCAAGCGAGTAACCGGCGATGATCTGCGCCGCCTGCATCACCTGCTCCTGATAGACAAAAATGCCATAGGTTTCCTTCAATATATCCTTCAGCAAGGGATGCGGATAGGCGATGTCAGCGCGGCCGTTCTTGCGGTCCCCGAATAGCGGGATATTGTCCATTGGGCCTGGCCGATAGAGCGACACCAGCGCGATGATATCGCCGAAATTGGTCGGCTTTACCGCCGCCAGCGTGCGCCGCATTCCCTCAGATTCCAGCTGGAACACGCCGACCGTTTCACCGCGCTGGAGCAACTCGAAAACCTTCTCGTCTTCCCAGCTTAGCCCATCAAGATCGACAGTGATCTCGCGTTCGGCAAGAAGTTCCACCGCCTTCTTCAACACCGACAGCGTTTTCAGTCCCAGAAAGTCGAATTTCACCAGGCCGGCCTTTTCGACATATTTCATGTCAAACTGGGTCACCGGCAAGTCCGAGCGCGGATCGCGATACAAGGGCACCAGCTGATCAAGCGGCCGGTCGCCGATCACGACACCGGCGGCGTGAGTCGAGCTGTGCCGCGGCAGGCCTTCCAGCTTCATCGCCAGATCGAACAGCCGCTTTACATCCGCCTGCTTATATTCCTGTGCCAGTTCCGAAATGCCGTTGAGCGAGCGTTTCAGATCCCACGGGTCGGTCGGATGATTGGGCACCAATTTGGTCAGCCGGTCGACTTGCCCGTACGGCATTTGCAGCACCCGGCCGACATCGCGCAGCACCGCTCGCGCTTTCAGTTTTCCGAAGGTGATGATCTGGGCAACCTGCCGATCGCCGTATTTCTCCTGAACATAACGAATGACCTCGCCCCGCCGCGTTTCGCAGAAATCGATGTCGAAATCCGGCATCGAAACCCGTTCCGGATTGAGGAATCGCTCGAACAGCAAGCCGAGTTTAATCGGGTCGAGATCGGTGATCGTCAAGGCCCAGGCGACAACCGAACCGGCGCCCGAACCGCGCCCCGGTCCGACCGGTATATCATGATCTTTCGCCCATTTGATAAAATCGGCAACGATCAGGAAATAGCCGGGGAACCCCATGCCGACGATCACCTCCAGTTCGAATGCCAGCCGGTCGAAATAGACTTTCCGTTCCTCCTCGGCCGAAATTTCGAGAACCGCCAAGCGCTGTTCTAGCCCCGCCGCCGCGTCCCGCCGCAATTGCTCGATTTCGCCGGCGAGGTCACCGGCCAGGCTGGGCAGGATCGGAGCTCTTTTCGGCGGAGAAAAGGCGCAGCGCTGGGCCACGACCAGAGTGTTTTGCAGCGCCTCCGGTATATCCGAAAACAGCTCTGCCATCACCATCGCGCTTTTCATCCAAAGATGTTTGGACGGCTTTTCTCGATCATCATTCTCCACATAGGCCGATTGCGCGATACATTTCATCGCATCATGCGCTTCGTGAAATTCGGGTTCGGAAAAGCAGCTGGGATTGGTTGCCACCAGCGGAATCTCGCGGTCCATGGCCAGCACGATCAGTCCGGCTTCCGCTGCCAGTTCGACCGGGTCTTCGCGGCGGGACAACTCAATATAGAGCCGCCCGGAAAAATGCTGCTGCAACCGGGACAGATAGGCCTCGGCTTCGGCTTGCTGTTCTTCGGCGAGCAACCGCGCCAGTGCGCCCTCGCCGCCGCCGGTCAGGGCGATCAGACCGGCGCTATGATCGGCCAGCTTGTCCATTCCGACATGCGCTTCCAGCTCGCTCGGGCGGTCAAGATGGGAGGCCGAGACCAGCTTGCAGAGATTTTCATATCCTTCGGCATCCTGAGCATAGAGGGCGAGCCAATCGAGAGCCGGTCTGACCGGATCGGGACCGCCGGGCCGCGCGACGCGGAGAAAACAGCCGGTAATCGGCTGCACGCCCTGAACGCGGCAGCCGTCATCAAATGCCATGGCAGCGAATAGACCAATCCGGTCGCACAGCGCGACCGCTGGGAAACCACGCTCCTTTGCTGCGGCCCCTATGGCGGCGGGCTCCATCGCACCATCCAGAATCGTATAGGCTGAAAAGGTACGCAGCGGGACGAAGGGGATCTGGGCCATGGCGTCAGACTAGCGCGGTAACGGTTGCTTGCCTATGCTGATAGTGGCTGGAATTTCGACTATCGACTATTTGTCCACAGCCTATTTGCCGGATACCGTAGACGATCGATACGACCTCTCGAAAACGGCCGCTTACAGAAGCGCTTCAATTTCGCTTTTCAACTGTTCCGGTTTCACCGCTGGCCCGAAGCGGCCGACGACATTGCCTTCGCGGTCGACCAGAAATTTGGTGAAATTCCATTTGATGCGGGATCCCAGAAGCCCCGATTTTTCCGACTTCAGATGTTTCCATAACGGGTCTGCGTCACTGCCATTGACGTCGATCTTGCCCATTAACGGAAAGCTGACATCATAGTTGAGCGAACAGAAATTCCGGATTTCATCGGCGTCGCCTGGCTCCTGATTGCCAAATTGATTGCAGGGGAAAGCCAGTATTTCGAGGCCCTTGTCCCCATATTCCCGGTGCAGTTTCTCGAGGCCCTCATATTGCGGCGTGAATCCGCATTTTGATGCGGTGTTCACGATCAGTAACACCTTGCCGTCGTGGACGGAAAGGTCCTGTTTCGAACCATCCGCTTGCTTCACCTGAAATTCCGTAACCTTCATATGCGCCCCGCATGTTAGATCTTCTTGGATTTTGCTCGACCCACAGATTGATACTCGCACCGGAAAAGTCAAAGCCATTCTCGTTTCGAATTGAAAAACCTAGGTTAAAACGCCGTCATGCAGCCGGACAACGCGATCCATTTTGGCGGCCAGTCGTTCATTATGGGTGGCGATCAGGGCGGCACTGCCTTCCTGCCGCACCAGCCCGATAAATTCGGCAAGTACCAGATCGGCGGTTGCCTCGTCCAGATTGCCGGTCGGTTCATCGGCCAGCACCAGTTTCGGTGCATTGGCCAGCGCGCGGGCGACCGCAACGCGCTGCTGCTCGCCGCCGGACAATTTGCTGGGCGTATGGTTCAGTCGCTCGCCAAGTCCAAGACTGCGCAACAATATTTCCGCTCTTTCTTCCGCGGCTTTCTGGGATGCACCGGCAATCAGCTGCGGCATCACGACATTTTCCAGCGCGGAAAAGTCGGGGAGCAAATGGTGAAACTGATAGACGAAACCCAGCAGATCGCGCCGGATCCTTGTATGGCCGCTGGCTGGCAATTTGGCCGTTTCTTCGCCGCCGAGCTTGATCGATCCTTCAAAGCCGCCCTCGAGCAATCCGACCGCCTGCAGCAATGTCGACTTGCCTGAACCGGATGGCCCGACCAGCGCGACAATTTCATTGGGATAGATATCCAGATTGACGCCGCGAAGCACCTCGATCACCACATCGCCCTGGACGAAGCTGCGCTTCACATCGCGCAGCTCGACGGTTTTTCCGACATTCTGTTCACTCATAGCGGAGCACCTGAACCGGGTCGGTACTGGCCGCCTTGTAAGCGGGATAAAGTGTCGCCAGGAAGCTGAACAATAGCGCCAGTCCGGCGATACCCGCCACTTCCATGGGATCGGTGCGGGCCGGCAATTCGGTGAGGAAGCGGATCGACGGATCCCAGAGATTTTGGCCCGTAATGATCTGGACAAAATTGATCACATTCTGACGGAAATAGATGGCAATCAGACCGAGGATGATGCCCGCCGCGATACCGAGCATGCCGATCAATGTCCCGACGGTGACAAAAATCCGCAGCAGCGACGCCCGCGATGCGCCCATTGTCCGCAAGATCGCGATATCCCGGGTCTTGGCGCGCACCAGCATGATCAGGGACGACAAGATATTGAAAACCGCGACCAGAATGATGATCGACAGGATCACAAACATCACCACTCGCTCGACCTGCAGCGTTTCAAACAGCGAGGCGTTCATCGTCTGCCAGTCCGTGATCACTCCGCGATCGGCCACCAGGGGCAGCAGCGGTGCGATTATCCTCCCGACATTGTCGGCATCGTTGGTCTTGATTTCTATCATCCCGATCTGGTCACCGAGCAGCAGCAAAGTTTGCGCGTCCTCCATCGGCATGATCACGAAAGCCTTGTCATAATCATAGACACCGACTTCAAATATCGCGGCGACATCGTAAGCGATTTCTCGCGGAACGGTGCCGAAGGGCGTGGAGCGCCCCTGCGGGTTGATAATCGTGATGCGGCTGCCAAGCTGCGCACCCAGCGTGGTCGCCAGTCGGCTGCCGATCCCGACGCGTCCCGAGCCTGGCTCCAGCTGTGCCAGATCGCCGGCCACGGTTTTGCCGTCCAGCGTTTCGTTGTTCAAAATGTCGGGAACCAGCATTCCCCGCACCAGCACGGCTTCAACCCGGCCATTGAATGTGGTCAGCAGCGGTTGCTCGATCAGCGGAGAGGCGGAGACCACACCCTTGGTTTCGCGCGTTTCCTCCAGCAGGTCACGCCAATCCGGCAGACGGCCGCCATAGCCCTGGATTACGGCATGACCATTGAGACCGACGATCTTGTCAAACAGCTCCGCACGAAAGCCGTTCATCACGCTCATCACCACGATCAGCGCCGCGACACCGAGCATCACCGCAACGAGGCTGATACTGGCAACGAGGAAAATGAATCCCTCGCCCTTGCCAGGTAACAGATAACGTTTGGCGATGACCCATTCATAACGGGATAGGAGCATGACTTGCGACGACTTCCTTGGATCAGGTTTCCCTGCCTTTACGGTCGCTGATCGGGTCAGGCAAGCGTCATGGTCGTTAATCTGCTGTTGCCGATATGACACAAGCGCGGATCAATCTTTGAAAACCCTCCAATTTTCTCATGACAAATATAAGTCATGCGACCAGAGATGGTTACAGAATCAAACATCTCGTTTAGCGGGTCATGGTTCAGGGATCCTTTTCCGGTTCCGCCAATTGTTGGGGGACAAGCGGCGTCGAATAGGAAAGGAAAACAGGGGACGAATTCTTTCGTCACCATTTTCGCCCGGGTGCTTATCGGCATCCGGGCGTTTTTTTATGCCAAAAAACTTTTCAACCCGCTGAAAGACAAAGCTTTTCTTCCTCTTGAAATCCAGAAAACTGAGCATATCTTTAGTGATGTGAAGCGCCTTATGGGTTTCACGCCAACGAACCGGATGCCGCATGTGCGGGTCCAGATTTACATTGCTCGATTGAGGAGGATATAGATATGAATCGTTTTGACTTTACCCCTTACCGCCGCTCAACCGTTGGGTTTGACCGGCTGTTCGATCTTCTTGAAAATAATGCCCGCGCGCAGCAATCCGAAAATTACCCGCCGTTCAACATCGAACGTAGCGGCGAAGATCAATATCGGATCACGCTCGCCGTCGCCGGTTTCAAGGATGACGAAATCGATATCACCGCCCAGCAGAATTTGCTGCTCGTCGCCGGCAACAAGCAAGCCGATGACAGTGAAGGCAAACAATATCTGCACATGGGCATCGCCAACCGCAATTTTGAGCGGCGCTTCGAACTTGCCGACTTCGTGCGCGTCGACAATGCCACTCTGGCCGATGGCCTGCTGGTGATCGATCTGGTCCGGGAAATCCCGGAAGCCATGCGGCCACAGACCATTGCGATCAACAAGGGCGACAATGTCACCAAGATCGCGGACAAGCGTGAAAAGAGAGAAGACAAGGCCGCCTGAGCCGGCCTTTCAACCAAAATCCGAGGCAGCCAGAGTGATCTGGCTGCCTTTTTTACTGGTGCAATAAAATGGGGCAGCCGGATGAGGATCCGACTGCCCCTGACACCCGCTTGGTGTCACTCTCGACGATAATTAGCCCGGGTCGCAAAAGGCCAATTCCCGTCAAGAATCTGCTTCGGCAATATGGGAGAGCATCGCATGGTCCAATATCCGGACCTTTCCGCTTTCCACTGCCACAATCTGGTTTTCCGACCAGGCGGACAGCTGCCGATTAATATGTTCACGCGACATTCCGGCAAAATTGCCGAGTTCGCTCTGGCTCAGGTCCAGTTTCAAGCGCCCTTCGTCTGCACCGACCACGGATAGCCGCAGCAGATAGCGCGCCAGACGCGGTCCTGAGGTATAAGCACGATCGCCCTCGATCATGCTATTGGCCGTCCGGATCCGCTTGGCCATGACTTTCAGCAGCCGCAGCGCCATATTCTTGTGCTTCGCCAGGATTTCTTCAAACGCGCCGCGCGTGATCGAAAGCGCCGATGTTGGCTCGATTGCGGTCACACTGGCCGTCCGCTCGCCACCGTCAAGCAGGGCGATTTCACCCAAAACCTGCCCTGCTTCCGCATAGTCCAGAACGACTTCATGGCCATTGCTGGCGATCATGCTGGTCCGCGCATTGCCCGACAATAATATCAGGAGCGAGTTTCCAGGATCGCCTTGCATGATCAATTCATCCCCTTTCTCATATTGCAAAAAATGCCCACGCAATATCAGGTCCGCCAGCTCGGCTTCGTCACAATCAGCAAACAGGCTATGCTCAGCCAGTATATTTGCCAGTTGCTCCGCTTTCACTGTTCCCGTTCCTCAGCCTTGTCCGGGAGCTGTCGATAACCCCCTTATGCGGCATAGCCATGACATTAGACAATCCGCGTAAAATAGATTGGACAGATTCGACATCTGCCCGATCTCGCCCGTTTCGACCTTTATAGACGCCTAGACAAGACGGCTTTGCTGCAGGGCCGCGGCGATGAAAGACGCGAAAAGCGGGTGCGGATCGAATGGTTTGCTCTTGAGTTCCGGATGGAACTGGACGCCGACAAACCAGCTGTGATCGGGCCTTTCGACGGTTTCAGGCAACTCGCCATCAGGGGACATGCCCGAGAAGATCAAACCGGTTTTCTCGAGCCGTTCGACATAGCCCTTGTTCACTTCATAGCGGTGGCGATGGCGTTCGCTGATTTCGCGACTGCCGTAAATTTCGCTGATTTTTGATCCCTGCTGCAAGATGGCGTCATAAGCGCCGAGTCGCATCGTGCCGCCCAGATCCCCGCCAGCTTCACGCTTTTGCAGACCTTCCTCAGTCATCCATTCGGTGATCAGCCCGACCACCGGCTCTTCGGTTTCTCCAAATTCAGTGGTCGATGCCGTATCGATCCCGGCCAGATTGCGGGCGGCCTCGATGCAGGCCATTTGCATACCCAGACAGATGCCGAAGAAAGGAATATCATTCTCGCGAGCGAATTTGACCGAACCGATCTTGCCTTCGCTGCCCCGTTCACCAAAGCCGCCGGGTACCAAAATCGCATGAAGCGGTTCCAGCTTCAACGCCAGATCTTCTTCATTTTCAAACAGTTCCGCGTCCAGCCAGCGAACCTGTACCTTCACCCGATTGGCCAGGCCGCCGTGAAAAAGCGCTTCCTGAAGTGATTTATAGGCATCCTGAAGTCCGACATATTTTCCGACCACGCCGACAATCACTTCGCCTTCCGGATGCTCGATCCGTTCCATGACATCATACCAGCGCGACAGATCGGGTTCCGGCGCGTCGACTATGCCAAAGGCACGCAGCACTTCGTTGTCCAGACCTTCCCGATGATATTGCAGGGGCACATTGTAAATATTGCTCGCATCCAGCGCCGGAATCACCGATTCCTTGCTGACATTGCAGAACTGGGCAATCTTGGCGCGCTCGGTATCGGGCAGCGGATGCTCACAGCGGCACAGGAGAATATCCGGCTGAATCCCCAGCGAAGTCAGTTCACGGACGCTGTGCTGGGTTGGCTTGGTTTTCAATTCCCCTGCAGCGGCAATATAAGGCACCAGAGTGACGTGCACGGAAATCGCATTTTCCCGGCCGACCTTGTTGCGCAATTGCCGAATCGCCTCGATGAACGGCAGGCTTTCGATATCGCCGACGGTTCCGCCGATTTCGCACAAGACGAAATCGATGCCGTCGAGCTTGTCTTCGGCAAATTCCTGAATCGCGTCGGTGACATGCGGGATGACCTGCACGGTCGCACCCAGATAGTCACCGCGACGCTCCTTGGTGATGATCGACTGATAGATCCGGCCCGATGTGACATTGTCGGACTGCAGCGACGGAACGCCGGTAAAACGTTCATAATGGCCCAGATCAAGGTCGGTCTCGGCGCCATCGTCGGTGACATAGACTTCGCCATGCTGATAAGGCGACATCGTGCCCGGATCAACGTTGAGATAGGGGTCGAGTTTCCGGATTCGCACGGAAAAACCGCGAGCCTGCAGCAGCGCGCCGAGGCTCGCCGCCATCAGGCCTTTGCCAAGAGAGGAAACCACACCGCCGGTAATGAAAATATATCGCGCCATGGGAGGAAAGGCTTAAGGCGTTATCCCCACATATGGCAATCCCGCGAATCCGGAAAAGTGAAATAAATATTATTCCGGTTTCGAAAAGGATGTGCCGCCGGGGATCGGATCATCCGGCACAACTGGCCCATCATCGCCAGATTCATGAAAATCTGGGTCAGTCGACGCCTATCTAGTCAATGCCTGGTAAAGTCTTATTGGTCCAGTGGAACGGCGCCATCCGAGCTGGTTGCCGGCGCTTCCTCTTCCGAGGCGGCGGCCGCTGCCGCTGCCAGCGGATCGTCACCGACCAGGGGTACGTCGTCAGCAGGGCCGGAAACCGGTGCGCTCATATCCCGTTGCAGACTCTGGTCGATCGATTCGGTCTTGCCTTCCGCAGTGGCCAGAACCGCCAGCGTGATCGACAAGGCCACGAACAATACGGCCAAGACAGCGGTGGTTCGTGTCAGCAGATCGGATGCGCCGCGCGCTGACATCATGCCGGAAGGCGAGCCGCCGACACCCAGTCCGCCGCCTTCGGATTTCTGCATCAATATGACGCCCACCAGCATGGCGGCGACAATGGCTTGAAGGACGGTGAGAAAAAGAAACATGGATTTTCCGAACTAATGTGGCGAGCAAGCGCTCCAACGTGCAGCGCACATAGCGATTGACCCGTCCGAGTTCAAGCGATGAAAATCTCCCATCACAGGCTCGGCTTGATATTGATCCGTACCGCAGGAACAGCCGAACCGCTACCGAACAGACTTTACGGCGACGGATTGTAAAATTCAGCACGCCAAAAGAAGCTTTGGCCTCGCGCTGGCTAGCTGGCCGCAGCGGCCTCGATAATCGACCCGAATTTGGCCGCCGTCAAACTCGCCCCGCCGACAAGGCCGCCATCGACATTGGCAACCGCCAGCAACTCGGCCGCATTGCTGCCGTTCATTGACCCGCCATACAATATCCGCACTTCGTCGCTCCCCTGGCTCATCAGACCCCCAAGCTTCGCCCGAATCGCGGCATGCATTTCCGCGACATCGCTAGCCTCGGGTACCCGGCCCGTACCGATCGCCCATACCGGCTCATAGGCGATCGTCAGCCAGTCCGCGCTGGCGCGCGCGGGAAAGGATCGTGCCAGCTGAACCGTGACAATCTCTATCGCCTGACCGGCATCGCGCTCCTCCTCGGTTTCCCCCACGCAGATAATCGCACCCATGCCTGCAGCATGGACCGCCTCGGCCTTGGCCTTCACTTCGGCATCGCCTTCCTGCTGATCGGCACGGCGTTCGCTATGTCCCAGGATCGAGAAACTTGCCCCGGCTTCCTTGAGCATCGCCGCCGACAGGCATCCGGTATGGGCACCGCTCTCGGCAAAATGGCAATCCTGCGCGCCAATGGCGAAACCGGGGTTGGCCTGGGCGGCGGCTGCAATCAGCGTAGCCGGCGGGCAGATACCGACATCGGCATCCTGATGATTGGCCGCGATGGCCGCAATCGCTGCAATATCCGAAAGCTGCGCGCGTAGTCCGTTCATTTTCCAATTGCCGACAATATATTTGCGGTTTGCCATGATAGCCTGAGCCTTTTCTGTTTCTGAATTCGGTCCGCTAACAAAAATCCTTCCGCTTGCCAATTTCCTTCCGCAGTCTTTTGCTTGAACCACAAAGCCAAGCCGCCTAAAGCAAGCGCAAATCCCACTCCCGCTATGGAACATCTCTTTCATGATCAGTTTTTTCCGCCGTATTTTTGCTTCGAAGCTGGGCCTTTTCCTGACCTTTTGTTTCGTCGGCTTGATCGCCATTGCCTTTGCCACCGCGGACGTGTCGAGCAGCGGCACCTTTGGCGGAGTCACGGGCTCGGGAACAGCGGCCAAGGTTGGTGATAGCAAATTGACCACGGCGGAACTGAGCCAGTCGGTCAACAACGCCTTTCGCGGCGAGCAACGTGAAAATACCGCGCTCGATCTCAAGACCTATATCAATGATGGCGGCTTTGATGATGTGCTGGAAAGGCTGATCAACAGCTTTGCGATTGCCGACTTCGGTAGCAAATACGGCATGGCGGCCGGCAAGCGCCTGGTCGATGGAGAAATCGCGAGCATCCCGGCCTTTCAGGGTGCAGATGGCCGGTTTAGCGAAGAAAATTTCCGGCGCGCCTTGCAGCAACAGGGCATAAACGAAAGCCAGTTGCGCAGTGATTTCACCCGCAACCTGCTGGCCGACCAGCTCCTGACGGCAGCGGGATTCGGCGCGGCGGTGCCGCAAAAGCTGGTCGTTCCATATGCTTCCTTGCTGCTGGAATCGCGCGAAGGGCAGATCGCAACCATTCCCTCGGTTGCCTTTATCGACGATAGCGAGCCCGCCAAGGCAGCGGTTGCGGCCTTTTACGCCAAAAATGCTTCGCGCTACACTATTCCCGAACGCCGGACGATCCGTTACGCATTTTTCGAACGGTCCCGATTCAACGAAAAGATCAAGCCCAGCGAGAATGAGATCGCGGGCTATTATAAGCTGAACAAGGACCGCTACTCAGCCAGCGAGACCCGTAACCTGCGTCAGGTCATCGTACCGACCCAGGCTGCAGCCAAGGCCTTGGCCGACAAGATTGGGAGCGGCACCTCGATCGATCAGGCCGCACGATCAGTCGGGCTGTCCGCTGCCGAAGTGGGTTCGGTCAGCAAGACCGCGTTCGCCGGAAGTGCATCCCAGTCGGTCGCCAATGCCGCCTTTACCGCACGTTCGGGGGCAATTGCGGGACCGGCCCAGAGTGCTCTTGGCTGGCACATTGTCAAGGTCGAGGATATCAAGCAAACTCCCGCACGCACGCTGGACCAGGTCCGCACCGAAATCGTCAGCGAACTGACACGCAAGAAAATCGAAGAAGCCATGGCCGAACTGACTGTCCGTCTGGAAGATGAATTTGCTGACGGCGCGACGCTGGAAGATATCACCAAGGCGGAACAGCTGAAGCTGGAATCCACCCCGGCGCTTCTCGCCAATGGCCAGAACCCGAATGATCGGGATTACCGGCCCATCCCGGAAATGGAACGGATATTGCCGATTGCCTTTGCGGTGGAGGAAGATTCAGATCCGCAGGTTGTCGAAATCATCCCCGGTCAGCAATATGCCGCGATCGACGTGTCTGATATCACTCCCGCTGCGCCGCCACCATTGGCGCAGATCGAGCAACTGGTGACTCGCGACTATCTGCTGGAAATGGGATCGAAAAAAGCCAAGGCCGTGGCAGACAAGATTGCGAAAGCGGTCAGCGGCGGCACATCTTTGTCGAAAGCGGTCGCCGATGCCGGCGTGACCCTGCCCAACCCCGAACGGATCAGCGCGACACGGGCTGATCTCGCGCGACAAAGCCAGGAGGGACAGGTCCCCGCACCGCTCAGCCTGATGTTCAGTATGGCGCAAGGCACGGCCAAGTCCCTGGCGGCACCGCGCGATCAGGGTTGGTTCGTGGTTGTTCTCGACAAGCTCAATCGCGGCGATGCCTCGAAGCGGGATGATTTGCTTCGCGCCACAAGGGCGCAGTTCAAGCAGGTGTTCGGCAACGAATATACCGCCCAGTTCATCGAGGCAATGAAGGCCGATGTCGGGGTCGAGCGCAACAATGATACGCTCACGACGGTGAAAAACCAGCTGCTCGGCGGTAATTGACACCTGCATGGCGGGCAGTTTCGGCACCGAGGCAGCGCGCGCGGCACTGGATAGCGGCAAGCCGGCGCTGATCTGGCGACGACAGGTGGCGGATACGGAAACACCGGTCTCCGCGGCGTTGAAGTTGATGGAAGAAGGTCGCGGCGATTTCCTGCTGGAATCGGTCGAGGGCGGCGAGACGCGCGGCCGGCACAGCCTGATCGGTCTGGCACCCGATCTGCTCTTCCGCGCCGATGGCAGGCAGGCCGCGATCAATCGTGACTGGCTGAACGACCAGCAGAATTTCACACCGGAAGATGACGATAGCCTGACCGCGCTGCGCCGTCTGGTCGAAGACTGCCGGATGCAGGTCCCGGAGGAATTGCCCGGCGCCCTCGCCTGTCTAGTCGGCTATTTTGGCTATGAGACGATCGGTCTGGTCGAAAAGCTTCCCCGCGCACCGCAATCCGAACTGGACCTGCCCGATATGCTGTTCGTCCGGCCGACGGTGATCCTGATTTTCGATCGCCTGGCCGATGAACTTTTCCTGGTGGCACCGGTCTGGCCCGAAACGGCTGGCAATGCACCCGCCAAGATCGCCGCTGCAGAAGAGCGGCTCGATGAGGTGGCACGAAATCTTTCCCAGGCCGTTCGTCCCGAGATGGGCGAACTATCCAGAAGCACCGCGGCAATCCCCACCGAAATCAGCTTTACGCCGAAGCTCGCGCCTGGAAAATATGCCGAGATGGTGCTGCGCGCCAAGGATTATATCGAGGCGGGTGATATCTTCCAAGTGGTGCTGGCCCAGCGCTTCACCACACCCTTCACCCTGCCCCCGATCGAACTCTACCGCGCCTTGCGCCGGATCAATCCTTCGCCCTTCCTGTTCTTTCTCGACCTGCCCGGCTTTGCCCTCACCGGCTCGAGTCCGGAAATCCTGGTCCGCGCGCGCGATGGCGAAGTGACCATCCGTCCGATCGCCGGTACCCGCCCGCGCGGCAGGAATGCCGCCGAGGACAAGGCGAACAGGGAAAGCCTGCTGGCCGATCCCAAGGAACGGGCCGAGCATCTGATGCTGCTCGATCTGGGCCGCAACGATGTCGGCCGGGTGGCAACGGCGCACAGCGTCGAAGTGACCGACAGCTATACGGTCGAATTCTACAGCCATGTCATGCATATCGTATCCAATGTCGTCGGCCAGCTGGCGCCGGACAAGGATGCGATCGACGCGCTGTTTGCCGGCTTCCCGGCCGGCACGGTCAGCGGCGCGCCCAAGGTCCGCGCCTGCCAGATCATCGCCGAACTCGAACCCGAAACCCGCGGCGCCTATGCCGGCGGCGTCGGCTATTTTTCACCG
This sequence comes from Parasphingorhabdus sp., assembly GCF_041748495.1. Lineage (GTDB taxonomy): Bacteria > Pseudomonadota > Alphaproteobacteria > Sphingomonadales > Sphingomonadaceae > Parasphingorhabdus. Next base: position 31,726 of record NZ_JBGTDD010000070.1, read on the forward strand.
GACGGCAGCATGGACAGCTGTATCGTGTTGCGGACGGGGATTGTGAAGGACGGCATGCTGCACGTTCAGGCGGGTGCCGGCATCGTCGCGGATAGCAACCCGGCTTATGAACAGGCCGAATGCGAAGCCAAGGCCGGAGCCTTGCTGGCAGCGGCGAAGGAGGCGGTGAATCGGTCGCGGGACGTGGGCTTCGGTCAGTGACCGGATGTGTCGGCTAATAGCGTGCCATTTGTCGGGAACGGTTGAACCCAGACCGCGCCTACCCCTGCTGGGTGTCGGCCCGTCTCACCTCTTCTTCGCAATCTTGAGCTTGTCGGACTTGCACCGGGTCCGGATCGATTCTTCGCTGCGGGTCAGCGCCTTGGCAATGGCTTTTAGCGTCATTCCCTTTTTGGCAAAGGCATGCAGCTTCTGCACTTCTTCGCTGGTCCAGGGCTGTTTGTGGCGTTCGAAATGGTCTTTCATGGAAACAGGCTTAACAGATTATCGTTGCGATACACCCAAATTGCGGCAGGACTTTCGAACAAGGGCTCAGTCGCCAGGTCCCTTGTCCAGCATCTTCGGCGCTTCCTTCTGCAGTTTCGCCTTTATCTTGTTGGCAAACATCGCCAGCACCGGTGGCAGATCGAAAATGGCATAAATCTCGTTCTCCCGAATCTGCATTTCGCTGATAATCCGCTGGCCAACCGCCTCCAGCGTGAAGTGCAAATGATCGCCCTCCCAGTGATGATCGGTCAGGCTGGCCCCGGGAATGATATCGCTCAACGTGTGAATGCCGCTGCCGACGCGGCTTTTGGCTTCTGCCACCCCGAGATTGTGCGGGATATTGACGGTGACGGGTTCGCCCATGATGGTTCTCCAGACAGATAGTTCCTAAATCCGTTGGTCCTGAGCCTGTCGAAGGACGCCTATCGACGCACATCGCACTTCGACAGGCTCAGTGCTAACGGGATGTTGCCAATTTCCCTATCACCGCGCGTTCATACATCAAAGCCTTCGCAGAATCACTTGGCCTGTCGGGAAATTGCCACTAGGCAGCCTTGCATGATCCTGGTCATCGACAATTATGACAGCTTCACCTTCAACCTGGTCCATTATCTGATGGAACTGGGCGCAGAGGTGCGCGTCGAGCGCAATGACGCTCTGACCGCCAGCGAGGCGATCAGAACCAATGCGCAGGCCTTTCTGATTTCCCCCGGGCCCTGCACCCCCAATGAGGCTGGCATCTCGCTCGACCTGGTCGCGGCCTGTGCGGATGCCGGCAAGCCCTTGCTTGGCGTCTGCCTCGGTCACCAGAGCATCGGCCAGCATTTCGGCGGCAAGGTGGTGCGCGGCGGACTGATGCACGGCAAGACATCGCCGGTCACCCATGACAGCAGCGGAGTCTTTGCCGGACTGCCCTCGCCTTATATCGCAACCCGATACCACTCGCTGATTGTCGAGGATATCCCCGCCTGTCTGCCGGTCAATGCGACCGCCGATGATGGCTCGGTGATGGGGTTCCGCCATGAAAGCCTGCCGATCCACGGCGTGCAGTTCCACCCGGAGAGTATCGCCACGGAACATGGCCACGCCCTGCTCGCAAATTTTCTGGCAATCGCCGGGATCGAAGTGAAGGAAGCGGCATGACCTTGCCTGATCCCGCCAGTCCGCTGTCCGAAGGAGCTGCTCGCGAAGCCTTTGCATCGCTGTTCGACGGCTCCTGTTCGGCCGAAGACATCACCGCCTTTCTCGTCGGCCTAGCGGACCGGGGCGAGACGGCGACTGAGATCGCGGCCGCCGCCAGCGAGATGCGCGCCCGGATGATCGGCGTCGACGCGCCCGACAATGCGATCGACGTCTGCGGCACCGGCGGCGACGGCAGCCACAGCCTCAACATCTCCACCGCCACCGCGCTGGTCGTGGCCGCCTGCGACATTCCCATGGCCAAACATGGCAACCGCGCCGCGTCGAGCAAATCCGGAGCGGCCGACACGCTGGAAGCGCTTGGACTCGATCTGGCAAAAGCAGCGACCAATGGCGAAGGCAGTCTCCGCGACATCGGCATCGCCTTTTTCTTCGCGCCGAACCATCATCCGGCGCTCGGCCCGCTGGCCCCGATCCGCAAGGCGATTGGCCGGCGGACCATCTTCAACCTGCTGGGTCCGCTGTGCAATCCGGCCCGGGTCAAGCGCCAGCTGATCGGCGTGGCGTCGCCTGCACTGGTCGAAACCTATGCCGAAGCGATGCGGCAACTTGGCTATGAAAAGGCGATGATCGTCTCGGGCGAGGAAGGCCTCGACGAACTGAGCATTTCCGGTCCCAGCCGGGTCGCGATCATCGACAAGGGCATTGTCACGATCAGCCGTATCACCCCTGAGGATGCCGGACTGACCCGTCATCCTGCGGAGGCGATCAAAGGCGGCGATCCTGCCTATAATGCCGCGGCGCTCAAGGCGCTGCTGCTCGGCGACCGTTCGGCCTATCGCGACGCCGTGCTGCTCAACAGCGCGGCCGCTCTGATGGTCGCCGGAGAAGTCGACAGCTGGGAAGCCGGGGTCGAGGAAGCCGCAGAAGCGCTCGACAAGGGTCTGGCCAACGCGATGCTCGGTTGCTGGATCGCCAACCAGTGAACAAGCTCGACGAAATATGCGCGGTCAAAAGGGACCATGTCCGGCAACGGCAGGCGGAGGTTTCCACCGCCACTATACGCGATGACATCAGCCGGCAGGCCGCTCCACGCGGTTTTGCCGCAGCGATCCGGAACAAATCGGCAACCGGCTTCGCGCTGATCGCCGAGATCAAGAAAGCCAGCCCGTCCAAGGGCCTGATCCGCGAGGATTTCGATCCTCCTGCCCACGCGCGGGCCTATCAGGCAGGCGGCGCCGCCTGTCTGTCGATCCTGACCGATGCGCCCTATTTTCAGGGAACGGACGACTATCTGGTCGCCGCACGCGCCGCAGTCGACCTGCCCTGCCTGCGCAAGGACTTCATGGTTGATCCCTGGCAGGTCGCGGAATCGCGGGCGCTGGGCGCCGATGCGATCCTGATCATCATGGCGGCGCTGGACGATGGTCTCGCCGCCGAAATCGAGGCCGAAACCCTGGCTCTCGGCATGGACGCCCTGATCGAGGTGCACGACGAGGCCGAACTCGAACGCGCGCTCAAGCGGCAATCACCGCTGCTCGGCATCAACAACCGCAATCTCAAGACTTTCGAGACCAGCCTGGAACAGACCGAACGGCTGGCCAGACTGGTACCCGCAGACCGGATCATGATCTCGGAAAGCGGCATATTCACCCATGCAGACTGCCAGCGCCTGTCGCAATCCGGCGCCCGCACCTTTTTGGTAGGTGAATCTCTGATGCGGCAGGATAATGTGGAGGCGGCAACACGGCTGCTGCTGACGGGAAAAGAATGAGCAAACTGACCCATATCGACGGCGACGGCGCAGCCCATATGGTCGATGTCGGCGGCAAGGCCGACACCGTCCGCGAGGCGCGCGCCGAGGGCCGGATCAGCATGAATCCGGAGGTATTGGAGGCGATCAGGACCAACGCGATAAAGAAGGGCGACGTGCTCGCCACCGCCCGGATCGCCGGCATCATGGCGGCGAAAAAGACCAGCGAACTGATTCCGCTGTGCCATCCGCTGGCGCTGACCAAGGTCGCGGTTGATTTCGACTTTCTCGATGACGGCATCCTGGTCC
>NZ_JBGTDD010000071.1:0-4928 GCF_041748495.1 Parasphingorhabdus sp.
AGGCTATTTCTCCACCACCTCAGGCAATATTACCGACGACGTGATCCTCAATTATCTCGACAAGCATACCAAGCCAAACAAAACTGGCTTCAGCCCCAAGCCATGAACCTACCGGCGTCAGCCGGTCAGTGGTTCAGTGCCCTAATACAGCATGATATTGTGTCATCTGTAACTATCTGAATCGTAACAAAAGTTACATATTGATAGCTTTGTCGACGGGCGATTGTCGTTCGTCGAAGCGGGTCGGCGTTGGCCGATCCCTATGGCGGTTTATCGAACACCGAATGCTCGAACGACCCGGTTCCGCTACCTAGAAATGCGAGGCGGGAGCGTACCCCTGGTCTCTCCAGACAGCCCTTCCCCGGCCCCAAGGATATCCCGCTCCCGTCTCGCCCCTGGTGGGTAGCGCTGGTCCCCCAACTTTCCGGCATTGCCCCGCATAAATTTGAGGAGTGAGAAAATGACAAATAATATTTTTAGCAAGACGCTTTGTGCAGCAGCGGCCATCGCCGTCACCGCGACCGGATTATCTGCAAGTGCCAATGCCCAGAACCGGACCGTGCGGACAGCTACCGTTCAATATGCCGACCTCGATCTGAACAGCGAAGATGGTCAGTCAACCCTGCAGGGCCGACTGAAAGGTGCGGTCCGCAAGGTTTGCGGAAGCTATGATGCGAAAAACCTGATCGATGCGCAGGATCATGGCACCTGCATGGCGGAAGCAAATGCCTCGGCGCAGCGGGCCAGCGTGACGATCATGGCGGCGGCGAAATCGGGCAAGCCAGTCGAAACCGCGATGGTGATCAGCAACTAAAGCCCGCATTCCAAGAGCCGCAAACCCCCAAAAAGCGGCCGCACTTTGGCCAAGTCAAACTTTCAAAAACCCCGGTGCCCTTACACCGGGGTTTCTTTTGTCAAAAATCAGGATGAATTACTGGATGTATATTGAAATAATCTTATAATATAAATTGCTTATATAATAAGCATTTTCGAGTATTTAAATATTAATTGATAATTTTACTTATTTATTAGAGAAATAATCTCTATCCGTGCTCTATTAACTATAAATAGAAATGATAGCTTAATAATTATCGCTCAGATTCTGCATAGGTGGTGACGGAGAATGAAGTTGCGTTATTCTGTGTCCGATGCGCTGGCGGGTAACTGCCATATCTTGGAGGTGAAATGGAAATTGTTCGGCAGCGGAAACCGGAACGAGTGATCGGTCCTTTCGGTGAGGCCCTGAGCCTCAATGACTTGCCGAAGAACAATATGACCAGATGGGTGATCCGGCGCAAAGCCGAAGTGGTTGCTGCTGTTAATGGCGGCATGTTGACTCTGGAAGAAGCGTGCGAGCGCTATGATCTTTCGCTGGAAGAATTTCTATCGTGGCAAGAATTGATCGACAAGGCCGGATTGCCCGGTTTGCGCATCAGCTATCTTTCCCAATATCGTACCGAGGATCGGGCCAGGCAGGACGAACTCGAAAAGTCAGGGGCGTAAACACCGCAAGATCCATCGGCGGATCTGCACTAACCGAAAGCCCTAATCATGGCTAATCAACGAGTCCTCGTCATTGACGACGAGAGCGCCTTCACGCGCTTTTTGCAGGACGACCTGGAGCAGCGCGCAATATCCGTCGCCTGTGTATATTCCCCCGGAGACGAGAACGGCGCGACCGTATTTGCGCCCGATGTCATTGTTGCCGACAAAAAGCTGCTGGCCGCAGGCAATGGCGGCCTGTTGTGCAGGTTTGACCGGGCTGAGCGCCAATTGCCGCTGGTTTTGATGACCGGAGCGGACTCTAAACTGCATGACGGGCGCACCGCATCGATCAGCGCCGCCAAGTCGCAAATCGTTGCCACCATCCCCAAGCCGTTCGAGCCGAAAATGCTTGCAGAGCTGATCGATCGCTATGCCCAAGACAGCCAGAAGATCGATCTGGATGCGGAATATATCAGGGCGTTGATTGCCAGCGACGGATTGCTGGACAATCTGGTCGTGGAATTTCAGTCCAAACATGCGCTGACCGATGGTAGTGTCGTGGGTTACGAAGCCTTGTCTCGGCTGAAAACCAGGCGCGCCATAAGCCCGGCGACGATTTTTTCCGCCGCAACGGAAATATCGCTCGAGATAAAGGCAACCATGAATGTCATCGATCAGGTGATGAAGCTGGCCGACGCTTTGCACAATTTGCGCAAGAATGTGCCGGTGTCCTTCAACTGCAGCGCGATATTGCTGACCCAGTCTGAATTTGTCGATGCGCTTTTTGCCCGGTTGCACAAGGTCCGCGACTTGCGCGGTTCGGTGATCATGGAAATTACCGAGGAAAACCGGGTCGCCAATATCAAGGTTGTTGCTGAAATCTGCCAGATGCTGAGCCGCTATGGGCTGGACGTGTCAATCGACGATTATGGCACCGGCCGCAGCAATCTCGACCGGATTGCGGAGATCCCCTTTGCCGAACTGAAGTTGGACAAGGAAATTTTCTGGGCCTTTTGCAATGATCGGGTACCGATAACGGTCTTGAGTTCGATTATCGATTTCTGCCATATGCGCGGCGCCAAGACGGTGGTCGAGGGGATTGAAACGCCCTTCCACCTGGACAAGGCACGACTGCTGGGCGCGGATCATGGTCAGGGTTTTTACTGGGGCCGCGCCGTGCCGCCGCAATATCTGGTCAAGGACTGGCACGGCCTTTGATGGCTTGAATTCCAGCTGTTGCAAAATCTGTCAGAATGATTCCCGCACCATGGCCGCGGTCCTCCTGCAAACGGCAAAGCCGAAACTTAACGGAGTCGCATATCGGTCAGATTTGCATTATGCTGCCTCCTGTTGGAGAGGTTTGAGGAAATTGCGATGAAACAGCTGAGCGCACTGGATGCGATGTTCGCCTATACGGAAACGCCGAACACGCCGATGCATATCGGGCAGTTGCTGATCTATGACCCCTCGACCGCGCCCGGCGGGATGGTCGGTTTCAAGGACATATTGCGCTATATCGAGGGGCGCCTCGACGGCGCGCGGATTTTCCGGCAGAAACTGGTGCGGGTGCCGCTCGACCTCGATCATCCCTATTGGGTCGATGACGCGAATTTCGATCTCGAATTTCACGTCCGTCATATCGCCTTGCCTAAGCCGGGCGACTGGCGGCAATTGTGCATTCAGGCGGCGCGCATCTATGCCCGGCCGATGGATATGGGCAAGCCGCTCTGGGAATATACGGTGATCGAAGGACTCGACAATGTCGAGGGCGTGCCCAAGGGCAGCTTCGCCATGTTGCACAAGATGCATCATGCCGCGATCGATGGTCAGTCCGGTCTGCAGATGACACTGGCGCTGCATGATCTGGATGCCGGGATGAAGCCGCGCGTGTTTGACATGCAGTTCGAGCCGGAAAAGGATCCCAATCCGATTGCCTTGCTGGCCAAGGCGCAGTTCAACAATATCGCCAATCCGGTGCGCGGGCTGCAAAATCTGCAAAAACTGATTCCGCTGCCGAAGCGGCTGCTGGACGTGCAGCGCGAGTTCCGTCAGCGCGACGATGCGAAGGGCAGTATTCCGAAGACCCGCTTTAACAAGAAGCTGAGTCCGCACAGGGTGTTCGACGGGCGTGAATTTGCGCTGGGCGATATCAAGAAAATCCGCGAGTCCTTTCCCGGCGCCACAGTGAATGATGTGATGATCGCGGTGGTCAGCGGAGCGATGCGCGGCTATCTGAACGCGAAAGATGATCTTCCCGAAAAGACGATGAAAATCGGTGCGCCGGTATCGGTTCGGTCCGATGATGACAAGGATTCTGCCGGCAATCAGGTGACGATGATGCAGGTTGGCGTCGGCACCCATCTCGCCGATGCCGGGGATAGGCTGAAATTCATCATGGCGGAAACGCGGCGATCCAAGGCGATGACCCAGGCACTGGGAGCGAAGACGCTGATGGAATTGTCGGGCGCGATGCCGGCGGGACTGACCGCAGCCGGAACCAAGATGATGGTTCGCGCCGGGCTGGTCGAGCGGCTCAATCCGGCGGTGAACACGATTGTGACCAATGTCCCTGGACCGATGGTGCCGATGTATTTCGCCGGTGCCAAGCTGGTCAAAAGCTTTGGCATGGGAATTCTGGCCGAAGGGCAGGGCCTGTTCCATGTCGTGACCAGCTATAATGGCAATGTCATCCTGACTTTTCTGGCAGATCGCAATATCATGCCGGATCCGGAATTTTACGCCACCTGCATTTCGCGAAGCTTTTCGGACCTGATGGCAGCGGCAAGCAAGGAAAGGACGGCGGCGGCACAAGCGGCCAAGACAAAGAAGGCCAAGCAACCGAAAAAACCGAAGAAGCGCGTCGCATCCTCTGCCGCTACGGCAGGCAGGGCCAGGGTCAAAACGGCTGCAAAATAGCGGCCTTGCTGCTTGACTCGTAGGGCCTGATTGCGCATCGCTTCGGTTAATCATTCAATTAAAGAGGAACGCCTTATGAGCACAGTAGAATTTAACGATCGCGTCGCTATCGTCACCGGAGCCGGCGCTGGACTGGGCCGCGAACATGCCAAGGAACTGGCGCGGCGCGGGGTGAAGGTTGTGGTCAATGATTTTGGCGGCGCGCGCGATGGCACCGGCGGCTCCGCCACGGTAGCCGAGCAGGTGGTGGCCGAGATCGAAGCCGAAGGCGGCGAAGCCATGGCGGCGGGTTGCAGCGTGACCGATATGCCAGCGGTTGAAAAAATGGTAGCCGATGCGATTGCCAAATGGGGTCATGTCGACATTTTGGTGAACAACGCCGGCGTGCTGCGCGACAAGAGTTTTCACAAAATGACGATGGAAGATTTCCAGTTTGTCATGGATGTCCATCTGACCGGCAGCGCCAATTGCACCAAGGCGGTCTGGGATCATATGCGCGAGCGGCAATATGGCCGGATCGTGATGAC
>NZ_JBGTDD010000072.1:0-11911 GCF_041748495.1 Parasphingorhabdus sp.
GAGAAAGGATCAAACGAAAAACCATCGAACATCGGCGCTTGCAATACCGCAAGATCGCCGCCTAATATCAACCAACCGATGGAACCAAATACTCGCCTATTTTAAACCGGTATCAGTCTCAAATTATCTGACGACGGACAATCGAACGACCAAAGACCAATGATTTTAAGGCATGCTACGCTGCCTGTGACATACAAAATAGATGAACCAAATGTAGTAACGAGCTTGGGGTGAAAAGCTGCCTTGATAAGCCCGCTCATTGATTGACGGAGTTCGCTTTTCAGGCACATCAGAGCAATGGCAATAACTATCCATATTATGGTGGCAAGCTGACGATTGCTTAGTTGTATAAGAAATTCGGTCATGCCCTGATTATAGCGGCTTGATAATTATATTCCTCAGATATGTTTCAAAATTTTCTACCGCTTCCCGCATCTCATCAAGATAGCTATGCCGATTGTATATGGCCGCCACGCCACTGATTGCCCCGGACACGTGATTGAGTAATTTTTCAGTGACATGGATAGGCGTACCAAGCTGCGCCAGGGTCGAACTGTATGTCCGGCGAAGGTCATGCAATACATACGGCTCAACACCTTCCAAGGTATCGTCAAATGCCCGCTTGCTTTTGCTCCAGCTGTTGAAGTGATTGGCTCCCGGCTTGCGGCCCGGAAACATAAAGTCACTGCCAACATGTTCTGGCAAGTTATCGAGGATAGCCGCCACCTGCTCACCATAGGGAAATACATGCAATCGGCGGTTCTTGGTGAAGTCGGCTGGAAAGGTAATCAGCTGTTTTTCTCGATCTATCCACGACCACCGCAAGCTACCGACCTCACCCCGTCGCTGGCCGGTCAGGATCAGCAACTGCACAATCGGACCATAGGGCCATCGGTAGGTACTGGCTTTCTCAAATATCTCCACCAATTCATCTGGCTGCAATACTCGGTCACGGGATTGTTGTTTTGATGGTGGCTGCATCGAGGCAATGGGGTTGCTGGGGAGATATTCTTCTCGCACCGCCCAGTTAAAAAATACCTTCAAGGCGACAAAGGCATGTCGTTGCTCTGATGGCTTGTCTTTCAGTCGGTTTAACTTTGTCTGGATATCAGCACGGGTGATTTCAGATAAACGCTTTCGGCCAAAAGCAAAGTGAGAGGTGAGTAGTCGCCGGTATTCAGACACAGTGCCGGGACGATTCTTGAGGGTGCTGGCTTCTAGGTATAGCGCCAGCGCCTCCATATACGGCGGAGATGGTCGTTTCTCTATCAAGCCGAGGGTGAGGCCAGCTTGCAGACCTTTCGCTTTGTCTCGGGCCTGTTTGAGCGAAATGGTGGGATAGCGACCGAGGGTGAAGCGACGCCGCTCGACGCCGTGCACCACCACAAAAGTTTTAGTGCCGCCCTGCGATACTCGAACGCCAAACCCTGACTGTCCGGTGTCCCAATAGGTGGTCTGTCCCTTGGTGGGGGCGGGCAGGGCACGGATGGAAATATCAGTGAGAGCGAGAGTAGGCATCTTAGGCTCTCTATAGGCTCTTTGATTGTGTGGGTAGGGGTGAAAAGAAGTGTTCACCTAAATTCAATTTATCCATTTGATATTAAATGTATAAAAGTGATTTGTGAGTTTACCTGAAAAGCTATGTTTACTGTCTACAGCAAATTCCTAATCTGGGGGCCACAGGTTCGAATCCTGTCGGGCGCACCATTATCCCTGATATTTCGTGCGGCAAACATCCGGGTAGAGTTTTGAGTTCAAGCCGCGGGCCAAGATCGGATGCGCCGCCATATATCCGCTAAAGTGCCATGACGATCAAATGGGCTTATCGTACTTTTAAGCCAATGCCACAATGCTGGCCATGATCAGCCGAACTAGGTCGGCCTGGCCACGCGTCCCAGTCTTTGCATAAATGCGTTTAGAATAAAGGCGCGCGGTTTCATGGGTGAGGCCAAGCAGGGCGGCGGCTTCCTTTATCGTGACGCCGCGGCTGATATGCAAGGCGAGACGCGCTTCCTGAAGTGTCAGACCAAAGAGATTGGCCAAATGCTGACTGCGCTCGATGCTGCTGGATCGCTCTCCATGCACAAAGGCGATGGCTAGCGGTTGCATGGCGCTTGGGAGATCCGTTGGCGGACTGGTGAGCAGCATGTCCAGCCAAGGATTATCAGACAGATGAACGCTCCGCACGACACGCTCGCCGGCCTGCCGCATTTGCAGAAACTTGCGGAGACTGCCTTGTGCATCAGCACTCTCGGCGATCAGGCGACCATCGGGTGACTTGCGCAAGGTCTGCGCTTCGTGCACCAATGCCTCCGCCTGTTCGCTCATATCAATGATCCGTCCCGCCCCGTCGAGGGTGAACCAGCCAAAATTGAGCCGCATGATCGCATCTGCCGAAATGCCCGCTTTCAGCCTTTGCCGCTCAAGCTCCGAATGGGTGCCAGCGGCAATCGCAAGATGATTGGCAAGCGAACCTAGCAGGGCTCCGTCACTGGTAGAGAAGTCGCTATTTTTGCGGCCAAGCGAAAGCCAGATTTGTCCGCCATTGGGCTCGGCAACACGCATGCTGCGGGCAAAGCGGATATCAGCATCCTGCCCGACAAACGCCCTGAAGCGGCTTTGTCGGGGATCATTCTCTTCCGAAAACTCATCGAGGGAATAGACCCGATTCAGCCGCATCATTGTATCGGGTAATGCGTTGGGGATTCCGGATTTCTGCAGATGGTGCCCGTTAATATCGCCGGAATCGTGAGGGAGTGGGGGTATGCGGATCGCTTGCAACCAATCGTGATCACCCTGAAAGAACAGCACAGCATGATCTGCAGCGGTTCTCCGTCGCAACTGCTCCAGAAATTCTTCCCATGGGGGCGCGCCAAGCGTGCCACGATGGAGCGCGGCAATCAGATCCAGTTCTTCTCCTAGAATAATCGACATTCTGCCTTTATATCCCATTTGGGAACTACATGCGAGTTCAAAGAGCCTATGAGGGGGCAACCGATCAAGAATGGAATCTCAAGTGACCCGTATCTTAACCCACTTAGAACGACTCGAAGCCGAAGCGATCCACATCATGCGCGAAGTGATGTCGGAGGCACAGAAACCGGTGATGATGTATAGTGTCGGCAAGGACAGTGCAGTATTGCTTCATCTAGCCAAAAAAGCATTTTATCCGTCGCCGCCGCCATTTCCTCTGCTCCATGTAGACACGACGTGGAAATTCAGGGACATGTATGCGTTGCGCGAAAAGGCAGCGCAAGATGCAGGGATGGAATTGATAGTCCATCACAATGCAGAAGCGAAAGAGCGTGGAATCAATCCGTTCGATCATGGTCCCCTCCATACAGACATGTGGAAAACGGAAGGGTTGAAGCAGGCGCTTGATTTGCACGGTTTTGACGTGGCTTTCGGCGGGGCACGACGGGACGAAGAAAAAAGTCGAGCCAAGGAACGTATATTCTCGTTCCGCACGGCAAGTCATGGATGGGATCCTAAAAACCAGCGACCTGAATTGTGGAATCTTTATAATGCCAAAAAGGCCAAAGGGGAGAGCATTCGGGTCTTTCCGATCAGCAACTGGACCGAACTTGATATCTGGCAATATATCATGGCAGAAAATATCGAGATCGTGCCGCTCTACTTTGCGGCGCCGCGTCCGACTTACATTCATGAAGGCGGACTGTTCATGGCCGATGATCTGGGGCGGCTTGAAAAAACGATGGGCTACAAACCGGAAATTGCTACCCGCTCCGTCCGATTTCGTACGTTGGGCTGCTTCCCGCTAACCGGTGCTGTGGAGAGCACGGCTTCGACTCTTTCGGAAGTCATCCAGGAAATGCTGCTGACGACAACCAGCGAACGTCAGGGCCGCGTGATTGACAAGGATGAAGGCGGTGCTGGCATGGAGAAGAAAAAGCAGGAGGGCTATTTCTGATGGCCGAACAGACCGGAAAAGAAGCAATTTACAAGACCGAGGCGCTGATTGCCGAGGATATCGACGCCTATCTTGCCCAGCATCAGAACAAGGAACTGCTCCGGTTCATTACCTGTGGCAGCGTCGATGATGGCAAGAGCACATTGATTGGCCGACTGCTATATGACAGCAAGATGATTTTTGAAGATCAGCTGGCTGCGCTCGAAGCGGACAGTAAAAAGTCCGGCACACAAGGCCAGGAGATAGATTTCGCTCTGCTTGTCGATGGACTTGCTGCCGAGCGGGAGCAGGGTATTACCATCGACGTGGCCTATCGCTTTTTCGCGACAGAGAAGCGCAAATTTATCGTTGCGGATACGCCGGGTCACGAACAATATACGCGCAATATGGTTACCGGCGCCTCGACTGCCGACGCTGCCGTCATTCTGGTCGATGCACGCAAGGGCATATTGGTCCAGACCAGGCGGCATTCCTATCTGGCGCACCTGCTTGGCATCAAGAATTTGATCCTGGCGGTGAACAAGATGGATTTGGTAGATTTCAGTCAGGAAATCTTTGATACCATCGTAAGGGAATATCAAGAGTTCGCCACCGAAATCGGTATACAGAGCTTTACCGCTATTCCGATTTCCGGTTTCAAGGGCGACAATATTACCGAGGCGCCATCTGCCAATATGGTCTGGTATGGCGGTCCTGCGCTGATCGCCCATCTTGAGAATATCGAGATTGCGGCGACCGCTGCTCAGGAGAAGCCATTCCGCATGCCTGTACAATGGGTCAATCGGCCCAATCTTGATTTTCGTGGTTTTTCCGGACTCATTGCCGGCGGCAACGTCAAGCCGGGCGACCCGGTTCGCATCGTGCCGTCAGGCAAGAACAGCCGGGTAAAAAGCATCGTAACATTGGACGGAACGCTTGAGGAGGCAGTGGCAGGCCAGTCTGTGACGATCACGCTTGAAGATGAGATCGATTGCTCACGCGGTGATGTGATCGCGGCTGCCGGAGATCCACCTGAAGTTTCCGATCAGTTCGAATCCACGATTGTCTGGATGAGCGACGAAGCCCTTAAACCCGGTCGTGGTTATTGGCTTAAATTGGCCTCGCAAACCGTGAGCGCGTCGGTGCACGAGCCTAAATATGAAATCAATGTCAATACGATGGAACATTTGGCAGCCAAGGCATTGGAACTGAACGCAATTGGCGTTGCTGAAGTGCATACCGACAAGCCAATCGTTTTCGAAGCCTATGCAGAAAGCACAGAGCTTGGCGGGTTCATTCTGGTGGACAAGATCACGCACGCGACGGTTGCTGCCGGCATGCTTCATTTCAGCTTGCGTAGGGCAGACAATGTCCATTGGCAGCCCACAACGATATCAAGAGAAGAGCATGCCGTGCTCAAGAACCAGACGCCGCGGGTGCTGTGGTTTACCGGTCTTTCCGGCTCGGGCAAATCGACGATCGCCAATGAGGTGGAGAAAAAGCTCAATCTGATGAATCGCCATACGTTTTTGCTCGACGGGGATAATGTCCGACACGGCCTCAACAAGGATCTGGGCTTTACCGAGGCGGACCGTATCGAGAATATCCGGCGCGTGGGTGAGGTCGCAAAACTGATGACCGATGCGGGATTGATAGTGCTGACCGCCTTTATCAGCCCCTTCCGGGCCGAACGCAACATGGTGCGCGAGATGCTTCCTGAAGCAGAGTTCATCGAGATTTTTGTTGATACGCCGCTGGAAGTTGCCGAAGCGCGCGATGTGAAAGGCCTCTACAAGAAGGCGCGCAGTGGTAAATTGAAGAATTTCACCGGCATCGACAGCCCCTATGAATCTCCGGAAAGTCCCGAAATCAGGGTCAATACGGTGGAGATGACACCCGCAGAAGCGGCCGAATATATTGTCCGTCAAATCATGCCCCTGAAATGAGTAATACCATGACCGACGCTGATCTTGCTGCCCATCTCGCCCATACAGCCGGGCGGATTCTGCTTGAGGTCCGCGACAGTGGAATGATCGACGGCAAGGCGCTCGGCAACGCTGGTGACCAGACCGCCAACCAGTTTCTGATCCATGCATTGCGCCACCAGCGTCCGGAAGACGGCCTGCTTTCGGAAGAGAGCAAGGACACAGCAGAGCGTTTGATTAAATCACGCGTCTGGATCATCGACCCGGTCGATGGTACGCGAGAATATGGCGAGTGTCGGACGGACTGGGCAGTCCATGTCGCCCTAGCGATCGACGGTGTCGCGACTATCGGTGCCGTCGCATTGCCCGGGCTGGCTGGTGGCCTTGTGTTGCGCAGTGACAAGATCACAGATCTTCCCGACCGTCAGGGTCCGCCTCGACTGGTTGTCAGTCGTACCCGCCCGGCAGCTGAAGCGTTGTCCGTAGCAGAGCGCCTGGGGGGCGAATTGCTACCCATGGGTTCTGCTGGCGCGAAGGCCATGGCTGTGGTGCAGGGGGAAGCGGAAATATATCTTCATTCCGGCGGCCAATTTGAATGGGACAGCTGCGCGCCTGCAGCCGTGGCATCCGCTTATGGCCTGCACTGCTCCCGTATCGATGGCTCGCCGCTGGTCTATAATCAGGAGGACACTTATATGCCCGATTTGCTGATCTGCAGGAAGGAATGGACCGAAGCTGTTTTTGACGCGCTAAGCCGCGGATAACAGGACAGTGAAAGCAGTGAACTAGCAACAGCGACCGGATCAGAGCGGAAGTCGGAGTTTGCGGATGAAGATATTCCATCCAGATTGGACTGCCGCCGATGACGGGTTTGAAGAGTTCAGTATAATTCAGATAGAAGGCTTTTATTGACCAGCCTTCACCAATCGTGCCCGCTGAGTCGGTTGCGCTCTATGGTCCGCTGCGGTAAGACCATTGTGATTTTTTGGAACCAGACCTTGGAAGATATCAGCCTAGAATCATCCCGCGTCGCAAATTTAACTGCAAAGCAGCGAGAATGCTTGCATCTCGTGGTGCTGCGAAAGTCCTCCAAGGAAATAGCCCGGATTCTTGAAATTTCCAAACCGGCAGTGGATCAACGTCTGGTGAGTGCCCGGCGAGTCCTGGGGGCATCAACTCGGGATGAGGCTGCGCTCATATACGCCCGAGCTTCCGGGACCTATGATCGGATACTATATGATCCGGTAGGTGTTCCCTTCGATGACAATTTTGGTTCAGAAGAAAGTCAGGATGAGCGCTCAAATTCATCCATGCTCGAAGAGGTGTCATTCGCGTATGATGTCGATGCCGAGCATGATTTGAATGTGTGGCCGCAAATCCTGAAGGAGCCCGACGGTAGCTGGGGAACCGCGCAAAGAATTGCCATCATAGTCGTTCTGACTATCGGAATTTTGGCGATTGTGTTGATCGGCTTGTCAGTCTCCCAGTCTCTTTCCAGTCTGTTGACAGCCTAGATACAGACTAGGCTCTCATTTTTTGAAACAGCATTAATCCGCGTTTCGCGGGGAGGAACAACTATGTCTTATCAAATCAGAATAGCGACCGATCAGATCAAACGCGATGTACCCCTTACCGAGGCTTCCATTGATCAGGCCCTGATCTCGGTGTCCAGCTTGATGGTTACATTGGTGCAAGCGCGCTTGGACACCGGTGTGCCAGCCGCTACTGGCCAGACTGCCGTTCGCAGACTGGCAAGGGCACAAATGGCGCTGGTTGAAGCGAGCAGCGATGTCTTGCGCGTGCATGGTGAACTGCAAAAGGTTGGGCAGGAATTCGCTGGCATGGATCTTCATGAACAATGTCCTCCTGCTCAAGCAGCAGTTGTTTCAGGCACATTTCACTCCGTTGCCGCCTGAACGATCAAAGGTTGACGGGAATGCTCGGGAATGGTCCATCTAGACAATGCGGACTTTCGTTTTTTTACTCTTCCTCGGTGCAATCTGCATCTATGCCTTGTATCGGGGAGGAGGACCGGAGCGTTGGGCTGCAGGTGTGGTCATTGCCATGGTGGTGCTGGATCCAGCCGTTCATATCTTCACACCGCTTGAATATGCCACACTGGATCCTGGGCATTTGGTTATCGATTTGGCCGGGTGGATCGGCTTTCTTGCGATTGCGCTGCGTGCGAATCGGTTCTGGCCGTTATGCGTAGTATCGCTTCAGACGATCTCGCTCGTGGCCCACTCGGCAAGACTGCTCGACATGACGATTCACCCCAAAGCCTATATGATCATGCAAATCGCTACTTCCTATCCTTTGTTGGTGTTGTTGTTGATAGGGACCTATTGCCATCAGCAAAGGCTGAAAGCCAAGGGGATCGACAGGTCCTGGCGCAACTCATAGAGATTGTCGCACCGGATCAGGCGGGGAGACTTTCCCGGGAACTGCTGGAAGAGTTCGATTCGATCGGCCGGATACTTGGCCAGTCCGAGGCGGCTTTGCAACGGGTGCTCGCTGGCAATGAAGCGGTGGTGAAATTGCTCAAGGCAACCGAACGGTTCATGCTAGCCAAGCTGAAGAACGAATTGCCTCGCAAGCTCATTCCAGCCACCGACCAGAGGCTTGTGAAATATCTGCAGGCCCAGATCGGCAGTCGCACCTCTGAGACCATGCGCATATTATTTCTGGATGCCTCCCATCATTTGCTGAGCAATCAGGAATTTGGCGAAGGGTCGCCGCAGCGGCTCTATGTTCAGCCCCGGAATATTTTGAAGCGTGCGCTGGAACTCGACGCGAGTGGGCTCATTCTGGTGCACAATCATCCAGGCGGCAATCTGACGCCGAGCCAGTCAGATCGCGACTTTACCCGGTCGATCCAGATGCTGTGCCGGGAACTGGGGATATCTGTGCATGATCATATCATCATCACGAGCGAAGGCTGGGCCAGTTTCAGAAAGCTCAAGATATTGTGATCCGGTTGCTGGAAGAGGTTGCGGAAATCCCGTGCCCATAAGATAGTTTGGTTGCGAACGCGGGCAATGCATGGCAATTTGCCTGGACGACGAATTTTCAAGCAAAGGAACTGGACATGGCAACCGCGATACAGACCGATATCTCCGCTATGGGCGTTGGGCCGGGATTTTCGATCCCCGATCCGCATCATATCGAGAGCCTGAAAGGCAAGGTCTCGGAGGCAGAATGGCAGATCCGCTGTGAACTGGCCGCGACCTACCGGCTCTGTGCGATGCATGCCTGGACCGACCTGGTCTTCACCCATATTTCTGCCCGCTTGCCGGATGAAGACGGGGAGGAGCGGTTCCTGATCAACCCTTATGGTGTCTTGTTCGACGAAATGACCGCATCGGCGCTGGTGAAGATCGACCTTGATGGCAATATCAAGCAGGACACGCCCTATTTCATCAATCCCGCCGGCTTCACCATCCACAGTGCGGTGCACAGCGCCCGCGAGGATGCGGGCTGCGTCATTCATGTCCACACGCCTTATGGCATTGCCGTGTCGGTCCAGAAGGCGGGGCTGAGACGCTACACGCAATTTTCGATGCAGGTCCATGATGACCTTGCCTATCACGATTATGAAGGCATCGCGCTGGATCTCGACGAGCGCGACCGGTTGATCCATGATCTGGGCGAGAAGAGCCTGCTGATCCTGCGCAACCACGGGACGCTGACGGTGGGGCAGAATTGCGCCATTGCCTTTCTGCGCATGTATATCCTCGAGAATGCCTGCAAGACGCAGATATTGGCGCAGTCGGTGGGCGGCGAGGAGCATCTGCATGAAGAGGGCGCGGATATGGGGCATCGCGTGCACCAGCAGGCGGCGGCGGCGTTTCAGAAGGGATTTGGCGACAATCTGATCTGGCCTGGTCTGATGCGCAAGCTGCAGCGCACCAACCCGGGATTTGATCACTAGAGATCGAAGGGCTGGCGGGAGAGGATCTCGACTGTCTTGTTCTCGAACACGGCGGATCCCAGTTCCTGCTTCTTTTCCGTCAGTAGTGCATCCCGCTCGCGGGCCATCTCGATGATCGGATCGTGGAACTGCTGGACGGCGGCGGTCAGCCAGTCGTTGACCAGCGGGTCGCCGGGTGCGCCGGTCATGTCGAAGGCGCGCAGCCGCTTGGCAATGGCCTCGGCCGGCATCAGATATTCGTAGGTAACCCAATAATTGGTCGTGAACCAGCTGATCGGCATGCCGTCGAGTCCGAAACTGAGCGCGGCGAAATGGACGACGCCCTGGGTTTTCTTGCCATTGGGCAGTTTGGCCGGCGGCTGGTAATAAGGTTCGACGCCGTCAAACAGGGCGAGCGGCAGGAACATATGGAAATGGCCATGTTCGCCGGCTTCGCGCTCTTCGGGCTTGTGCGCATGGTAGAACCAGCGCGACTTGGTGCCGGGCGCGACACAATCCCCCTTGGGATAATGCTGATATTGAACGAAAGGGGCGTCTGCCGGTACCAC
The DNA here is from genome assembly GCF_041748495.1 of Parasphingorhabdus sp. Classification (GTDB taxonomy): domain Bacteria; phylum Pseudomonadota; class Alphaproteobacteria; order Sphingomonadales; family Sphingomonadaceae; genus Parasphingorhabdus. Next base: position 10,315 of record NZ_JBGTDD010000072.1, read on the forward strand.
TCTGGGTACTAGCGAGACGCCCTCTCTTGCTATTTGGCCGGTAAGCGCAAACAGCCTTTCCAGTGCATTTTGCAATGCGGAATAAGCTTTGGCTTACTCGGTAACTTCTTCAGTTGCTGCAGCTGCGGCATCGCCTGCAGCGTCTGTGGCTTCTTCAGCAGCACAAGTCGCTTCTTCAGCGGCACAGGTCGCATCTTCAGCAGCTTCGTCAGCCATAACAGCCGAATCGTCAGCCATAGCTGCATCGTCAGCCACAACAGCTGCGTCGTCAGCTGGTTCTGAACAAGCAGAAAGAGCAGGAACAGCAAGTGCGAGTCCGCCGGCTACAGCAAGCATTTTACGGAAGTTGGTTTCGGTTTTCATGTAATATATCCCCTTTGGATGAACTAGACCTGCTCCTTTATCTGGAAAGACAGGGGCATGGCAAGCCCATTTCGTAAATATTGCATTAATCTGGCAGATTGCAGGGTATTTCTGCGCCATTGAATCCAGCGATTCCTTCCCGTCTAGCGTTCGACGCCGCGAATCTTGCCCCATTGCCGGGCCACCGTATAGCCGAGATAGCCGGTCCCGAAGAGCGCATAGAGCGGCTCGGGGATGCCGGCGAGATAGGCGTTCATGCCGCTGGCAATGTCACGGGCGGCCTCGGGCCGGAAGGCGGCGATCAGGCCCATCGGGATCGACCAGAGCAGCAGCAGATACATGACATAGAGGAAACTGGGGCGGGCGCGGCTGGTCCAGGGGTCGGCCGATTGCGCCTCCGCCAGGATCGCCGCCATCTGCACGCGGACCTCCTCCAGTTCCTGGCTGCCTTCCAGCTTGAGCAGTTCCAGCTTGGCCCGGTCCCGCGCATCGCGGTCGGGGATGACCTTGTCGATAATATGGGAAATCGGGCCGATCAGGGTTGAGATTATGGACATTTTCGCAGGTTCCTTTGTGGTTGGGGGATTTCAAAGTTGGTCAAAGTTGGGGCCAATGAGGGGTTTCGCGGGCGGGACAGTTCAGAAAGAGTCTGAAGAATGGGCGGCGATCCTGACAAACTTTACAGGGTTATGAAAAATTTCCGTCTGCACCGGATTCAGCCGATCCGCTGGGCCAGCCAGCCATAGACAAAGGCTTCATTGGCCGGACGGGATTCGGCGAGTTCGATATAGCGCGCGCCCTGCAGCGCCTCGACTGCCTTCAGCAGCACGTGTTCGCCGTCGCTGCCGCGGCGGCGCAGGAAGGCGGCCAGCGCCGCCAGCGTCCTCGCCCCGATCCGGCGATCGACCGCCAGATCCTGATAATCCCGGCCGTTGCGGTTGAGCGCGTTCAGCGCGCGCTGCAGAAAGCCGCTGGCGGTGCCGGTGCCCATATTGATCCCGGTATCGAACAGTTCCGCGGCAATCAGCGGCGCCAGCCCGGCGACCTGATCATAGGCAGGGCGCTGCCAGTAATTGCGCCGGTAGATCGCCGCCGCTTCGGCGCGCGGAAAATGGCGCATGTCGCCGGCATAGCCCTGCGCCCGCGCCACCGCCTCGGTCACGCCATAGCGAGTCGCGCCGCCGCGATCGGCCGGGTGATCGACAAATCCCCCTTCGCGTTCAACCAGTTCGTC
>NZ_JBGTDD010000073.1:0-6518 GCF_041748495.1 Parasphingorhabdus sp.
TAGTTATGAAAATTTTAGCCAAAAGTGATTAAGCAACCGGAATGACCCAGCAGATCGTATCAAAGCCGAAAATCCTGACCATCTTCGGAACCAGACCGGAAGCGATCAAGCTTTTTCCGGTTGTCCAGGCCCTGTCCGCACGCAACAACCTGACCACATTGACCTGCGTCACGGCGCAGCACCGGGAAATGCTCGATCAGGTCTTGCAGATTGCCGATCTCCAGCCCGATTTCGATCTCGACCTGATGAAGGCCAATCAAAGCCTTGATGACCTGACCGCCAGACTGCTGACCGGAATCGGCAAAATCCTTGATGACACCACACCCCAACGGGTGGTGGTACAGGGCGACACCGCCACCGCGATGTGCGGTGCTCTGGCAGCTTATTATCGCCAGATCCCCGTCAGCCATGTCGAAGCCGGCCTGCGCAGCTACAATATCTACCACCCGTGGCCGGAAGAGGTGAATCGCAAGATTATCGGCACCATTGCCGATCAGCATTTTGCGCCGACAGAGACATCGGCCGAAGCGCTCAAAAAGGAAAATATTCCGGCAGGGCAAATATATGTCACTGGCAATACGGTGATCGATGCGCTGTTGATCACCGCAAATAAAGCTAATGATATCATCAGTTTTGATAAATCTCTGGCTACGCTCTACAAGAAGTTCAACGGCCGGAAAATCATTGGCGTCACGAGCCACAGGCGCGAGAATCTCGGCGACGGCCTGACCAATATTGCCGGCGCCCTTCGCGCAATCGCCAGGCGGGATGATGTCGCCCTGATTTTCCCCGTTCACCTCAACCCGAAAGTGCGGGGGATCATGCAGGATGCTCTGGGTGACCTCGACAATGTCGCGATGATCGAACCGCTGGATTATCCCAATTTTGTCAGCTTGCTCAAGCATTGCCACTTCATGATGACCGATAGCGGCGGCGTCCAGGAAGAGGCACCGGCGCTGGGCAAGCCGGTGCTGGTAATGCGCGATACGACGGAGCGACCCGAGGGTGTTGCAGCGGGAACCGCGAAACTGGTCGGGACAGACAAGGACCTGATATTGACAGAAGCGACCAAATTACTGGACGATGAAGGCCATTATCTGGCCATGGCGCGCGCCCATAATCCCTTTGGCGATGGCAAGGCCAGCGAGAGAATAGCCGATATCATCGAAAACAGCCTCGCCACCTGAATATTTCCCGCCAGAGCAGCCTGTTACCTAAATATTTACCCTGACAGACTAGTTTCTCCGCAGATGAATCGCACCCATTCGGTGCCCTGCGGAGTGATTTCACACATGTTATCGGAAGAAAAGCCAACCGTCTGTGTCATGGGACTGGGCTATATCGGCCTGCCGACGGCAGCCGTTATCGCGCGCTCGGGCTGCATGGTCCTTGGCGTGGACATTCATCAGCAGGTCGTCGACACCATCAATTCGGGCAATATCCATATCGAGGAAGTGGATCTGGACGGACTGGTGCAAGGCGTTGTCTCGCGCGGGACGCTCCGCGCTTCGCTGATGGTCGAACCGTCGGATGTTTTCGTCATCGCGGTTCCGACCCCGTTCGGCGACAATCATATTCCCGACACCAGCTATGTCATGGAAGCCGCAACCAATATCGCGGCCGCCCTTAAAGCAGGCGACACGATCATCCTCGAATCCACCTGCCCGGTCGGCACGACGGAGAAAATGCGGGATCTGATCGCAAATCTGCGCCCCGATCTCAAAATCCCGGGACTGGCGAATGACATTCCCGACATTGCCATTGCCTATTGCCCGGAACGGGTCCTGCCCGGCAGAATCCTCGAGGAACTGATCCAGAATGACCGCAGCATCGGCGGCATCACGCCGCGTTGCGCACGCAAGGCGCTCGGCTTCTACCGTCGCTTCGTCCGCGGCGAACTGGTGACAACCACGGCCCGTGCCGCGGAAATGACGAAACTCGTCGAGAATAGCTACCGCGACGTCAACATCGCCTTCGCCAACGAGCTTTCGATCATCGCCGATCATATGGAGCTCGACGTGTGGGAGGTGATCCGCCTCGCCAACCGCCATCCGCGCGTCAACATCCTGCAACCCGGTCCCGGCGTCGGCGGCCACTGTATCGCGGTCGATCCCTGGTTCATCATCCACAGCGCCCCCGAGCAATCGCCGCTGATCCGCATCGCCCGCGAAGTGAATGACGGCAAGACCGGCCATGTGCTGGAACAGGCATCGCAGCTGATCGACGAGCTGCCGGGAGTCTCGATCGCCTGCTTCGGTCTGGCGTTCAAGGCCAATATCGACGATTTCCGCGAAAGCCCTGCCCTCAAGATCGCCGCCAAGCTGGCCCGGCGCTACGGCGGGCGGGTGAAGATTGTCGAGCCTTATGCCAGCGAGCTGCCCGCAGCGTTCGAGGGCACCGGCGCCGAACTGATCGATATCGATCAGGCGCTGGAAAGCTGCCCGATCATGATCACCCTCACCGATCACGACATGTTCAAATCCATCCCGCTCGACGAGCGCGTGGGCAAAGTTGTCTATGACACGCGCGGGATCTGGCCGGACCAGCCGGACAACAGGGCTGCGGTGGGGGAGATTCGGCTAGCGGGTTGATCCTGGATATCAGAATGGGCCAACAACCCTCCCACGAACAACCGAAATTCGCCGATCTGCTTCTCGCTCTAAAAACTAGGCATTCTCATCGAGCAATCATTCGATGAACGTAATTCTCATTGCGGTATCGCAACAGATTGTAACAAACTGAATTCTAGAAAACTCGTCACGCCCGCTCTCGCTCCTACTTGTCTGAAGATAAGTAAAAGGCAGGAATTTTTATCTAGATCAATGATCGTTGACAAACCGTATGAATATGCAAATTAACTAGCTTTGCGCCTGCCGGTCCAGATGATACGGTTGCGCCATGACCCAAAAAAATTTCCGCCCCCGCCGATCCTGTCTCTACATGCCCGCGTCCAACACACGCGCGCTGGAAAAGGCCAAAACCTTGCAAGCCGACACGATCATCTTCGATCTGGAGGATGCCGTGGCGCCGGACGCCAAGGAAGCCGCGCGCGACCATGCCTGCGCCGCTCTGCAATCGGGTGATTATGGCGAGCGCGAGCTGGTGGTGCGGATCAATGCCATGGACACGCCCTGGTTTGCGCAGGATCTCAAGCGGGCCTGCCTCGCTGGCGCAGACGCGGTGCTGGTTCCGAAAATATTGGGTCCGCACGATATCGTACAGATCACCTATCTGATGGAAGACCAGGATGCCAGCCTCGATATCCATCTCTGGGCGATGATCGAAATGCCGCAGGCGATCCTCAATCTCCCGGAAATTGCCGCGCTGGGCCGGCAACAGCGACTGACCACTTTTGTGATGGGCTTCAATGACCTGGCAAAGGAAATGCGGGCCGACCATGATCGCGCGATTTTTGGACCGGTGATGTCCCAGGCGGTAATCGCGGCACGTGCTTATGGCCTGGATATCCTTGACAGCGTCTATAATGATTTCAACGATCCCGCTGGCCTGGAGGCAGAATGCGCGGAAGCGAAAAAGCGCGGTTTTGATGGCAAGACGCTGATTCATCCGGCCCAGATTGAAACCGCCAACCGCGTCTTCGCACCCAGCGCCGACGAAATTGCCGAAGCCGAAGCGATCATCGCCGCCTTCGCCGATCCGATCAATGCCGGCAAGGGCGTGATCGTGGTCGACGGCAAAATGACCGAGCTGCTGCACCTCAAGCAGGCCAAACAGCTGGTAGCGACCGCGCAGGCGATCGAGACTTTGGCGCGCTAGCCGGTTCACCCTCGACAAACCGCCGAAAACCGGTTTAAGTGGTCAATTGAAATTGATATGGGTCGGGCGTTTGCTGCCCATCCCTGGGGAGAGCGTACATGGAAGCACTGGAAGCCGCTGCTGGCGAAGTCAGCAAAGACGAAATCATGAAGCTTTTTCGGGCGCAACGCGACGCCTTTCATGCCGAACTGCCGGTCAGCTTTGACACGCGGATGGACCGGATCAACCGCACCGCGCAGATGATCATCGATCATCAGGACGCGCTATGCGAGGCGGTATCCAGCGACTTCGGCCATCGCAGCAGCGTCCAGACGGTGATGACCGACCTGATGTCGGTGGTTGGCCATGCCAAGGATCACAAGAAGCATCTCAAGAAATGGATGCGCCCGGAAAAGCGCAAGATGGACTTCCCGCTGGGCCTGCTCGGCGCCAGCGGCCAGGTCGAATATCAACCCAAGGGGGTCGTCGGTGTCATCGCACCGTGGAATTTTCCGATCAACCTCGCCTTCGACCCGGCGATTGGTGCCTTTGGGGCCGGCAACCGGGTGATGATCAAATTTTCCGAATTCTGTCCCGAAACCGGCGAACTGGTCAAGAAACTGGTCGCCGAATATTTTGCGCCGGAAGAAATGACGGTGATCACCGGCGGGCCGGAGACCGGCAAATCCTTCTCCGAAATTCCCTGGGATCATCTGATCTTCACCGGTGGCGGCGGGATAGCCAAACATGTCATGGCGGCAGCGGCGCAAAATCTGACTCCGGTCACGCTCGAACTCGGCGGCAAATCGCCGACCATCGTCGGGCCGGATGCCGATGTCCAGAAAGCCACCCAGCGCATCGCCATGGGCAAGATGATGAACGCCGGCCAGATCTGTCTCGCACCCGATTATCTGCTGGTGCCCCATGACAAGGAAGACGCCGTCGTTTCCGGGATCGCGGCCAGCGTTGCCGAGCAATATCCGACCCTGATCGGCAATGACGACTATACCTCGGTGATCAACGGACGCCACAAGGAGCGGCTGCAGGGCCTGATCGACGATGCACTCGCAAAAGGCGCGCGGCAGACCGTCGTCAACCCCGCCGACGAGGATTTTTCCAATACCAACAGCAACAAGATGCCGTTGACTTTGCTGCAAGACGTGCATGACGACATGCGGGTGATGCAGGAGGAAATCTTCGGGCCGATCCTGCCGGTCAAGACGTACCGCAATCTCGATGAAGTGATCGACTATGTGAACGATCATGACCGGCCGCTCGGGCTCTATTATTTCGGCGACACCGAAAGTGACAAGCGCAAGATATTGGACAAGACCATATCCGGCGGGGTCACGGTCAACGACGTGATTTTCCATATCGCCCAGCATGACCTGCCCTTTGGCGGCGTCGGCCCCTCCGGCATGGGCGCCTATACCGGCCCCGATGGCTTCAAGGAATTCAGCCACGCCAAGGCGGTCTATCGCCAGCCGAAGATCAATATTGCCAAAATTGCTGGTTTCCTCCCGCCTTATGGAAAGGTTACGGAAAAGACCATGAAGCAGCAGATGAAACTCTAACGTCAGGCAATTATGGCAGAATTTCCATTAGCGGGACTCAAGGTCCTCGATTTCTCGCGTGTTGTCGCCGGACCTTATGCCACGCGCATGCTGTCCGACCTCGGCGCAGAAGTGCTCAAGGTCGAGCCGCCGGAGGGGGACGTGACGCGCAAGCTCGGCAATCCGGGCGAAGGCGTGAGCGGCTATTATCTCCAGCAGAATATCGGCAAACGCAATATCTGCGTCGATATGAAAGCCCCCGGTGCGCGCGAACTGATCCTGAAACTGGCGGCTGAGGCTGATATTGTGACCGAGAATTTCCGCCCCGGCGTGATGGACAAATTCGGCATCGGCTGGGACGATCTCGTCAAGGTCAATCCTCGGCTGATCATGCTGTCGATTTCAGGCTATGGCCAGACCGGACCGGATCGCAAAAAGGCGGCCTATGCGCCGGTGCTGCATGCGCAATCCGGGCTGATCGCGCGGCAGGCAGAGATTGGCGAGGCAAAGCCGGTCGACATCCAGCTGGCGGTGGCAGACAGTTACAGCTCGCTGCACGGAGTCATCGCGATATTGTCGGCGCTACGCGTCCGCGACCAGAGCGGTGAAGGCCAGCATATCGATTTGCCGATGATCAGCGTACTCCACTCTGTCGATGACTATGCCTATTGGGCGCTTGATGATGACTGGCCGAAACCGGAAGAGAACAGCATCTGGAATGCTCCGGAAGGGCGACGCATTCTGATCACCGGCGATATGAAATGGATGTGGGTGATGTTATCCACCCGGGACGGCTTGGCCGATCCGACTCCCGCAGGGTGCAGCGTCGAAACCAAGGTCCGCATGCGCCGCGAGGCGATGGCACAGCATATGCTGGACCATGCGAGCTTTGCCGCACTGACTGATACTCTCGACCGGCTCAATCTGGCATGGGGAGAAGTGAACCCGTTCAGCCCGGAGATTTATGAGCAACCCAGCATCAAGGCCCTCGGCGTGGTGGTGGATGTGACCGACGACGCCGGCCAGCCAAGACGCACCATCCAGTCGCCCTATCGGTTCTCAAAATCAAAAAGCGGTATCGACAGCAGCAGCAAAACCGCAAAACGCGGCGAACATAATGTCGCCGCGCTTCAGGATTGGTTGGGTTTGGACGAAAGCGAAATCAGCGCACTCGCCCAAAGCAAGGCGCTGATTTCAAGCTAGCCTAGG
>NZ_JBGTDD010000074.1:0-15105 GCF_041748495.1 Parasphingorhabdus sp.
CCGCCTGAGAGGCGCGTCGAACTTCGCCAAGCGTACTCGAGGCCGATCCTCGACGATTTGGAAACCTGGTTGCAAAGCCAGCTGCCGCGCATCTCCGGCAAGTCCGAGCTCGCCAAGGCCATTCGCTACGCCCTAACCCGCCTGAAAAAGCTGCGCCCCTATCTCGACCAGGGTTGCCTCGAAGCCGACAACAACTGCGCCGAGCGGGCGATGAAATCAGTGGCTCTCGGCAGGAAGAACTACCTCTTCGTCGGCTCGGAGGGCGGCGGCCGTGCCGCTGCCATCGCCTACACCCTGATCGAGACCGCCAAGCTCAACGGCATCGACCCCCAGGCCTGGTTAACCGACATCCTGAGCCGCATCGCCGACCACAAGATCAACAAGATCGACGAACTCCTGCCCTGGACCTGGGCCGCGAGCCAAGCCGACGCCACGTCAACCCAAAAAGCCGCGTAGGTCAGCGGACGCTCACACCGATTGTGGGTGAGCGACTTCACCTACGTCGCGACCTGGGCGGGCATGGTCTACGTCGCGTTCGTCATCGACGTGTTCGCCCGGCGTCCCATTGGTCGGGATTGGGGGGCTGGCGGGCGAGCCAGACCGCGAGCGCCCAGTTCGTGCTCGACGCGCTCGAACAAGCGGTCCACACGGCAGCCGGCCGACGGAGCCCGGCCTGGTCCACCACAGCGACCGCCCTCGGCGATCTCCTGATCGTCGTCATTTCATGGAACGGATGAAAGGTCTGCTGACCTTTCATCGTGCAATATGTCTCGATCAAGGACACCGAGCGATTGGTCGAAGCCGGCATCGATCCCTCGGTCGGCAGCGTCGGCGACAGCTATGACAACGCTTTGGCTGAAACAATCAATGGCCTTTACAAGGCAGAGGTAATCCACCGGCGCGGACCATGGCGGTCGTTAGAGGCCGTCGAATATGCCACACTGGAATGGGTAGACTGGTTCAACAATAAAAGGCTGCTGGAACCCATCGGCAATATCCCGCCCGTGGAAGCTGAGAAAAACTACTACGCCATGCTGGACGAAACCGACATGGCCGCTTAACTTAAACCAAATGGCCTCCGGCAATCCCGGGGCGGTTCAGCCAGGCGCTCCAGCGACTTAAGTTCTGCGTCGGGCTCCGCATTCCTGATGGCTTCAGCAGCCTTCTGCGATTCTATGAGTAGTTCCACGCCGCGTTTAATGTAGGCCGCTTCTGCCCGTTGGGCCGCTAAGTCGGTCCGCAGCCGCTTTGTCTCAATTGCGGCATCTTCTAGGCCGAGTCCTTCGATTACGGCGGTTTTGAGCCGTTGTTCCTGCTCATCGATCCACTGCGAATAGCTACGAGGTAGCTCGAGAAGGCGGCTGGCGTCGAAAGCGGGGTCGGCGAGCAAAGCGAACTCGAAGGGTAGGTCTATCCGACGGGCGACTATGCGTGGCTGAGCGAAGCGCGGGGCCGATGTGGTCGTTAGTGCCAAGTCATCGTCAATCCACTCCGCCTCAACGCCGCAGTTAAGGCCGATCGCAGGATATTCGAGGTAATCGCGGAAGCGGTAAGAGGGTTCGACACGATCGAGCTTCAGCGGTAGGTGACAGAATGCCGGGAGGGTCACTGTAATACTCGTTCCAAAGACAGTGTTGCATCGGCCCGCAGCCTCAAGCGGTGAAAGTTCGCTGGACTGATTGTCGAGCATAACGCGGACGGACACACGGTCGGGATCAAGGAAGTCGCGTTGCCGGTCGATCTTTACTTGAACGCCTGAGAGGTCGGGGATTACTCGGTCGCGGTCAACGGGTTGTGAGGCCAGCGCTGTCGTGGCCGTTGTCCACGCCGTCTCGCTCAATGTGTCGGCCGGCGTTATGCGGACATCGCGCCAGACCTCAGCTGCGCCCCCCTCCGCCAGCCACGCGTCGAATTGGTGTTTGATGCTGGCGGCTAGTTCGGTGTTGTAGGCGCGCAGCTTCAAGGCGAGAGCGTCATCGGAGTCGCCCGTTTTAAACTCCAGAGTTGGCAGTTTTAGATCAAGGCGGCGCCACTTGCCTGGTATGGGTGCGGGGTCGACAAGCCCGAGTGGGATGCTGCGTCCATCCCTGATCAGGCGAGAAAGCGGTGGAGGTGGTGGCATGGCCTCGTCTGGGACATTCGGATCGTCGATTACCTCGCCTTCTAGAGCGGGGGAGAAGGGAGTTTCATCAGGGTCACCTGGTAACAATTGAATCCCGTGCGCGGCGTAGGCCTTCTGCCGAACTTCGGCTAGGATCTCGGCGCGCTGCGCACGCACCTTGGAGCGCTTTGCCTCGTCCATGGCCCTCCAGTCGGGGCGATCGAGGCCGACCAGTTGGAGCGCCGGCTGGCGCTCCGCCCTGATTTGTGCATCAATCTCCTGCTGGATCGTCGCCTGCAGTTTGAACTCGAAGTCGAGCTCGCCGCCGCCGGCGATCAGGTCCTCCCATACCGGGATCACGCGCATGTAGGCGGAGAAGCGGGGTGTTAGGCTGACCTTGCCTTGCTGGCCGTTCCGCAACACAACATCTATGCCGATTGCTGCAATCCTGATATCTGAAGTGTCGTCCTCGCCTGTCGCATCAAAGCGAGGTAGTAGCTGGCCCGCCATGACGCCACGGCGCGGCGAGCGGCCGAGAATTGTCGCCCCACGTGCATCGGTCCCGCTTACTCTAGCGACTAATGTGCCTACTAAGGCGTCACACACCGCCTCTTTTAATTCGACGTCAATCGCGCCGAGCTCATCGTCCGAATAACCCTTCATTAAACTACCAAACTCCTAATCCCGGCCACAGTCGCCACATGCTCTTCTGCGAGCGCACGGAGCGAACGAATATCGTCGCTGCGCCCGCTGTTCTCTGCAATCGCCGAATGGGGGTCAACCAAGATCCCTCTAAAGGCATCGTGGAAGAGATTTCCTGCGCGCATTCGATGTGAACGTTGAGCGACTACAGCCCAGAGCCAGAAGTTATCGGCAAGGGTTGCGCCTATCCCGAGTGCCCCGGTAAAACGCAAAAATGTATCTCTGTCATGTGGAGCATGCGGGACCACTTCATGAGAAGCCTTTTCCAGTTCCGGGTCGAGATCTACCCAATATCTTGCTGTAACAGTTGGGATCTTTGGCGTGCCCATTGCGTCAACGACATTGCGCAGTCGCTCGGCGATGGAGGAGCCCTCTACTCTGGCGAACCGATTCCTTACCTGCAGGTGGTATTCACGGATCTCTTCAGCGGCCTTTGCACGCACGTTGACGATTGTTCGTGCTCTCTCAACGAAAGCAGGTCCAATGACGCAAACCTCGTCACCGCTCCGGACTTTCGATGCGGGGACCTCGATGAACGCCGTAGTCGCGGCACCTGCATTGCGCAGCACGATCTGAGTAGACTTACGGGCGATTACCCTTTGTCCGTTGTTCATTGATATTTCGATTAGTCCCTTGTCGGATCTCCCGCCGCTCAGATCGAGCACGTTACCAGCCGAGTATTCTACGTCTTCAGGAGGTGCTAAGCCGTCAAGCTGCACGGCGTGGCGACCGATCTCCGATACCCGTTTGTCGGCGGCCCTAGAAAATTCGCGCAAGCGCTTCGCAATCGGACCATCGGGGAGCTCTTCTGCAAGCCGCAGAGCATCCTTCGCGGCGAAGGCGAGAGTGTCTGCGTCTGCTAGTATAACGATGTTTTCGGGTAACCAGCTTTCTGCGAACAGCGCTAGTATGGACGGTCTGGTTGGCGCCACTAGGATTGCGCGCTTGAACTGATTCCGTGCGCTGGATGGTAGGTCGGCGATTGTGGATAGGACGCGGTCGCCGCCCATTCTAATCATGCCGCTTTCGATACGTTCAGCGAGCTTCGGATAGCGCGGCGTCATCTCGACCTGTGCAAATTCAGCGATCATATCCTTTCTGAAGATGACGAGGGTCATGGAGCTTGACCGCAATGCCGGCTTGATTGCGTCATCGAGCAATGACGCCATTGGGGTGGCGCGCTCGAGCACTTTCATGATCGCCGTCACGTCTGCAGTCGTTTCAGACTCTGCTTCCGCTTGGCTGGCGAGGTTCCGTGGGTCGCGCAGCGAGGCGACGGCGCCGCCGACGCGATATTGGGCCAGCAGGTCCGCCGCCATGGCCATTGTGGTCTCCTCCTCCAGAAATCTGCTGAACGCGGTCAGAGATCCCGGCAGGCAAGCTGATCTTCTGACGGTGGCTATGAGGGCGCGGGCGGTCGACGCACCTTCGGCATCGCTCTGGTCGTTGAGTCGATTTGCGAGGCCCCGAAGTTTTTCGATGGTCCGGTCAGTATCACCAAAAAAACCGTCAACTTTAATCTTCGTTGCACCAACGTAGGTCGGGCGCTCATGCTTGCGATCTTCAATAATCGCGCTTTCGGAGGCAAGCACGACCTTTGACTTTGCTGGCTGTGTTCGCCCCTTGCGGCCCGGCGTCGGGGTGCCAAGAATATCGAATTTGGTAGCTCGGTAGGTCCATGGATCATCGGTGATTGCGAGGACGCCGGTGTCGGGATGCACTTCGCGAAGACAGTCCACGGCCTCCTTCGCTCGCTTTTGCCAATTCCAACCAAGGCGCCCGCGCCCGGCTCGTGATAGATCCAGGATCATCAGGTGAGGCGCATCCCGCACGGCGAGCAGCTGCACCCTAAACCTATCTCGTTCTCGTATGGTGTAGACGAAAAAGTGTGCCTTTGAGGGATCGTCTGCGTCTTCGGTTCTGGCTTGCTTTCCAATATCTGTCTTGCTCCGTGTTCGCCATAGAAGTTCGCTGTTGGAAGACCGATCGTCCTTTGGAGGAGCGTGCGGCACGATCTCATCAAGGATCGGGTGCTCGAACTCCGCGTAGGTGTGGCCATCGGTGGCTCGCCCATTCAGGCTCCTGACCCGTGATAGGACTTGGTGGTAGTCTTTTAGCGCTGGCTCTTCGTTTTCAGATAGGGCGCGCTTGAGATGGTCGAAGTTGACGGTCCCTATCCAATCTCGATCTACCTGGACCTCGCGTGCAGGTGCGTGGGTGCTCCGTGCGTAGGGATACAGCACTCCGCGGACGCCGTCGGCGCGCTCGCGTGTGTTCGTCGCCACCCCTTTCACCACCGAAGAGATTTGTTCGGCGCTGCCCACGGCTCCGAGCGCCAGCAGCGCAATGATGCCGGATGGGCATGTCTGTGACAGCGGCCACGACATCACCACCTGGTCGGACCCGCTGTTCATGACCTCAATCGCCGACCGCACTAGTTCACGATAAACGGTGGATATCTCAACATCTTCGACCGATCCCGTGCGGTGAAAGTGAGCTTCGTCGATTGCAGTTAGATAGCGGTCTATGTTCCGCTGGTGGCGCGGCGGGGGTGGCGGCGTGGCGGCAGGCACACTTGACGCCTTGCGCGCCATCGCCAACGCTATCGCCTTACGCTTGTCGATTTGAATTTGACGCTGTCTGGCGAGCTGCTCCAAGCTGGTCTTGGGCGCATTGTTGAATCGACGCCGGCCCGCCATCACCCGTCAACGAGCGCGTTGGAGCGTCGGTAGGCAGCGGTCGCTGCTATTTCGGCGTCGCCGTTGGCGGAAGTCAGCGCCGCAGCGAAGGCGTCGGGGTGGGGCAGATCAATCTGACGCAGTAATTTGACCGATATCGATGCGGTGCCCGACACGCGTCTGTAGCGCACGTCGACCTGATTTGTGTTGATAAGGGCGACTGCGAGGGCAAGCCGATCAGGATCGTCACAGGTTAACACTATTGTGTGGTTCTCTGTTACGAAGCCATCCCAACGCTCAACGACAGCGGGATCAACCATGGCGGCAATCATCCTGCGCGGCTGCTTGTCATTGGTCGTGCGTTGCATCACCGCCGCCGGACCTGTGATAATAGCAGTGCTGTCGGATGAAAACGAGACAAAGTCGACCGCAGCGCCATTCTTGCCAGCAGGAATGCACAGTTTCCCAACTCGCACGTTTTTCGCCCAAATCAGAGGATAGGCCCGATGTGCACCGGGCGTGGTGAGCAAGCGCGCTTGTTCGCGGTTCCAAACGAAGTAGCCAGCGCGTGCGACTACACCATAATCGGCGAGCGTTGCGCCGCCGACCGATCCGGGATCTGTCGTGGGCAGAGGCCAGGCTTCTCCCGGGTCGGCAGGTAGCTTCTGCTCGACGGCAGGCGTGGCGGTCAGCGATGATCCAACTACGGGGAAACGAACGAGGACGCTTGTCGGGTGTGGCCGACCTTTGCGAGCGACAAGGACATTAATATCCTGCGCGACGTCGAGGAAAACGCCGTCCCTTTCCAAAATGGAGCCGACGGCTATAACCTGGCCCTGTGAGCGGATGAAAGCGCGCATCCGGTCGTAAAGAGGACCAGCACGGAAGCTAGAGGGAATTACAAGGACGACCAGTCCACCAGGCTTTGCCGCACGGAACGAGAGTTCGGAAAAAAGCGCATATTTATTAATATGGCCACGGTGAGAAATTTTTTTCCACTCGGTGCCGTGGACGTCGTCCAAAGATACCCGGCCGTAAGGTGGGTTTGCTATGACAAGGCCATAGGAGCCAAGAATCGGTGTTTTGAGTGCGTCGCCTGCAACGATTACATCTCTTGGCAATGTCGCGCCCAACCTTTCTTCTATCAGCCGGCGTGACAGAATCGTGAGCCCCTCGTCGATTTCGATTCCATTGAGTCGGTAGGCCACTTGTTCCGGCTGCAATCCCTCAGCGATCATCCGTCCCGCCAGAGTGGACAAGAATGCGGCACCGCCGGCCGCCGGGTCGAGAACATCGTCGCGGACGAGGTCAAAGCCCGCCTCGATAGCGAGGTTAACGACCGCATCAGCCAACACTGGGGGGGTGAAGTAGGTCGCCTGCGAACGACGCACCTTGGCGGATAGCAGAAGCGTATAAAGCGTCCCAATCCAGTAATGCCGTTCCTCAACCGGCAGCGAATAAAGCGACCTTCTGAAGGCATGCAGCTGTTTATCCAAACTGACTGGCGAGAGTAGATCAAGGCAAACTCCCGCACGCTCCATCGCGGTCTCGGTGCTGGTGGTCAGCGTTCGCGCGATAGCTCGGGCGCGAGCGAGCAGCGTTGATCGATTTCCCTGCAGTTCCTCCATCAATCCCCCGGTAGGCCTTAAACCACTCTCAGGTGGATCTTGGGCTCCTCCTACTACAAACGCAAATCCAAAACGGAGAAGGCCTTAGTTTAGAACAATGTAGCTTGAGCCTCGCTAGATTTGATACACTTTCAAAGGCGCTGAAATCTAATTGCGACGTGCGAAAAATTATATGCACGGTGGCCGAGTCGGTAGCAACACCGAACGTCGGCGAACTTGCGCTTAAAATTCAATTTCCTAATGGAAATAGAGGCCAATGAAGTAGGACAACCACTGGAACGTTGCCCTATATGTTGCCCTGAGAGATCGGGGATTTTTTGAGCGCATCTCCAGATGCAGCTAACTATTTGAAAACTATGGTAGACGCTGAGGGGTTCGAACCCACGACCCGCTGATTAAGAGTCAGCTGCTCTACCAACTGAGCTAAGCGTCCATATAGTCTGACTGGCTATATAGGGCCGGATTTCGCAAACGCAACATCTTGGTTGGAATAATCATCCAAAGGCACCGCCGCGGCGACCGGGGTGGCGCTCGATCGACATCAATATGCCGACGCAGATCATGATCGTCATCATCGATGAGCCGCCGTGGCTGAGGAAGGGCAGGGGGATGCCGACAACCGGTGCCAGTCCCATCACCATCATCAGGTTGATCGCGACATAGAAGAAGATCGTGACCGTCAAGCCCGCTGCCGTCAGCTGCGAGAAGCGCGTTTTTGCGCGCATCGCCACGCCGAGACCCCAGCGGAACAGCAGGAAGAAACAGAACAGAACCGCGACGCCGCCCAGCAAGCCCCATTCCTCTGCCATGGTTGCGAAGACAAAATCGGTGTGGCCCTCGGGCAGATAGTCGAGATGGCTCTGGGTGCCGTCCAGAAAGCCTTTGCCGAACAGACCGCCGGAACCGATGGCGATCTTCGACTGGCTGATATGATAGCCGGCCCCCAGAGGATCATTTTCCGGATTGAGGAAGGTGGTTACGCGCCTTTGCTGATATTCCTCGAGCATGAAGAAATAGGCCAGTGGTGCCAGGACCGCGATTGCAGCGGCACCGCCGATGAACAATCGCAGCGGCAGTCCGGCCAGAAACGCGATGGTCAGAGCCCCGGCAACGACGGTTATCGTCGTGCCGAGATCGGGTTGCAGCAGGATGAGCCCTGCGGGCACGACCAGCAGTGCAACGAGCGGCCAGATTGCGCCCCAGGTCCGGATCTGGCTAGGCGGCAGCAGATCGTAGAAGCGGGCAACCGCCAATATGATCGCGACCTTCATCAGTTCCGATGGCTGGAGGCGGATGAAACCGAGGTTGAGCCATCGCTGGCTGCCGCCACTGACGGCGCCGATCAATTCCACGCCAACCAGCATCAGGACCACGGCTCCATAGACCGGGAAGGCCATTGTTTTCCAGAAGGATTCCTTGAACCGGGAGAGCACGATCGCCATCGCCAGAAAGACCACGAAGCGGACCATATGGGGGCCGGCCCAGGGATTCAGGCTGCCGCCTGCCGCCGAATAGAGCACGACAAAGCCAAAACTGGCCAGCACGAACAACAGCAGGATCGTTTTCCAGGGGAGTTGCGCAATCGGTGCTGGAATGAAATCACTCAATGGTCATTCTCCGGCGCCGGATTCCGCCGCTTGGGAGGCTTCTGCATTCGCCGGGCTGCCCGTATCGGCTGTCGCCGCTGCCGGATTCTTCCGAGCCCGATAGGCCGCCATTTTCTGGTCCATGCGTTCCTGAACATTGCCGCCCCAGGATTTTTCGAGTCCGGTCAGCACATCCATCGCCTTCTCGCGATCGTAGAGAAAGGTCATGACATCGCGGGCGACGGGATAGGCGGAGCCGGATCCCCCGCCATGCTGGATCACCACGGCCGCAGCGTAGCGGGGATTCTCAACCGGGGCAAAACAGATGAACAAGCCATGATCTCGAAATTTCCAGGCGACGTCACTGCCCCCGCGCCCGAAATCGAGATTGACCACCTGGGCGGTGCCGGTCTTGCCGGCGAGCTGGACATTTTCAACCGGCAGCCGCGCCCGACCGGCCGTACCGGCGCCATTGACCACATCGCTCATCGCCTGCTGCACATAGAGGAGATGTTCCGGATCGAGATTCAATGTTTCGATCGGCTGCCTTTTGGCGTTCATCAGGAGTCGCGGAATCACATTCTTGCCGGTCGCAAGCCGGGCGGCCATGACCGCCAGCTGGGTCGGGTTGGCCAGCATATAGCCCTGGCCGATGGTGGCATTGACCGTGTCATAGGGTTGCCATTCGCGGTCATATTTCTTGCGCAGCCAGGCCGGATCCGGGACCGTACCATAAAACTGGCTCGGCACCGGCAAGGGATATTTTTGCCCCATCCCCAGTCGATTGGCCATCAAGGCGATCGGATTGATGCCGATCTTCTGGGCAAAATGGTAAAAATAGACGTCGCAACTCTGGTAGATGCCCTTGGCCATGTCGACTCGGCCATGGCCACCCCGTTTCCAGCAGCGGAAACGCCGGTTGCCGACGCGGAGCCCGCCACTGCAATTGACGGTCTCGTCGGGATCCAGTCCTGCCTCGAGAAAAGCAAGCCCGACCATCGGCTTGATCGTTGACCCTGGCGGAAAAAGACTTTTGAGCGACTTGTCCAGCAGCGGTACATGATCGTCTTCGCGCAACATGCCATATTCGGTGACGCCGATACCATCGGAGAAACTGTTGGGATCAAAGGATGGCATGGAGGTCATCGTCAAAATGTCACCGGTCAGACAATCGAGCACGACCACCGATCCGGATTCCGGACCCAGACGGCGGGCGGCATATTCCTGAAGATTGATGTCGAGAGTCAATTGCAGCGGCTGGCCAGGAACATCCGGGCGGGTATTGAGTTCGCGGACAATCTTGCCGCGCGCCGTAACCTCGACCCGCTTTGCTCCGGGTTCGCCTTGCAGATGGTTTTCAAAGATTTTCTCAAGACCGTCCTTGCCGATCTTGTAACCCGGTGTGATCAATATCGGATCCGGCTTTTCCTTATAGTCTTCGGCCGATGCGATCCCGACATAGCCAACAAGATGCCCGATTGCGGGGCCGGTGGGATAGTTGCGTGAAAAACCCTGCCGCGGCGATACACCCGGCAGATCGGGAAGCCTGACGCTCACGGCGGCATATTCTTCCCAGTTCAGTCCGGTTGCCACCTGGACCGGTTGGAAGCTGCTGGCCTGCTCCAATTCCCTGTTGATCCGGTTCAGTGCCTCGCTGTCGAGCGCGAGCAGCTCAGCAAGGGTGGCCACGGTCTTCTGCCTGTCCCGCAGCCGGTCAGGAATGATGTCGACACGAAAATCGGACTTGTTGTTCGCGATCGGTTTGCCGTTGCGGTCGATCAGCCAGCCGCGCCGCGGTGGCACCAGCGTAAGATTGACCCGGTTGCTTTCCGATAGCAGCTTGTAACGCTCGTTCTCGGCCACCGATATATAGGCCATCCGACTGGCCAGCAGCACCCCGACGCCAATCTGCAAGCCGCCGATCACCGTTGCCCGCCGGGTGAAGGTCAGGTCCTGCATCGCGCTGCTGATCGTTTTGGCCGATTTCATGAAGCCACCCGCCAGCTATCGATGGCACCGATCAGCCGTGCGACAAACGGATAAAGCAGGACCGACAGCAGGATCTGCGGCATCAAAAGGTCAAGCCGCAACAGATTGGATTGAAAATTGACGATAAGCATACCGCCTATTAGCACAAATATTATGGCAGTGGAGGCGATAAGCCAATCCTGCCAATAGTCGCGGCGCACCGCTTTCCGATCCACGGTTTCGAGCAGAATGAATATGACCGACCAGAGAAAGGCAGCACTGCCCAGTGGTTGGCCGCTGAAAATGTCATCGATCAGACCCAGCGGAAAACCGGCCCATACGGGCCAATATCCGGGTCGGATCAACCGCCATGCCAACACCACGAGCAGCCCCATCGGCGGCAAAATGGGATAGTCGGTCATGATCGGCAAGGCAGTGATCATCGAGCCGATGACGACGGTCAGCGGCGGGATCATCTTGATCCGCAACTGGGAGGGTTGCCGGCCAATCCTTGAAGGACGGGATCGCGCCACTATTCGCCGGTTTCCTGCTCTTCATCCATCGTCTGGTCTATTTCGATCTGACGGATGGTTTCGGCCTGAAATATCGGTTGGACGATGGCGTGGCTGACCTTGGCGGGATTGGCCAATACCCGGCCGATCGCGCCGGTCTCGGTTTTGCGGATGACGATAGCCACGGGGATTCCAGGACTATATAATCCACCGCTGCCGGAGGTGATCATCAGGTCACCGCCCTTGAACGGATTGGTGCCGATATTGATGGGCTGAATATCCACGGTGCCATCGCCGCGTCCGGTGGCAAAGGCGGGCAGGCTGTCGCTGGCGCGCTGGACCGGGGTAACGTTTTGGCTATCGGACACCAGCAGCACCCGGGCGGTGGTCGGCCCGGTCTCCAATATGCGGCCGACCAGGCCTTCTGGCGAGCGGACCGGCTGACCGGGTTCCAGTCCACTGCTGCTGCCGACACCAAGCGTGGCAATGCGGCGTGAGCTGGACGCAGTGGAACTGATCAGGCGTGCCATGGCGATCGAATCGGGCACGGCTTCATCCAGCTTCAACAGCCGCTTGAGTCGTTCATTTTCCTGCTTGAGGGCTCGGGCTTCCAGAATTTCTATGCGATTCTGCTCGATTTCCTTTTGCATCGCCGCATTTTTGGATGCGGCATGGAAATAGGCAGAAATTTCATCGCCAGCGCTACCTGTTGCACCGCCGATTTCGGAAAGCGACTTGCTGATGGGTGCCACAGTCTCGGCGCCGATCGTGCGAAGAGCTGAAAATCCCTGCGGATCGATGAACGAGATGAGCAACAGCAGCAGCCCCAGAACCGCTCCCAAAATGCCCAGTAAATAGCTGGCGAATATGCTATATTGCGCCCGCTTGGAAAATCCTGGACGCCGATTGATTGGCGGCGCCATATCGGTTTATCCTTTCACTTCCTATCGTTGTTGCGTCATATGCTCAGGCGGTGGTCAGAACGCCTCGGAACATCGGGTCTTCCATCGCACGGCCGGTACCAATGGCCACACAGGCCAGCGGATCTTCGGCAACCGTCACCGGCAGGCCGGTTTCGTCACTGAGCGCTGCGTCGAGACCGGAGATCAGAGCGCCGCCCCCGGTCAGGACAATGCCCTGATCCACGATGTCAGCGGCCAGTTCCGGAGCGGTGTTTTCGAGAGCAATGCGCACGCCTTCGATGATCGTCCCGATCGGCTCGCTCAACGCTTCCGCGATCTGGCCCTGATTGATCGAAATTTCCTTCGGCACGCCATTTACCAGATCCCGTCCCTTGATATGGATCGTGTGACCGACGCCATCGGCAGGGGCCTGAGCGACACCAAAATCCTTCTTGATCCGTTCAGCCGTGGTTTCGCCGATCAGCAGATTGTGATGCCGGCGGACATAAGAGACGATCGCTTCATCCATCTTGTCGCCGCCGGTACGGACCGAGGTGGTATAGGCGAGCCCGCGCAGCGACAGCACTGCCACTTCGGTGGTGCCACCGCCGACGTCCACAACCATCGATCCGATCGGTTCGGTGACCGGCATGTCGGCGCCAATGGCAGCCGCCATCGGTTCTTCGATCAAAAACACCTGCCGCGCGCCGGCATTGGAGGCAGCGTCACGAATGGCGCGGCGTTCGACCGAAGTCGAGCCGCTGGGCACACAAATCACGATCTCGGGATAGCTGAACAGCTTGCTCTTGCCGTTCACTTTCTGGATGAAATGCTTGATCATCTGTTCGGCCACGTCGATGTCGGCAATGACGCCGTCGCGCAGCGGGCGAATCGCCTCGATGCTGTCTGGTGTCTTGCCCATCATCATCTTCGCATCGTTGCCGACCGCCTTGACCCGTTTCACGCCATTGATGGTTTCGATCGCCACTACCGAGGGTTCGTTGAGAACGATACCTTGGCCGCGTAAATAAACCACGGTATTCGCCGTGCCGAGGTCGATCGCCAAATCTTGCGAACGGAACTTGAACAGTTTTTCAAACATAATTTTGTCCGTAATTACTTATATTTGCAGACCTTGCTGCAACAATTAATCCAAGCGATAATCAAGCTGAACGGGTCATGAAGCCAGTCATGATATTCGCTCAGAAAATCAGGGGTCGCTTGGCATGGTCGCTTGGGCTAGGAACGCGAATATGTCAATAAGAAGACTGCCGAACAGCCTGATAAATCGCATCGCCGCCGGAGAGGTCGTCGAGCGCCCTGCCAGTGCTCTGAAAGAGCTGGTCGAGAATGCCATCGATGCCGGGGCCAGCCAGATCAATATTCGGCTCGACGAGGGTGGTCTTGACCTGGTGCAGGTGTCCGATAATGGCTCCGGGATGAGCCGGGACGATATCGCTTTGGCGCTTGAACGCCATGCAACATCGAAGCTGCCGGACGAAGCGATCGAACTGGTGACAACCATGGGCTTTCGCGGCGAGGCACTGCCGTCAATCGCCAGCGTGGCGCGGCTCACGATCGAAAGCCGGATGGCCGGTCAAGATGGCTGGTCCCGGGTGATCGATCATGGTGAACTGGTCAAGGAAGGACCGACGGCGATACCTCCGGGCACGAAAGTGCGGGTCGAGCAGCTGTTCGCCAAGGTGCCGGCACGGCGCAAATTTCTGCGCACCGCGCGCAGTGAATATGCGGCCTGCACCGATATCGTCCGCCGCCTGGCAATGGCGCGGCCCGATATCGGATTCACGCTCGAGCATCAGGGCCGCAAGGCAATTGCGGTTCAGGCCGGGGAAACCGGATCCGAGCGGGTGGCCGCGCTGACCAGCCGCGATCTGCGCGCGAACAGCGTCGGCGTCGATCTGCAGCGCGAAGATATCCGGCTGACCGGCGTGGCCGGCCTCCCGACCTATAATCGCGGTGTGGCCGATCACCAGTTTCTGTTCATCAACGGTCGCCCGGTGAAGGACCGGTTGCTGGTCGGGGCGGTCCGCGGTGCCTATGCCGAGATGCTTGCGCGGGACCGGCATCCGGTCGTTGCCCTGTTCATCAATATGCCGCCCGATCAGGTTGACGTGAATGTCCATCCGGCGAAAACCGAGGTGCGCTTTCGCGAACCGGCGATGATCCGGGGCATGATCGTCAGCGGTCTGCGCAAGGCGCTCGACGAAGGCGGGTTTCGCGCGGTCCAGCGTCCGGCTCATTCGGCTCTGGGGCGATGGCAGAGCGAACCGGTAGCCCCCGATCCGCAGGCCAGCATATTTACGGCGCAGGGCAGGGCGAGCGTGGCGCAGCAGCCCTATCCATCGGCAACGGTCCACGATGATCGCCATGTCTTCACGGATAGGGATGCACTTGGGGACCTGGCACCGCTGATGGGCCGGGCAGAGGAAGCCTCCGGGCCGGTACCCTCTGCTAGCCGTTATCCGCTTGGCATTGCCCGGGGACAGGTCGCGAAAACCTATATTGTTGCCGAAGCCGAAGACGGGCTGGTGATCGTCGACCAGCATGCGGCGCACGAGCGACTGGTGCTTGAGCGCATGCGCAAGGCGGTCGACGGCGGCACGGTGGCTTCGCAGGCGCTGCTGATGGCAGAAGTGGTCGAGCTGGATGAAAATGCCTGTGACCGGCTCGAAGCGCGGATCGCGGAACTGTCGGATTTCGGACTGGAGCTGGAACGGTTCGGCCCGACCGCAATGCTGGTGCGGGCGACGCCGGCGATGCTGGGCTCTGGCGATGTCCGGGAACTGGTTACCGATCTGGCCGACGAACTGGGCGCCTATGACCAGGCGCTGAGCCTCAAGGAGCGCGTCGATCATGTCGCTTCGACCATGGCCTGTCATGGTTCGGTGCGCGCCGGCCGGGTGCTCAGCGTCGCCGAAATGAATGCGCTGCTGCGCGAGATGGAGGTGACTCCGCACAGCGGCCAGTGTAATCATGGCCGCCCGACCTGGGTGAAACTGGCGCTCGG
>NZ_JBGTDD010000075.1:0-10477 GCF_041748495.1 Parasphingorhabdus sp.
ACCATATTGGTTCCCTGGATGTGGCTATTATCGTAGATTTCGATCCGATCCGGCACCGCATCCAGTTCCAGAAGATCGACCATTTCCCGCATGATCTTGCTCTGGGTGGAGGTTTCGGCCAGCCGCCGGTCCAGCGCTTCCTCGGCGTTGCGACTGGCCTGAGCCAGCAGCTTGCGGCGATCGCCGCGCTGCGGTTTCGACACGCTCACCCGATAGTCGGCCTTGGTACTGAGCGCCTCTGCCAACAGTTCGGCATCGGGCAGTTCCCGGTCGAGCAGCACCAGCCGGGGCGGCGGCATCCGTTCATAAAATTGCATCAGGAAGCTGGAGAACACTTCTTCGATCTCGACATGGGTGGTGTGTGCCGGAAAAAAACTGCGATGGCCCCAATTCTGCCCGCCGCGGATGAAGAATGCCTGGATACACACGGAGGACCCCTTGGCCGCCAGCGCAAAAATATCGGCGTCGGGCAGACCCGCCGCATTGATCGCCTGATTTCCCTGGATGAAGGTCAGCGCCTTCAGCCGGTCCCGATAGACCGCAGCCATTTCGAAATCGAGCGCATCGGCCGCCTTTTCCATCGCCTGGCCCAGCTTCTGCTGCACTTCGGTCGATTTCCCCGACAGGAAATCGCGCGCATCATCGACCAGCTCGGCATAATCCTCCTTGCCGATCCGGTCGACGCACGGGGCCGAACAACGTCTGATTTGATAGAGCAGACAAGGCCGCGAGCGATTGTTGAAAAAGCTGTCGGTACAGCTGCGTAGCAGGAACAGCTTTTGCAGGGCATTGATCGTCCGGTTGACTGATCCGGCGCTGGCAAAGGGACCAAAATATTGCCCTTTGACCCGCTGCGCCCCCCGGTGCTTGGTGATCCGCGGGAAATCATGGCCTTCGCGCAGCAGGATGAACGGGAAGCTCTTGTCGTCGCGCAGCAGGACATTATAGGCCGGGCGGAATTTCTTGATCAGTTGCGCCTCGAGCAGCAGCGCTTCCGCTTCGCTGCCCGTGGTGATGATGGTCATCGAACGGGTTTGCGCTACCATCCGCATCAGCCGGTGCGGCAGCCGGTTCATCTGGACATAGGCGCCCACCCGGTTTTTCAGCGACCGCGCCTTGCCGACATAGAGCACATCGCCGCGCTTGTCCTGCATCCGGTAGACGCCGGGGCGCGTCGGCAGCGTATTCAGGACCTCGCGGATCGCTGCCATGCCCGCTTCAAGATCGGGCGTATCCCCTTCCCCGCGCACCGCATAGGTGGCCTTGTCCTCGTTGAAACGGGACGCAGCATTGGGTTGATCGGGACGGTCGGCCTTGGACATGATATCTATCTAGGCACGCATCCGGAGCAATGCCAGAATCAATCGTTCCGGCGTCCCTGCAATGGCAGGAACCCGGAACAATATTCTGAAAATCCCGTTGATGGCGATAGCCTCCCTGCTCGCGCAGGTGGGGCATCGCCTAGTTCAGCGCCTTGCCGATATCACCGATAGCCTTGTCGATCAGTGCCTTGTCTGCGGCGGCATCATGGCGCGCCGCGATCAGCGCTTCGGCTGCCTGGGTTGCGGCGGACGCGGCCTTGGCCCGCACTGCGGCAATGGCTGCCCGTTCCGCCGCGCCGATTTTCTCTTCCGCCATTTTTTTCCGGCGAGTGATCAGCGCTTTGGTGTCGGCCTCGGCTTGTTCGACCAGCGAGGCCGCTTCTTTTTCAGCGCTATACATCAACGCTTCGATTTCGGCCTCTGCGCCGGCTGTCTTGGCCTCATATTCGGCTTTCAGGGCTTCAGCCTCTTTGCGCAGATTGGCCGCTTCATCGAGATTTTGCCTGATTTCGGCGATCTGCTTGTCAAGTATCTCGGCGATGATCCGGGGGACCTTGGCCCACAGCATGATGCCGAACACAATCAGCACGCCGACGGCGACCCATCCGGTTGTCGTCAAGCCGAGTGCGCTGGCTTCAGCGCCTTGTGCCAAAATCGTCAATAGCATCGTCTATCTCCTTCAGCCGGCGCTAGAAAGCGGCCTTGACCGCCTTTTTGGCATCAGTCGCCGTGACCTTGGCACCGGAGACCGTTTTCACGATCGCTTGTGCTGCCTCAGCAGCAACCGCTTCGATTTCCTTCATCGCACTGCTCTGGGCTGCCTTCAGCGCAAGATCCGCCTCGTCCGTTTTTTTCCGGATCGCAGAGTCAGCACGGTTGATGGCAGCCTCGTTCTTCAGTGCCACTTTGGCTTTGGCTTCGCCGACCATGTTAACCGCATCGGCCCGTGCATCATTGATGCTGACCCGATAGTCGATTTCGATCTGCTCCGCCCTGTCCTGCCCGGCCTGCGCCGCCGCGAGATCATCGGAAATCCGCTTTTGACGGTCATCGACAGTCTTGCTGATCTTTGGCACCATATTCTTGGCAATACCGAAATAGATGATGCCAATGACGATCAGCAGCCAGAAGAACTGGCCGAAATAGACATCCATGAGCTGGCTAATTTGAGGCATTATTCACCTGATAGTTCAAGACGCAAAATCGGAAATCGACGACGGGCTGGCATCGCCAACCCGTCCTCAAGATTATTCAGCTGGTGCTACTACCGGCGCTTCCATTGCCGCTGGCGCGTCAGCCGCAACAACTTCCGCTGCAACAACTGCAACCGATTGATCAGCCGGAGGAGCGTAAAGGATCATCATGGCAACAGCAAAGGCGATCAGGCCAAGCAATTCAGCAGCAGCAAAGCCAATGAACAGGCGACCCTGCTGACCGTCAGCCGCAGATGGGTTGCGCAGCGCGCCTTCGAGGAAAGAAGCGAAAACATTACCAACACCGGCAGCAGAAACTCCGATACCGATGGCAGCAAGGCCAGCGCCGATTACTTGTGCAGAAGCGAGATTCATTTTTTAACTCCGTATTATAAAATTAGGATTGAAGGTGACTTAGTGAAGATTTTCCGCATCGTTAATGTACAACGTCGTGAGTAGTGCAAAAACATAGGCTTGAATGGCACAGACCAAAAGCTCCAGCGCGCTGACAAAGGCGATGAAGATGATGCTGAGCAGCGCGATACCCCAACTGGCGCCGCCTGCATCAATAGCCTGGATAACGAAACTGGCGAACACCTTGATCAGAATATGACCGGCGATCATCGCCACGAATAGCCGCAGCGCCAGGCTGAACGGGCGTACGAGAAACGACAGCACTTCCACCATGAAGATCAGCGGGATCATCGGCAGCGGCGTACCATGGGGGATGAACAGGCTGAAAAATTTAAAACCATGCTTCCAGAAGCCGACGAACAGAACGATGGAGAAGCTGATCGCTGCCAGCAGACCGGTGACCGTGAATTGGCTGGTGACCGTGAACGGATGGACTCCGGGGATGATTCCGAACGGCATCATGCCAAGCAGGTTGGAAAACAGGATGAACATGAACAGGGTGAATATCCATGGCGTATATTTCTTGCCATTGGGCCCAATGCTGTTGAGGATGAGATTATCGATAAATCCGACAATACCCTCGACCATGACCTGCCAGCGACCTGGAACAAGCTCGCGCTTCATGCCGCCGATCATGAACACATAGAGCAGCGCAAGGACAACGAACATCCATAGCGCGCTGTTGGTGAAACTGATCTGCTGGCCGAATAAAGTGAATCCATCGAAGATGGGTTGCACTTCAAACTGGTGCATAGGATCAATTTTGCCTTCGGTAGCCACTGTTTAACCCCTGATCGTCAATCATCATCTGGTAGCGCCGTACCGATGTCATTCACCGGCTGGCTCGAAATCACATAAATCTTCCTGAACGCTACTCCCACCCCGAGGAAAAAGAATAGCAACAGGAACAAAGGCGTCGTCCCCAACCAGGTGTCGAAAATCCACCCGAGAATGAAACCGCCAGCCACGCCCCCGATCAGATAGCTTAGCACCCTTCCGCCGAGCCGCTGACTTTCGTCCGGCCCTTTGTTACGGTGCCCTGCTTTGATCCGCTCTCGATTCTGGGCCGATATCAGTCGCTCATCCAGCGATGAAACCCGCACATCCTCTTCGAGGGGATCCCGATCAGATTCGCTTGCCGCCATCATAGTCCCTTCAAAAGCCCCGAAGAGCGCCAAAAAGAGCCACAAACAACAGCAGGCCGACCCGCCAAGGCGCGGTCCGTTTAGGAAAGGAGTGCGCCCAAGTCAACAGCGATGCTGCAATGCAGAAAAATCAATGTTTGGGCGCCAGAATATTCAATGGATCAAGAGGCAAAAGCCTATTGCAGACGGCCAGTTTTCCCTATCTGCCTATGCCCTGATAGTGGCCCTTCCCGATCGCTGATGGTATGTCCGCTTCCGCAATATTGCCGACTAGAAAACGTAATGGATTGCCATGCAAGCCGCCAGACCAACGCCGATATTCAGCGGCAAGCCGATCCGCACGAAATCGGAGAAGCGGTAATTGCCGGCGGCATAGACCAGGGTATTGGTTTGATAGCCGACCGGCGTCGCGAAGCTGGCCGAAGCGCCGAACATCACCGTCACCAACAGGCTGCGGACATCGACACCGGTTTGCTCGGCGATACCGATCACGAGCGGCGTCATGATGACAGCAACCGCGTTGTTGGTCGCGGTCTCGGTCAGCAGCGAGGTCAGGGCATAGACCGAAATGATCAGCCACAGCGGCGAGATCATCTGCAGCAGCGGTAATAATATATCAATGATCAGCTGAACTGTGCCGGCATTTTGCAATCCCTGTCCCACCGCCAGCATCCCGAAAATCAGGACCAGCACATTGCCATCGATGGCCGACCATGCCTCATCGCTGTCGATACAATTGGTCAACAGGACCACCGCAACCCCCAGCATCGCGAGAGCAGCTATCGGCATCAAGCCGAGACTGGCCGCGATGATGATGATCGCCAGCGTGAGAATGGCTACCGGTGCCCGGCGACGGCGATAGGCGCGAGCCTCCGGTTCCTGCAAATGCACCAGATCTGCATTATCCTGTAGCACGCCAAGCGACAGGTCGTCGGTCTGGACCAGCAGGCTGTCGCCATGCCGGATGCGGGCTTCCGACAGTCTCGGCCCGGCAATATGGCGCGGTCTGGACAGGCCCAGCACGCGTGCCGGAATTCTGGACAGGAACGGCAGGCTGGTGAGGGATTTACCGACTGACCGGTGCGACGGTCCGATCACCAGTTCGACCAATTTGACATTCTCGTCGTCCAATCCGACTGCGGGCTGCTTGATACCGGCATAGCCCACGGAAATTCCATCCAGGCGGGCCAGCGACAGCAATTCTTCCTGGGTTACCGAAGCAACGAAAGTCTCGCCGCCCTCAATCTGGTGCTCGGTAAAGGCAGTACGATCGATCCCCTGCCCGGTAATCCGGCCCAATATTGTGACACCCGAGGCGGTAAATCCGCTGATGTCCGATAATGTCTTGCCGGCAAAATCGGTTTCCTTGCTGATCCGGATGTCGGTCAGATAGCGGTAATCATCCGATTGGTCGGCGAGGCTATCGCTATCGCGCTTGGGCAGAAACAAGGGGCCCAATATCGCGATCATGACGATGCCCGCTGCCGCTGCGATCAGGCCGACCAGGGTTATTTCGAACAGACCGAAGGCGGCCTGGCCATTTTCCTGAGCGACGCCGTCCACCAGCAAATTGGTTGACGTGCCAAGCAGGGTCAGACTGCCCCCCAATATCGATATATAGGACAGCGGGATGAGCAGCTTGCTCACGGCAACACCGGTCACCTTGGCAATCTTGCGCATGATCGGAATCAGGATGATGACCACCGGCGTATTGTTGACAAAGGCCGAAGAGGCGAAAGTTCCGCCCAGAAAGCCGCCAATCGCCAGATAGGGTCGATGTTCGGCCTTGCGGGCAGCGAAGCCGGCCAGCGCTTCGATCACCCCGGTGCGCACCAGCGCCCCGGACAATATGAACATCGCACCGATGGTCAGCGGTGCCGGGTTGGAAAAGACTGACAGCAGGTCGTTGCTGCTGAGCAATCCGATCGCCAGCATAACGGCAGCCGCGACCACCGCCGTCACCGCAGGCGGGCGGCGCTCCCCGACAAAGGCCACAAACAAGGCAATCAATATTGCCAATCCGGCATAGGGCTTTGTGATATCCCAATAATAAGCCCAATCCAAATTCTGCTCCTCAGCCGGTAGTGGCTGAAAGCCATAACAGGAACATATCCTGTTTCACCAGCAAAAGGGGACACGAAGACATTATTCTGGTTGAAACGAGAGATACGCCTTCATCGCGCTTCGGCCAACATGCGATGGCCGTAAAAAAGGGCGCATCGAAAAAATCGAAACGCCCTTTGTCGTCATATTTGCGAGAGAAGTCTTAGGGGCAACGAGAATCCCGCACCGGCGCGGAACTGTCGCGCGTATTCCAGGTGCCGTTCGGCGTCTGGTATTTCTCGCCCGATACCGTGCGCATGATCAGATTGCAGCCCGAGGTGAAGGCAAATTGCTCCACCGTCGAATTGGTTTCCTGTGCCTTGCGGGTGTAAGCCGATTTGCGCTTGATATTGATATCGTCAACCAGCTTCTTCATCGACGTGGACGGCGAAGACACAAAGCCAAGATAGCCATCCGGCTTCTCGCCAATCGCGCCCGATGACCGCGCCTGCTCATAGGCTGGATCGCGCTGCGCCACGGCGGGCACGGCGACAACGGCTGTCAATACCAGTCCGCCGATGACAGCCAGGGCCTTATTTTTCTTTACATATTCAAACATCAGAAAATATCCGCTTCCTCGTTGATTAAACTTTTCGCATCACCGTCGAGGCGATACACCACTTCCTGCTTGATGTTGATATTGAGGTTGATCACGATCGGATTGTCCGGCGCCGTCACTTGCACGCAGGCGGAAAGCCCTGTTGATATCCCCAAAATCAGGCCGGTTGTGGCTAGTCTCTTCATCGTGTGGCGAATCGCACCATAAGAACGATCCGTCAATTGACTTGTCTGATAAAGCATATTCGCTTTCCCCCGGCTGAATGGACTATTCATCTATTTCAAGAGCCTTCCCGGCTTCCTCTGCCTGTGCCTCCTGCGCGCGCAACAGCGCCGGCAAGTTCCGCCCGACCAGCAATTCCGGCTCATAATAGGCTTTTGCGCTGCTCATCATTTGCATGAATGGCGCCTGGATACGGACGTTGAACTGGATCGGGATGCGCGCCAGTTGCTTGGTAATGAAATTCCGGCTCGCATCATCGCCTTGTTGCAATCCGTCAAATTTTACCTCGGTGATGATTTCACCGGCAATATCGCCGTTCATGCCGATGGTAAGATTGCGATATTTGATCGATTTGAGCGCATTGAACGCGAAATTGGCCATCGTTCCCATATCTTCATAAGTGAGTTCACCGACATAGGCGAGCGTGCCGCCGCCTGCGCGCGCCACCAGATAGCCGCCGACAATCCGGCCGCCATCCTGATCAAAGACCATCGGCAGCTTGCCGTCAAATACCCCGGTTGCGGTCATATTCTCGAAATCAAACTGGGTCAGGAACTGGGCCGCATCAATGCCCTCGACGGTGAATTCGAGCCGCCTTTCGGCTGCTTCGCTCAGATCGAGAATGGCCGGCTCCAGATATAGCTTGCCGCCGGCAAAGGGCCATTCGCCGCCTTCGACCTGCACTTTATAATCGGGCAACAGGCGATAGCGGACCTGGCCATTGAAAACGGCGACGCCGGGATTGACCTCGGACAGGCTCACCATCTGACCGGTACCGGTTTCCAGCGCCAGAAGATCGGAAAAATTGATTTCGCCGGACAGCCCGGTCACCGGGCCGAAGGCAGCCGCCAGATTCATGCTGTTGGTCCGAAATGTCCCGGTGCTCTTGATCCCATTTCCGGAACCATCCCAGTCGATCCGCCCGGTTCCCGATAGGGTCCCCTCGACATTGGCGATCACGCCGAGGGTCAGCGGCGTCAGCTGTTCCGGCTGCAGCCGATCGTTGAAGGTCAGCGACTGAACGTCGATCAGCGCCCTGCCTTCACTACTGTCCAGCGTATGGAGAATATCGATCGCCGCGACCGCGATCTGGGTCTCGGGCTCCCGTAGCCAACCCGTTGCCGAGAGGGCATTGCCATCAAACCGGAAAAGGACATCGTTGCTGATCATCGGCCGGAACCGTTCGACCTGTTGCTCGTCGCGAACCAGAAGACTCGCGTCGGCGAGAAATTCGCCATTTTCATAACGCCAGGTCCCATCGATCTTTTCCATCAACAGCGGCACATTGGCGACTTTTCCGGAAGCCCCTTCCATTCGCCCATTGATCGTGCGACCGAAGTCGGCGCTCAACACGGCCATTTCCAGACGGGTCATGCTGTCCGGCGTTCCCAGATTGATGGCGACATTTTGCGCCGTCATTCCCTTGGCGAGCGAAAAGCCCAGCGCGCCGCTCGAAATCGCCAGCGGCGTGCTGCCAACCATGCCGTTGAGTAAAAGTGATGGCGCATTGGCCGCAATATTCAAGCCCGCCCGGTTGCCGGTCACGATCGCGCCCCCTTGCGGACAGAGCCGAGCGCTGGTGGGTCCGGCGCGGAGCGATGCCGTGCGCAGACTGGCGAACTGCAGATTGATACACTGGCGGAACAGGGTGAAATCACCGGTTCGGTCGATATTGCCGCTGACGGGTATTTGCAGACCAGTGAGCTGCCCGTCGCCGAGCGGTCCGGTCAGGATGATCCGCCCATCGATATTGGTGCCGCCCTGACGGGTGGGAGAAAAGGCCAGTGCCGGAATCCTCAATTGGGCAGAGCCGGCCTGATAATTGGCCATTTCGAGCCGCCCAGAAAATCCGCGAGTCAGGCTGCCATCGTCAAGCACCAGTTGCGCGCTGGGAAAACCGCCCCCCTGCAACTGAATATTGCCGTCCGCCAGCATCCGGATATTCCTGGCGGTAAAGGCAAGCAGCAGGGGATCGCTCAAACGCACCGATGCGCCGGATTGCGAGCGGGCGCCCAGCGCATTGAGCTCAAGCGTGGTCCGCGTTGCCCCTCTGGTAAACTTGATGTCGCTGGCAATATCGAACTGGCGCCCGGCCTGCTGCACGGCTTTTGCAAATCTGTCCGCAAGCGGGCCGACCGGCGTTCCAGCGACCGATGCCGCCATTCGGGTCGCTTGCCGCAGCATGTCCTGATTTGCACGCGCTCCTCGAATTTCCGGTTTCCCGGCAAAGCTGGCCGTCAGATCGGCACCACCATAGCCTAACGCAAACGGACCTTTGATCAACGAGCGATCCGCGCGGCCAAAGGGGGTTCGCAAACCGCTGGCGGTCATATCGACATCGCCGCTGCTCTGCTGGAAATCGCCGGCCAGCGCTACCGACGCCCTGATTTCCTGACTGGAATAATCCGCAAAGCGGAGCGGACCGCCGAGCACGCCGACCGTGCCTGACCAGCTCGCCAGATCCGCACCGATATCGACCGAAACTTGCGCCGCCATATCCTCTGCGGCAAGATCAATATCACCGCATGTGACATTGGGCAGTCGCAGCGGTCCCTGCAACCGCGGCTGCTTGCGACGAATGGATATCTTGCCGAAAAAAGTCGGTCGCTGAAGGCTGCAGCCGCCGGCAGCCAGATTCTGGCT
Source organism: Parasphingorhabdus sp. (assembly GCF_041748495.1). Classification (GTDB taxonomy): domain Bacteria; phylum Pseudomonadota; class Alphaproteobacteria; order Sphingomonadales; family Sphingomonadaceae; genus Parasphingorhabdus. Next base: position 9,602 of record NZ_JBGTDD010000075.1, read on the forward strand.
GATCGCGGCAATTTCGCCGCTGAAGCCATCGTGCAACTCTCCCTGACCGTTGAGCGCCAGTCCGACAGCACCATAATCGGTGTCGATCCGCAGCTTTGCGTCGGTCAGGCCCAGCCATATGTCCGGCAGCGCCAGCGGACTGTCGTCCTCCGGATCGGTGAACTTGTCTAGTTCGCCAAAGCTGAGCACGCCATTTTCCATCCGCCCATACAGCTTGACCCCGCTGGCCCGGACCCAGTTGATGCCGACACCGCCCAGACTCAGGCGATTGCCAAGCTCGACCAGCTCAGCGGTCATATCGGGACGAGCCGGATCGCCGATCACCAGATTGCGGATCACCTGCTGGCGGAGCCCGATATCCTCGATCTCGTAGCTGGCGCTGATATCCATTTCGTCGAGCTGGGACTGGATGACATTGTCGGCCAGCGTCGTCCGGCTGATCCACAGGGCAATCAGTCCAAGCAGGATCAGAACAAGCAATATCCCGCCGTACAGTCGAAACCGGGAACGGCGACCGACGGGGTCATTGGCAATTTCTTCTTCCATTGCAGATGAAATGGACAAGTCTGCCTTAAGTTGCAATGTACAAGTGTCGGGACGGACGCGTTTTAAATCCTCTCATCGAAACTAGACATTTCCGGCCGCTTTTCCGCTTATCAACCGCGTTCCTTATTTGTTCTGTCTATATGACAGGAATGACCAGCGAATGTGACACGCAGCCAGACTCAACCGACCACCGCAGCGGCCATCGGGCCCGACTTCGGCATCGCATATTGACGGGACACGGAGGCGGACTGCACGACCATGAACTGGTCGAATATCTGCTCGCACTCGCCATCCCGCGCCGCGACACCAAGCCTTTGGCCAAGCAACTGG
>NZ_JBGTDD010000076.1:0-4337 GCF_041748495.1 Parasphingorhabdus sp.
TTGGAACACGCGCCGCGGAAACCAACTTGGCCAGCGTTTACAAACAAACGCACCAACAGGCCGGACATATGAGCGCAAGCGATCCGATCAAATTATCCCTCTCAACCCTTGTAAGAAGGAGGCCGTCCACATATGCCATTCCGCCACATCGAACATCCGCATATTCACCCCCATCCGCTCCGGCGGCGCGGTCAGCGGCGTCCAGTGGGTGTGGGAGCCGCAGCTGCGGCAGTGCCAGAGGGTGATCGTCCGGTCGCCCTGGACATAGGGACTGAGCGCGTCTGGCCCGGCTTCGATGCGGACCGCGCCGGCGGGCCAATAGCCGCCGCGCCAGCCGGTCTTGCGGCACAGCGAACAATTGCAGCGCAGCACTTCGGCTGGCGGCGCATCGACGATGATCCACATCTTCCCGCAATGGCAGCTGCCGTGCAATTCCGATCCCTTCATTTCGGTTCCTTCCTCTGGCTTTCCTCGCTCTTGCACGGGCTCGCGATCTCCCGTCCTTCATGCTGCGCAGACGCCGTTTCAGATATCGCGCAAGACTTCCTCCACCCATGCGGGCACCAGACCCCCCGCCCTGCCCATCCGGCTTTCGTGAAAGTGAAAGCTGCCTTCGGACGGATCAAGATTCATCTCGAGCGTGCGCGCGCCGCGGTAGCGGGCGGTCTGGACAAAGCCCGCCGCCGGATAGACCGCGCCCGATGTGCCGATCGAGACAAACAGGTCGCACTGCGCCAGCGCCCGTTCGATCCGCTCCATCTGATAGGGCATTTCGCCGAACCAGACGATATCGGGGCGCAGATAGCCGTGATGGTCGCAGCGCGGACAGGCGGGGTCCGCCGCCATCCTGCCGTCAAACGGTGAGCGTCCGTCGCACAGGCGGCACCAGGCGCTGTTCAGCTCGCCGTGCATGTGCAGCAGCCGCTCGGACCCCGCCCGGTCGTGCAGGTCATCGACATTCTGTGTCACCAGCAGCAGATCGCCCGGCCATTGTTCGTCAAGTCTGGCAAGCGCCTGATGCGCCGCATTGGGCTCTACCGTCTTGAGCTTGGCGCGGCGCTCGTCATAGAAATTCTGCACCAGCGCGGGGTCGCGGGCGAAGGCTTCGGGGGTGGCGACATCCTCAACCCGGTGCCCCTCCCACAGGCCGTCCGGCCCGCGAAAGGTGGCGACGCCGCTTTCGGCGCTGACGCCAGCGCCGGTGAGGATGACGATATTCTGGATGTCTTTCATCCGCCCTCCATAACCGTTCGCTTCGAGCGAAGTCGAGACACAATCCAACTTCTCCTGTCTCACAGGGAGCGGGTGATCCCATGCCCAGGCGGAGAAGCTTTGCACCCTATCCAAAAAGCGTTAGGGATGAGCCTGTCGAACCACGCCTCTCGCCATGAGGCATATTTCGACAGGCTCAGGACGAACGGGATTAAACAGAATGACAGCCATCGGAATTATCGGCAGCAACGGCCGCATGGGCCAGGCGCTGGTCGCAGCGATCGCGGAAGCGGGGCAGAGCCATGCCGGCGGCGCCGATCAGGGCGATGATATCACGGCGCTGGTTACGGCCAGCGATGTGCTGGTCGATTTCTCCTCGCCAAAGGCGTTGCAGGCGACGCTCGATGCCTGCGTCGCGGCGGGCAAGCCGATCGTGATCGGCACCACCGGGCTCGAACAGAAGCATCACGCCGCCATCGATGCGGCGGCCACCAGCATCCCGATCCTGCAGACCGGCAACACCTCGCTGGGCGTCAACATGCTGGCGGCGCTGGTCGAGCAGGCGGCGAGCAAGCTGGGCGATGACTGGGATATCGAGATCGTCGAAATGCACCACCGGCACAAGGTCGACGCGCCCAGCGGTACCGCGAAATTACTCGGCGAAGCGGCAGCGCGCGGACGCGGCATCGATCTGGCGGCGAATAGCGAGAGCGGCCGAGACGGCATCACCGGCGCGCGGGTCAGGGGCGCGATCGGCTTTGCAGCGCTGCGCGGCGGATCGATGGCCGGCGATCATATGGTGATTCTGGCGAGCGACGAGGAACGGATCGAACTGACCCACCGGGCCGAGAACCGGATGATCTTTGCGCGGGGCGCGGTGAAGGCGGCCGGGTGGCTGGTCGGGCAGTCGGCTGGGCGGTACGATATGGATAGGGTTTTAGGGTTTTAGGCTACGGTCTAGCGATTCCAGCCAAGATTCCTTAGGCCAACTGTCCTCTGTACTTGATGAACAGACTTGAATCCCGACCTGCGCCCGGATGACGGGTCTTACTCCGCGCGACCGCCTTTTATCCCGCTGCCGTCCGTCCCGATATGCACGATGACAGGCCGGGCCGCGGATTCGGGGGCATCGATGACCGCGCCGATATCGATGGGTGCGTGATCGTCCATGTCGCGTTCCGCATAATCAACAGGCTCGTCGTCAAGTTCGACCCCCGTACCAAAATTCTCGTCATTCCAGGCTTGCAGCCTTTCCAGCCGAAGCCGCTCGATCTTGCGCGCGGGTTCGGCAGCTGTCAAAATGCGCGCGCCCTTTTCATATCGTCCGATTGTATCGCTCGCGTCAGCATATTCGGGGGCATATCCGACAGGCCGCGCCTGCCTCTCTTTGGCATGAATAGGGGCCGGCTGATAGGCGTTGCGCCCGAGCGCAAAACGTTCGACCGGATCCGGCGGAGGATGTGCAGAAAGCCGGGCGTACATCGATTGCTCGGTGGCGTGGCCCATTGCCATTCCGGACAGCATGGCCAGTGAAACCGCAATGGTCACGCAGGCAAAGGTCTCCGAGGGTGTCCTTTTTCGATTTCCCATGCACCAGATACGCGCAGCATTCCGATCGGTTCCCGGTGCGATGGGAGCCCGGGCGCTTCGATGGTTTTCAGAAGGGCGAGTCCTGCTGGTAGGAATGACGGGGGCGGTATTCGTCTCGTCCGTCCTGCCCGCTCGTTCCCCTTGCCAAGTGCGCGCACTCACCATAAGCCCACCGGATGGATTTTGATGATCAGTTGCAACGCTATTTCGGCACAACCGATCTGGCCGCGATCAAGCCGGAGGCGATGAGCGCCGGGATCGAACATATGCGGGTGGACTTCGGTCTGGAAAAGGACCGCGGGCGGCGCTTCGCGCTGTGGACAGTGCTCTATATGCTCGGTACCCATCTCGATCTCGACAAGGCGTTCGAGGACGAGGCGGACCGGGACTCGGCGCGGGACTTCATGGATCTGATGGACCGGGTCCAGGACGACTGACCACCGCCATGAAAAAAGCCGATATCTTCGAATTCTACGCGCGCCTTGCTGCCGATAATCCCTCGCCGGAAACCGAACTCAACTATGGCAACAGCTATCAGCTGGTGGTTGCGGTGGCGCTGTCGGCGCAGTCGACCGATATTGGCGTCAACAAGGCGACGCGCCTGCTGTTCGAACAGGTCAGGACGCCGCAGCAGATGGTCGACCTCGGGCTGGACGGGCTGAAGGAGCATATCAAGACGATCGGGCTATACAACAACAAGGCGAAAAATGTGATCGCGCTGTCGGAAATGCTGATCGCCGAATATGACGGCGACGTCCCGGCGGATCGCGATGAACTGACCAGGCTTCCCGGGGTCGGGCGCAAGACCGCCAATGTGGTGATGAACTGTGCCTTTGGCGCCGAGACCTTCGCGGTCGACACGCATATTTTCCGCGTGGGCAACCGCACCGGCCTGGCGCCCGGAAAAACCGTGCTGGCGGTGGAGAAAAAGCTGGAGAAGCAAACCCCTGCCCCGTTCCGCGTCCACGCCCATCACTGGCTGATCCTGCACGGCCGCTATATCTGCAAGGCGCGCAAACCCGAATGCTGGCGCTGCCCGGTCGCCGACCTGTGCCGGTACAAAAAGAAGACCCCGGCGCCCGGCTGAACAGGTCGGCGATAGGGACTATCCCTGATTGCGGGCCATTCAGATTACGGTCAGCAAGACGCAGCTACCGTCGTCCATCGTCCTGCCATTATCGGAGAAAATTCATGCGCATTCTGGCCCCCTTGATGATCAGTGCTGTTCTCGCCACGACCGGTTGCGTCGCCACCGGCGCCGATATGGGCAGCCAGTCTTCCGTCAATGACGAATATGCCGTCAAGACCATCGGCGAACCGAAAAGCTGCATCATGCGCTCCAGCATCCGCTCCACCGACGTGATCGATGACCAGACAATCGATTTCCGGATGAACAATGGCGATGTTTACCGCAACAATCTGCCCCACAGATGCAGCGGCCTCGGCTTCGAGGAAGCCTTTTCCTACGAGACCTCGACCAACCAGCTGTGCAGCGTCGATATCATCAAGGTGCTCGATCAGACCGCCGGCCGGCT
>NZ_JBGTDD010000077.1:0-4346 GCF_041748495.1 Parasphingorhabdus sp.
CTGCAAATTTCTTCTGACGCAACGCAATGGCGGCCTGTGCGCCTGCGTGGCCAGCGCCAACAATCAATATGTCATAAAATGCGTTCATATCTGCCCCTTGATGCCCGACGTCGGCTCGGAAAGCGCTGTTAGCGCGGATCGTATTGGCCGTGCAAGCTTTAGCATATTTTCTCGCGAGAGCTTGTTGACCGGGCCCGACGCTATGACTATAGCGCCGCGGTCCAGACAGCGTTTCGCGACGATCGAGTTGATCCCCGGAACCGGTTGGCGGAGTAGCTCAGGTGGTTAGAGCAGTGGAATCATAATCCATGTGTCGGGGGTTCGAGTCCCTCCTCCGCTACCAAAATTTCAAGACATGATTGGTTGTCGCTTACGCAGGCTAATGCTCTCGTGCTTGTGCTCGCTTGTGAATGGGTAGCGGACATCTATCACCTCTATTGCCAACAATGGGAGACAAGGGTCGACGGGCTATCCGAGAAACCACTTTGGACGCTTGTTTGAAAGTGATATGCTCTCGGCTCGATCAAAGGAGGACCTAGTGAAAAAGCTATTTGTCATTACCAGTGTCGCGATGCTCGCAGCTTGCGGAAGCCCGGAAGCTGAACAAGAAACCGTGGCGGTTGCCGAGGTGGAGGCTCCTGCAGAAACTATGTCCCTGCATGAGACGACCTGGACATTCGTGCAGGATGACAAGGAGATCATGGAGTCTATCGACGCGAGCGGCAATTACATTGCAAACGCCGGAGATGAGCATTTCGACCACGGCACCTACGTGCTGCTCGACGGAAAGCAGTGTTTCACTAGCGCCATGAACGATGAGGGCCAGATGTGCTGGACTACACCGGCCAATATCGAATTGGGCGAGAGCGTCGATATTACGAGCGACGGGGGCGAAAAGCTTACCATCACTCGCGCGGATTATAAACCGTTGACCATGTAGCAAGCCTTAGGCCGCAGCTAATAGAATAGCTTGCCTCGAATTGGTGTTCCAATTCGAGGCAAGCTGATTCAGGGCAAGGGTGCTATGATACTGACCAGCCGCTTTCAGGATGAAAGTCGACGACACCCACCGGTCCGAATTCCAGCAGGCAATCTAGGCTGTGGATGTGGTCAGGCGGTAGGTCCGCAAGTCCGTCGAAGAACCTGAAAATTCTTTGTTCACCATCTGACAAAACATTGCTGCCCAGATAAAGCGTTGCCGCAATGTCTTTGTTGGGTGCGATCACATAGGTCTGCGAACCCATGCTGTCTTCAATCCCAAATAACTGAAGCTGCGGTACCGCTGCGATGTGCCCAATCCAGCCTATAGTTTTATTGTAACTTGCAATGCCCACCGGGGAATTGTCGAGCATGTCGTCCAGACCTTTGCGCTGGTCACCGGATAATGTTTCATCGACTCGTTCCAGTGTGAACTGCAGGTGATCCTGTCCAAGCAACGTGTCCTGGTCGAAAATTAACTCTGCAGCGCGCTGCTCGCTCGGCGCGACGACATGGGCCTTTGACCAGCCGCTGCTCCGCTCTATCTCCACTTCATATAGGTAAAATCGCATATCGTGCATTTCCTTTTGCTGTTGACGATGCAAGCAGCATAAGGTCGATATGTCTTGGAAGCGGGTGGCTTCGTGGTGGGTTCGTATTGCTCTAGGATGGCCGCTGAGCGCGCAAACATTGTCACTACCGATGCCGCTTGTTTCTGAAAACAGACATTCAGCGCATACTGTTTGCCCGCATTCGAACGTCAAGAAGTGGGTGGTTAGCTGCCCTTCTTCTTTCGGTATGATTGTCGAGAGACTTTCGGAGTAGTGGCTCCGGTAAATGCCCGCACTTTCTCTTCCAACTCGTCCAAGGCCGCCTTGAATGCTTCAGGACTATCATCCTTTGCCGTGGCCACAAAGCGGTGGCGCTTTCCGTGGTGATAAACACCTCTTGAGACCGAAGTTGGCATTACCGCAACATAATACACATCGTGCGGAACGACCGCAAGTGGGGCGCAAGCAGCCATTCCGATTGCGCCCAGGGAAGAGTCCGCTTTTGCTGCTGAAAGGTCCAAAAACCGACTGTCGGCCAGCGAACACCAGCCTATGATGATTTGTCGGGCGTCTTGTATTTAAACATCATATCGTTTGTTCTCTTCACGCCGACCTGCAGATATATCCCATTCAAGCACCGGTTGAGGTTTCCTGACCGCACGTGTTTATCGTCACAATCCAACCATTTCCAGAATTCGTCAAAGGGCCATCTCTCAGAGACGTCCCGTGATGCGAGGTAAGCGAGGCACACCGCAATCGATCTCGTGCGGCTGACGCAATCCTCAGCAGAAAGGGCGAGTATCTGCTCTAGAGCATCCAGTGCCATGGCTACCAGCCGTTCCTCAGCAACAAAGGTCACGGTTTTCTGCGAAGCGCCCAGATGAATGATGATATGCTGGCGATGACCGCCGCCAGTGCAATGAGGGAAGAACTATCCAAAACAATCATGATGAACCTGCTAGTCGTATCAAGGGAAACGTCATGTTCACTAAATGTTCTATGTAGGACAGTGTTTTCTTGAATGGGTATATCGGCTGGTTCGCGCTGATAGGTTGGCTGGTGAAGTCATCGGCGGAACCCAGAAAGTCTGGTTGACCTATCAACCGAGGCGAAATCGCGACACCAGGCAAAATCGGCTAATTACTGGGAATTCTCGACCCGCCGGTGACGGGCAGAAAATATGAGCCGATATCCGTCAATATTTGACCAACTATTGTCAACTTAGCTTTACATCTGAGGGACCTGCCAAGCCATACAGCAAATACAAGCAGCAGACTAAACGGCCATCGACATCAGCTGTGAAGGAAACGGCACCGCAAACCTCTCCGCATCATCTCCAGACAGCCAATCATCATAATCCTCAGGGTGCAATATCACCGGCATGGCCTTGGGGTGAATTGGCTTGATAAGAGGATTAGGCTCGCATGTCAGAAACGCAAAAACATTGCCTTCATCGGAGGGGCGCCAGATACCAGCGAACGCCGAGACGGACGCTTCATTGACCTCGAACCAACATTCCTCTCTCCCCGCCTTGGGCTTGGGTTCGGCGAACCTCGTGAAGGGCACGAGGCAGCGATTTTGAGCCTTTGTGAGCATCGATCGCCAGAAGGAGCTTGATAGGTTGCGGACGTTGGTTATTCGCTTTGTAATGGTCGTGCCAGGACGTTTTCCCTTCATTGTTAGCGGGACCCCCACTGCATGGTGTCGAGTATCTTCTGACCGCCGTCGAGACGCGCAACCATGCCCTGATATTTCGGCCAGACATCGATTTTGATCTCTGAGAAGGGTGTGTCACCAGCCGCACCGATGTATTCCAGCCATGTGGGGATTGCTTCGGGGTTGTTTCGATAGTGATTACACATTGTCCGTCGTCAGATAATTTGAGACTGATACCGGTTTAAAATAGGCGAGTATTTGGTTCCATCGGTTGGTTGATATTAGGCGGCGATCTTGCGGTATTGCAAGCGCCGATTTTCGATGGTTTTTCGTTTTATCCTTTCTCGCTGTTTGATGATGGCTTCGGCCCGGCCAAAGTAGGCGTCAGCGGGTGTAACGTTTTTCAGGCTCTCGTGATAACGCTGGTGATTATAATGCTCGACGAACGCCTCGACCTGAGCCTCCAGATCACCGGGCAGATAATAATTTTCAAGCAGGATGCTGTTTTTGAGGGTCTGGTGCCAGCGCTCGATCTTGCCCTGGGTTTGTGGATGGAACGGTGCACCGCGAATGTGGCGCATCTTCTTGTCGGCCAGATAATCCGCAAGTTCACCCGCAACGTAGCTTGGCCCGTTGTCGCTGAGCAGGCGCGGTTTGTGCAGCACATGCGCCGACGCACAGCCTGATGCCTCAAGAGCCAGCTCCAGCGTATCGGTGACATCTTCTGCGCGCATGGTCGTGCACAGCTTCCAGCTGATAATATAGCGGCTGTAGTCATCAAGGATCGTCGACAGATAATACCAGCCCCAGCCAATGATCTTGAGGTAGGTAAAATCAGTCTGCCACAGCTGGTTGGGCGCCGTGGTCTTGTCCTTGAACTCGCTGGCGGCTTTCATGACGATGAAGTTTGGGCTGGTGATCAGGTCATGGGCCTTGAGCAGGCGGTAAACGCTCGCCTCCGACACGAAGTAGCGCTGTTCATCGGTAAATGTCACCGCCAGCTCTCGCGGGCTTAGCTCGCAGCGTTCCAGCGCCATCTCCAGTATCTGTGCCTGCACCTTGTCGGGGATCCGGTTCCATGCACGCTTGGGGCCGGGACGCTGATCTTCCAGCGCTTCTTCGCCAAAGCGCTGATACAGATCATACCAGCGGTAAAAGGTA
>NZ_JBGTDD010000078.1:0-12746 GCF_041748495.1 Parasphingorhabdus sp.
GAGGGCGGACGGATCGAAAATGGTACCGTGTTCATGACGGCAGGGAAAATATCCTCTGTCGGCGGTGCCGAAACGGCGATCCCTGCCGGTGCGACGGTCATCGATGGTACCGGCAAATATGTCACGCCGGGCATCATCGACGTCCATAGCCATCTCGGCGACTATCCCACACCCAGCGTAGCGGCGCATAGTGACGGGAATGAAGCCACTTCACCGGTGACCCCGGAAGTATGGGCGGAGCACAGCGTCTGGCCGCACGATCCCGGTTTTTCACGGGCGATGGCCAATGGCGGCATCACGGCGCTGCAAATATTGCCCGGTTCGGCCAATCTGTTCGGCGGCCGCTCGGTCACGCTCAAGAATGTACCGGCCCGGACGGTGCAGGCGATGAAATTCCCCGGCGCGCCTTACGGCATGAAAATGGCCTGCGGAGAAAACCCCAAGCGGGTTTATGGCAGCCGCAATCGCATGCCATCGACCCGGATGGGCAATCTGGCCCTCAACCGGCAGACCTGGATTGATGCACAGGAATATCGCAGCAAGCGCAACGATGCCAAGCCCCCGAAACGCGACCTTGGCAAGGAAACGCTGGTTGGCGTGCTGGATGGGGAGATATTGGTTCATAACCATTGCTACCGCGCCGATGAACTCGCGCAGATCATCGATCTGTCGAAGGAATTCGGCTATAAGGTGACGGCTTTTCATCATGCCGTCGAAAGCTACAAGATTGCGGACATATTGGCGAAGGAGGGCATATGTTCCGCCGTCTGGGCCGACTGGTGGGGCTTCAAGATGGAAGCCTATGACGCGATCCCGGAAAATGCCGCCCTGCTGCAACAGGCCGGAGCCTGCGTGATCATCCACAGCGATGATGAAAACCAGATCCAGCGGCTCAATCAGGAAGCCGCCAAGGCGCTTGCCGATGGTCGCGCCATGGGCATTGAAATCAGTGATGCAGAGGCGATCCGCTGGATCACGCTCAATCCGGCCAAGGCCATGGGTATCGACCGGATGACCGGCAGCCTGAAAGCTGGCAAGATGGCCGATATGGTCCTCTGGAACGGCAATCCGCTGAGCGTCTACTCGAGGCCGGAAAAAGTCTGGATTGACGGCGCGCTGCTGTTCGACAGCGGCGATCCGAAGCGCCGTCCGGTCAGCGATTTCGAACTCGGCCAGCCCGGTGAAGGAGACGTGAAATGAGACGTTTTACGATGTTTCTCGCCTCTGCCGCGGCCCTGATGGCCGCACCACTCGCGGCGCAGACCACGGCCATCACCGGCGGCAAGCTGGTAATCGGCGACGGCAGCGCCCCGATTGACGGGGGCACGGTGCTGATTCGCAATGATCGCGTCGTCGCCGCGGGCGCCAACGTCGCCATTCCCGCCGATGCGCGCCGGATCGATGCGACCGGCAAATGGGTGACGCCGGGCATTTTCGCCGGGTTCAGCCGGATCGGCCTGGTCGAGGTCGGTGCGGTCTCCCAGACCAATGACATGAACGCCAGCGGATCGCCTTTCTCGGCCGCGCTCGACGTCCAATATGCGATCAATCCCTTCGCCTCGCCGGTTGCGGTCAATCGTGCCGCGGGCGTCACCCGGGCGGTAGTCTCTCCAAGCACCGCCAACTCGATTTTTGGCGGCTATGGCGCGGTCGTCGATCTCGGACAGGATGAAAATCCGATCACCAAAGCGCGTGCCTTCCAGTTTGTCGAACTGGGGGAAACCGGCCAGAGCCGCGCCGGGGGTAGCCGTTCTGCCTCGCATATCCTGTTCCGGGCGTTGCTCGAGGAAGCGCGCACCTATGCCCGCAACCCGGCGGTTTTTGACAGCGATCTGCTCAAAGCCTCGGACGCCAAGGCGCTGCTGCCGGTGATCGACGGCAGCACCAAGCTGCTGGTCCATGTCGAAAGCGCCAATGACATTCTCAAGGTCCTCGACCTGCGCAAGGATTTTCCGGCGCTCAAGATCGTGCTAGTCGGCGCCAATGAAGGCTGGCGCGTCGCCAGTCATATCGTCGCCGCAGGCGTACCGGTGCTGGCATCGGCGCTCGCCGATCTGCCGTACGGCTTTGAAGATCTGGCGGCGACCCAGTCCAATATCGGCCGGATGAAGGACGCCGGTGTCAAGGTCGCGATTGGCATGATCAATGACCGCGATGCCCACCAGCTTCGCTATTCCGTGCAATATGCCGGCAATCTCGTGGCGCTCAACAAGGTGCCGCGCGCCACCGGCCTAAGCTGGGATGAGGCCTTTGCCGCGATCAGTTCGGTCCCGGCAGAGATCATGGACATGGGCGGGCAACTGGGTTCGCTGAGGGCCGGACGGCAGGCCGATGTGGTAATCTGGACCGGCGATCCGCTGGAGCTTTCGACTCAGGTAGAGCGCGTGATCATCGACGGCGTCGAGCAGTCACTGAGCAACCGGCAGATGCGGCTGCGTGACCGCTATCGTGATCCGGCACCGGGCGATCTGCCCAATGCCTATGATCACTAGCGCCTAGAGGCGCACCATCGACATCATCGTCTCGCCGTAGCGCGGACCGGCGGTGCCGCCAACCGGTGCCGCGGTTTCCAGCTCGTCCAGGTCAGCCTCGGTCAGCCTGATATCGACCGCCGCCATGCTGTCTTCCAGAGTCGCGCGCCGTTTCGATCCCGGGATCGGCACGATGAAATCGCCCTGGGTCAGCAACCAGGCCAGGGCGATCTGGGCCGGCGAGCAGTGATGCCGCGCGGCCACCGTCCTGACGACCTCGACCAGCTTCATGTTCTGGGCAAAATTCTCTTCCGAATAGCGCGGATCATTGCGCCGATAATCATCCTCGGGAAGGTCATCCCGGCTGCTGATCTGGCCGGTCAGAAATCCCCGGCCGAGTGGGCTATAGGGCACGAAGCCGATGCCCAGATCCTGACAGACCGGCAGGATATCCTCCTCGATCCCGCGCTCCCACAGCGAATATTCCGACTGCAGCGCCGCAATCGGATGGGCGGCATGGGCTTTTTTCAGCGTTTCGGCGCCGGCTTCCGACAGGCCAAGATAGCGGACCTTGCCCTCCTTCACCAGCTCGGCCATCGCGCCGACCGTTTCCTCGATCGGCACTTTCGGATCCACCCGGTGCTGGTAGAACAGATCGATCACATCCACACCGAGCCGCTTCAGCGACCCTTCACAGGCCCGCCGCACATTGGCGGGAGAGGAGTCGACTCCGGTCACCTGGCCGTCTTTGAAGGCGAAGCCGAATTTGGTGGCAATCACCAGCCGTTCGCGCCGGCCCCTGATCGCCTGTCCGAGCAATTCCTCGTTGACATGCGGGCCATAGACCTCGGCCGTGTCGAAGAAGGTCACGCCCAGTTCGATCGCCCGGTCGATCGTCGCCAGGCTTTCCGCCCGGCTGGCCATGCCGTACATGCCCTTGCCAATTCCCGCCATCGGCATGCATCCGAGGCCCAGCGCGGACACTTCCAGTTCTGGTCCGAGTTTGCGATATTTCATGTCAAATCTCCTTCGCTTCTCGCGATTGTCGCGGTCACACTCATGTTCGTGCTGACATTGGCAACCGTTCTTATGATATCAGGAAAGGTCTCGATCGCCAAAAGCAGAACCAGCGGTTCGATCGGAATGCCCATGGCAATGCAGATCGGGGCAATCGAGGTGATGAAGCTGATCGAGCCGGGCAGGCTGACCGCGCCCATCGTGGTGATGGCGGCGACCACCACACCGATGGCCAGCATCGCGAAAGACAATTCTATGCCCATCAGATGGGCGATATAGATGGCGACCGCCAGATTCATGCAGGGGCCGGTGGCGCGAAACAATGCCACCGCGATCGGAAGCACGACATCGGCAGACCGTTCGCCCACCCCCATCGCCTTGACGCCGCTGACCATGGCGGGCAGCGACGCGAGCGAGCTTTGCGTCGAAATGGCAACGGCCTGGGCCGGCGCCGATGCCTTGAAAAAGGCGATCGGGCCCCGTTTGCCGCCGACATAGGTCAAGATATAGCTGAAGATCCAGACCACGACGCCGATGCTGCTGACGATCAGCACATAATGCAGCAGGGCCCCGAAGGCGGCCAGTCCCGCATTCGCGCCGACCCCGAGGGCAAGCGCAAACACCCCGAGCGGGGCCAGCGCCAGCACCCACTGGATCAGGATCAGCAGTGCGTCGGCCAGGGCATTGAAAAACTGGTCGAGCATCATTCTTTGCGGATCGGGCAAGCGGCTGATCGCAAAGGCCAGGGCCAGCGCAAAAACCATCAGCGGCAGCACCGCGTCTTCCGCTGCCGCGGCAATCGCATTGGTCGGGATCAGCGCGCGCAGAAATTCGCTGAACGGGGGGACGTCTCCCGGCGGTGCCGCATCGCCCAAGGCAGATCGCAGCGCGGCGGCAGCGTCGATGTTGAGCGGGAAAAGCTCGAGCAGGGCCGGAGTCAATATGGCGGCCATGGCGGACGAGCACCACAGAATGAAGATCATGAATGCAATGGCGCGTCCGGTCATCCGGCCAGCCCGCGCCATGGTCGCTGCCTTGCCGATGCCGACGATCAGCAGCGTGAACACCAGCGGAATAACCGTCATGCGCAAGGCGTTGAGCCACATGTTGCCGATCACATCGGCGGCCTCGACCAGCGGTTCGTTTTGGGTACCGACAAACAGTCCGATCAGGATGCCGAGTACCAGGGCAAGCAGTATGATCAGTGCTTTTTTCAATATATTACCCCTTGGCTTCCCCGCTCCGATCATCAACCATGGCCGGTCGAAGCTGGCAAGGACTGATTAACGGTAAATTTTGCCAATGGTTCCATTCCCGCTTGGTGTCCAGCCGGTCCTTCGGCTAGAGAAACACATGACAGGGCGTGACCATGCTGGGACATAAGTGGATATGACAAAGAAGTTTTTCGGTACCGATGGCATACGCGGGCTGACCAACAGCCATCCGATGACGGCGGAGATCGCCATGAAAGTCGGTCAGGCGGCGGGCCGGCATTTCCAGCGGGGTGATCATCGTCACCGCGTGGTCATCGGCAAGGATACAAGGCTGTCCGGCTATATGATGGAAAATGCCCTGGTCGCCGGATTTACCAGCGTCGGGATGGATGTCGTGCAGGTGGGACCGCTGCCGACTCCCGCAGTGGCCCTGCTCACGCGCTCGATGCGCGCCGATCTCGGCGTGATGATTTCGGCCAGTCACAATCCCTATTTTGACAATGGCATAAAATTATTCGGGCCGGACGGGTTCAAGCTGTCCGACGCCGACGAACTCAAGATCGAGGCATATCTCGAGCAGGAGGTGAAGCTGGCCAAGCCGCAGGATATCGGCCGGGCCAAGCGGTTCGAAGATGCCCGCGGCCGCTATATCCATGCCGTCAAGATGTCCTTGCCGGAGCATATCCGCTTCGACGGCCTGAAGATCGTCTGCGATTGCGCCAATGGCGCCGCCTATCAGGTTGCGCCCTCGGCATTCTGGGAGCTTGGCGCAGAAGTGGTCACTCTGGGCATCAGTCCCAACGGGCTGAATATCAATGACAAATGCGGGTCTACTGATCTGGCGGTCCTGCAGGATACGGTGGTGGCTTCGGGTGCCCATATCGGCATTGCCCTGGATGGCGATGCCGATCGTCTGATCATCGTCGATGAAAAGGGACAGGTGGTTGATGGCGATCAGATCATGGCGTTGATCGGGTCCAGCTGGAGCCGCAGCGGTCTGCTGCGCGGCGACGGAATCGTCGCCACGGTCATGTCCAATCTCGGGCTGGAAAGATTTCTGAACGCCCAGCATCTGGATCTTGTGCGAGCGAATGTCGGTGATCGCTATGTTCTGGAGGAGATGAAAAAGGGGGGATATAATGTCGGCGGCGAGCAGTCCGGCCATATGATCATGCTCGACCATGGCACCACCGGCGATGGCACCGTCGCGGCCTTGCAGGTGCTGGGCGAGCTGGTTGACAGCGGCAAGCCGGCCAGCGAGTTGCTCCATCTGTTTGACCCGGTTCCGCAATTGCTCAAGAATGTGCGCTACAGCAGCGGCGAACCGCTGGCTTCAGAAAGGGTCAAGGCGGTGATCGCGGAAGCGGAAAGGGAACTGGAGGGTTCCGGACGGCTGGTGATCCGCAAGTCGGGTACCGAACCGCTGATCCGGGTGATGGCCGAGGGCGATGATGAAGAGCAGGTCCATGCGCTGGTCGACCGGATATGCGCGGTGGTCGAGGACGTGGCCGCCTGATGCTGGACATGCGCCCCGATTGCGAAAGCTGCGGCAAGGATTTGCCAGCCGAGCAAGCCGGCGCCCTGATCTGCAGCTTTGAATGTACGTTTTGTGCAGGCTGCAACGAGACCAGACTGCATGGCAAATGCCCCAATTGTGGCGGGGCCCTGACTGCCCGCCCGACCCGGTCAGCGGCGCTGCTGGCGAAATATCCGGCTGCCACGGAATGGACATATCCATCATGAATATCCTGGATGCCCTGGACGCTCGCACGATCGTGGTGCTGGGCCTGATCCTGCCGGTTCTGGCGACTTTTCTTCTCTATTTCTTTGCCCGCGGCTTTTTCAGGCGGTTCTGGATCCCGATCCTGCTGGTGGCGGCAGCCCTGGAATGGTTCCTGATCGTGCAGGTCGGACCGTTGTTCCTGTGACCGGAACCTGTCCCCGGATATTGTCGATCGCCGGATCGGACAGCGGCGGCGGCGCGGGTATTCAGGCGGATATCAAGACGATCACCATGCTCGGCGGTCACGCGATGACCGCGATTACCGCAATCACGGCGCAAAATACACTCGGTGTCCAGTCCGTGCACCGGGTGCCCACCTCGATGATCCTGGCACAGATCGATTCCGTCGTCAGCGATATCGGCGTCGATGCGGTCAAGATCGGCATGATCGGAAGCGCGGAAGCCGCGCGCGCCGTCGCTGAATGTCTGGCCAGGCTGAGCATCCCGATTGTCTTCGACCCGGTGATGGTTGCGACCAGCGGCAGCACTCTCGCCGATCGCGATACCATAGCCGCCTTCGGACAATTGATGGATGTGGCTTCGGTGGTGACCCCCAATTTGCCGGAACTCGAAGCCTTGGGCGGCAAGGACCGCATATTGGGTCACGGCTGTCACCTCGTGGTCAAGGGCGGGCATGGCGAAGGGCCTATGGTTGTAGACGAACTCTATGCCCCCAGCGGCCTGGTCGCCCGGATCGAGGGCAAGCGGCTGGATAGCAGCGAAACCCATGGCACCGGCTGCACCTTCGCCAGCGCGCTGGCCGTCGGGCTGGGCAGCGGGCTGAAGCTGAGAACAGCCTTTGAACAGGCAATCTCGTTCACCCGCATCGCGATCATCGAGGCGCCCGGCCTTGGCCAGGGCAATGGCCCGCTCGGCCATCAATATGTCACCGACTTTCAGGATCTTGACGAATGATTGCCGGGGTGGACGAGGCGGGCAGGGGGCCGCTCGCCGGCCCCGTGGTGGCTGCCGTGGTCATCCTGCCCGACGATCACGCCATTATCGGACTGGACGACAGTAAGAAACTGACGGCCAAGGCGCGTGCGCGCCTCGAGCTGGAAATCATGGCTTGTGCGCATTTTTCGGTCGCCCAATGCTGCGAATCCGAGATTGACGAGATCAACATCCTGCAGGCGACCATGCTGGCGATGGTGCGGGCGGTTGAAGGTCTCGCTATCAGACCCGGCCATGTGCTGGTCGACGGTAACCGGCTGCCGCGATGGGGATTTTCAGCCGAAGCCGTGATCGGCGGGGACGCGATCCATCCCTGCATTTCGGCCGCCTCGATCCTTGCCAAGGAATGTCGCGACCGGCTGATGATTGCCGCAGCGGAGCAATATCCGCAATATGGCTGGGAACGGAACAAGGGCTATGGAACGGCGGAGCATCTGGCGGCGCTCAGGCAATATGGCCCGACGCCCCTGCACCGAAAAAGCTTTGCGCCGGTCGCACAGCTTGAATTGCTTTAGGCCTCGGCCTTGGCCGGATTTGGCGCGATCTTGCGCTCAGCCAATACCCATTCGCCGCTGTCGCTCTTGATATATTTGGGCTGGCGGGTGACGTTCCAGACCAGACCCATTTTCTCCAGCAGCAGTAACACATAGCCAGCGATGTCGATTTCCCACCAGGCCATGCCCTGGAAGCTGGCGCGCGGATGCTTGTGATGGTTGTTGTGCCAGCCTTCGCCAAAGGTCAGCAGCGAGAAAATGAAGCTGTTCTTGGCCGTGCCGACGCCTTTGGTGTGCCGCTGCGACCCGACAACATGGGCGTAGCTGGAAATACCCAGGGTGATCTGCAGAACCACGAAAGTCCGGAAATAGCCGCCGATCAGGATCGTGCCGATGACATGGTCCCAGCCGCCAAAGACCAGGCCCCAGATGCCGGGAAAGATGATCAGCGAGAAGATCAGCCAGTACCAGCGGGTCTTGTGCAGCCACAGCACCACTTCATTGTCGGCAAGGCCCTTGCCATAGATGCTCATGTCGGTGACGCAATCATCCATGAACCAGCCGAAATGCGAGTGGAACATGCCCTTCAGCCGGCTCGTCTTGCGTCCCCGGCCGTCAAGCCAGGGGCTGTGCACGTCACCAATTTCATCGCTATGGGCATGATGACGGCGATGATCGGATGCCCAGCGGAGCACCGAGGACTGGATCGACATTTGCGCCATCGCCCCCAGTATATATTGCATCGGCACCGACGTATCGAAGGACTTGTGCGAATAATAGCGGTGAAAGCCGAGAACGATACCCAGCATCAGGATGATATAGCCGGCGATGAAGGCCGACCATTCGACCCAGCCGGTGTCATAGGTGAACATCCACCAGACGGCAGCGACCGAACCGAAAATCTTTGACCCGAAGACGATCGCATATTCGCGGCGTTTCTCGCGTCCCGCTTCGCCGCCGACGATCACACCGGGATGCGGCCGGGGTTCGTCGCTCTGTTGGGCGATGCCATAGTCATGCTGATATTTATCACGAAAATTGCGCGCCATCTGATCACTGACCCCCGGACTGTTACACTGTGGAGCAAATCTGCTGATCCCGCATATAGCCGGAACGCAGGTTTTTGTGAACCAAATTTGAATAAGGCTGATTTTGTCAATCTGCCCGAATAAATTTTCCGAACGAGTCTTTTGCGTCACACTACTAGGGATTGAGTCTCTTTTGCGGAGAGTGACTCCATATCTGGTGGCGGACTCGTTTCGTTCTTCTTTTTCGTCTTTCGTTAACCATGTAGATACGCCTTTAACCTATATTAACGGCCTTGACCGGCCGCCATTTCGGACTCACCACTGGCGCGGCTGAAAAAAGGATCAGAGGTTCATGGGGATTATCGAGCGCCTGCACGCGCCCAAAACACGCACCGCACCGCGCACCGCGAAAAAGGCTGTAGACCTGCCATTGGGGCAGATATTGAAAATGGATTGCATCGAGGCGATGGCCTCCCTGCCGGATGCTTCGGTCGACATGGTCTTCGCCGACCCACCCTATAATCTGCAACTGGGCGGGGATCTGTACCGTCCCGAAGGCGGTCAGGTGGATGCGGTCGACGATGCCTGGGATCATTTTGACAGTTTTGCCGCTTATGATGCGTTTACGCGCGCCTGGCTGGCGGAAGCGCGCCGCATTCTCAAGCCCGATGGTTCGCTCTGGGTGATCGGCAGCTATCACAATATCTTCCGGGTCGGCGCGTCGCTGCAGGATCTCGGTTACTGGATCCTCAACGACATCATCTGGCGCAAGGCCAATCCGATGCCAAATTTCAAGGGTACGCGCTTTACCAATGCGCACGAGACATTGATCTGGGCGTCGAAATCGGAAAAGTCGAAATATACGTTCAACTATCGGGCGATGAAGAATCTCAACGACGAGTTGCAGATGCGCAGCGACTGGGTGATGCCGATCTGCGGCGGCCAGGAACGGCTGAAGCGCAACGGTACCAAGGCGCATCCGACCCAGAAGCCGGAAGCCTTGCTCTACCGGATCATGCTGGCGACGACCAATCCCGGGGATGTCGTGCTCGACCCGTTTTTCGGTACCGGCACCACTGGTGCGGTGGCGAAGCGACTGGGCCGCGAATGGATCGGTTGCGAGAAAGAAGACAGCTATTGCGAAGTCGCGGAACAGCGGATCGCCGAGGCGCTGCCACTGGACGAGAGCGCCCTCAAGACCATGCAGTCGCCGAAGTCGAAGCCGCGGGTCGCGTTTGGGACCCTGGTCGAGACCGGCTATGTCAAACCGGGCGACGAATTATGCAGCAAGAACCGCCAGTATAAGGTGAAGGTGCGCGCCGACGGCTCGCTGCTCTGGGAGGGCCAGGAAGGCTCGATCCACAAGATCGGGGCTTCGGTGCAAAATGCGCCCAGCTGCAATGGCTGGACCTACTGGTATTATGATGATGGCAAGGCGCTGAAACCGATTGACGACCTGCGCCAGACCTATCTGCTTGCTACCGAACCCTGATATGGGCGATGCGCTGGAAGAATTGGAAGCATATGCGGGGGAGGCAAAACTCTATCTGAAGCCGGTCGGGCTGGTCGACAGCCCACAATGGCATGAGGATAAAAATACCAGGTTAAACAATAGTCTGATCTGGTTTTCTCAGATAGAATATCTCATCATCGCAAACGGCAGGCCGAATCTTCGCGGCCTCGTCAACATCACCCAATGGCCGGAATGGTCAAACGCCTTGCCGGAGCCGCTGGCCCGGCGCGCCGCCACGCTTTTCACCCATCTGACCCGCCAGCACGAACCGCTGACCTGCGGCGAACGGATCATTCGCTTTGACCAGCCGCATGTCATGGGCATTCTCAATATCACGCCCGACAGTTTTTCCGACGGTGGCAAACATCAGGATGACCCGGACAAGGCGGCCGAGGCCGGACTGGCCATGGCCGCCGCCGGCGCGTCGATCCTCGATATCGGCGGTGAAAGCACCCGGCCCGGCGCCGATCCGGTCTGGGAAGGCGACGAGATCAAACGGGTGCAGCCGGTGATCGAACGTCTGGCCCATTGCGGCGCGGTGCTGTCGATCGACACCCGCAAGGCCGCGGTGATGGAAGCGGCGATCGCCGCCGGCGCGCATCTGATCAATGATGTCTCGGCGCTGCTGCATGACAAGAGATCGCTCGAGGTCGCCGGCATTTCCGGCGTTCCGGTGGTGCTGATGCACGCCCCGTCGAGCGGCAGGGATCCGCACAAGAGCGAAGGCTATGGCAATATCGTCACCGACACACTCGACTGGCTCGAACAGCGCATCGCCGATGTGGTTGCAGCAGGCTTCGAACGCGAGAAGATCATCATCGATCCCGGCCTCGGCTTCGGCAAGACGCTGACCGACAATCTCGCGCTGATGAACAATATCGCGATGTTCCACACGCTCGGCCAGCCGCTGCTGATCGGCGCCAGTCGCAAACGGATGATCGGGGCTTTGTCCAAAGAAGCACCAGTCGACAAACGCCTCGGCGGCTCGATTGCCTTCGCCCATCACGCGATCCAGCAGGGCGGGCAGATCGTCCGGGTGCATGATGTGCCGGAAACCGTGCAGGCGCTGCAGATCTGGCGCGGCATGCGCGACGCCGGACTGACCGCGGCGCTGTAAGGGTCGAGCCTGCTGACGCAGTGCAACATAAATGCGATTGGCCAATTCCGAATAACGGGCTAGCATTGCTTCGCGTGGAACGTGCCAGATATGGGGGACTGCATTGACCGACCGGACGAACCAGCTTGTGCGAGCAATTGTCATCGTCGGCGGCGGCACCGCAGGCTGGATGACCGCAGCAGCGCTGTCCCGCAAACTGGCGGGAACCGACACCAGCATCCGCCTGATCGAATCTGCCGAAATCGGTACCGTCGGGGTCGGTGAAGCGACGCTGCCGCAAATTCGCGACTATATCGATATGCTCGGCATTGATGAAGCGGAGATGATGGCGCGGACCAGCGCGACGATAAAGCTCGGCATCGAGTTTCGCGACTGGGGCAAGGTAGGCGATCATTATATCCACCCGTTTGGCGTGCACGGGGAGCCGATCGGTCCCGCCGATTTCCACCATTACTGGATCAGGGAACAGGCCGCCGGACGGTCCGGAGACTTTGGCGATTATTGCCTGCCGATCACGGCTGCGCGCCAAGGCCGCTTCGACCTGCCGCCGGAACATCCAGCTTCGCTCGTCCAGGCTTATGCCTATGCCTATCAGTTCGACGCCAGCCTCTTTGCTTCCTATCTCGCCGAATATGCGAAAGATCGCGGCGTGGACCGGATCGAGGGCAAGGTCGTCGCGGTCGAGCGCGCTGCTGACAATGGATTCATCCGGTCGGTGACCCTGGAATCCGGTCAGCACATCACCGGGGAACTGTTTGTCGACTGTTCCGGCTTTCGCGGACTGCTGATCGAGCAGGAACTGGCCACCGGATTTGACGACTGGAGCGACTATCTGCCCTGCAACCGGGCCTTCGCGGTCCCGTGCGTCACCGTCGCCCCGGTCGGCCCCTATACCCGGTCCACGGCTCGGCCAGCGGGCTGGCAATGGCGGATCCCGTTGCAGCACCGGGTCGGCAATGGCCATGTCTATTGCGACCGCTATATCAGCGATCAGGACGCGGTCGATATGCTGATGAACAATCTCGAGGGCGAGCCGATTGCAGATCCCAAGCAGCTGTTCTTCCGGACCGGCAAGCGCACGAAATTGTGGAACAGGAATTGCGTCGCGATCGGCCTGTCCGGCGGGTTTCTCGAACCGCTGGAATCGACCAGCAT